>JAKAIE010000001.1 GCA_021814475.1 Nitrospirota bacterium
CGGCAATCAAGGAGTATCTAGAAAATCATAATCAGAATCCTCGGGTGTTTTCATGGACCGCACCTGCAGAAAAGATTCTGACCAAAATAGCTAAATGTAAAGAAGCGTTGGAGACACTACACTAGGTGAAGAGCCCTGCTATTGTTGTAGTTGGGTATAATAGGCCGGAAGCTTTGTCGCGACTTCTAATGTCTCTATCTGAGGCTAACTTTGATGGGGCCAGTGTACCTTTAATAATAAGTATTGATCAAAATGATAATGCGGGTGTAGCTAAGATCGCCGATGACTTTAGGTGGAACTATGGTGAAAAAATTGTCAATGTCCACCCCAAAAGGTTAGGATTACGCAAACATATAATAAGTTGTGGTAATTTGGCCCTTCAATATGGCAGTGCTATTGTTTTAGAGGATGATCTTTTTGTTTCTCCCAATTTTTATATGTTTGCAAAAGCAGCCATTGCTTTTTATGAGAAAGAAGACAAAATTGCTGGCATATCTCTCTATTCTCATTTATGGAACGTTAATTGTTCGCGTCCTTTCGTTCCGGCTGATGATGGCATGGATGCTTACTTTCTCCAGTTTGCCCAATCATGGGGGCAAGTGTGGACAGCTTCAATGTGGCGGAGTTTTATTGATTGGTACAATGATAACGCCGCTGATATACAAGATGAGCCCGATCTGCCACAGACAGTTGTTCATTGGCCTGATACATCTTGGTTGAAATATTTTATCAAATATCTGGTCAGAACAAACCGTTATTTTGTTTACCCAAGAATCTCTCTCACGACAAATTTCGGAGATCGAGGTCAACACTCGAAAGTAGTATCCTCCAGTTATCAAGTGCCGTTATTATTGGGCGATAAGAAGGACTACAAGTTTCCTAAGTATGATATTAATGCTGTAATTTACGACGTCTTTTTTGAAAGGGCTGAACTTGGTGCCGCCTTAGGGGTACTGGAGGAAGAATTATGCGTTGATTTATATTCGTCGAAGGGTAATAATCTGGGACGGCGATATTGGTTGACAATGACCACTGCAAATTACAGGGTTCACTCAAGCTACGGACTTAGGATGAGGCCACATGAGGTAAATATAATATATGGGATAAAAGGTGATGATATTTATTGCTATGATACAACCTGCATTTATGACGAATCTAAGAATAAACGCCTTATAACAAAATCAAAAATTAATCGAATAGCTTATGAATTGCGCGATACGAAAAGGGCGGATATTTGGGTGCATGGAATTGTGCATCTAAGAAAGCTCGTTGCAAGTGCCATTAAGAAGGTTTGTATACTAACAAGGATAATCGATGGGGCTGACTTCAAGCTAAAGAAATGAAGTAGGGAAAGAGGGAAATAATTATCAACATTAATATGCATGAATCAAATGAAAAGGATCTTTCCATTTCTTTTTTGGGGTGCGTGTTTGATGAGAAGTTGGCAGATTATGTCATTAATAATGATCACAACTTCCCCCAATTAGCTGCCAACAAATTAGGCTGGCTGTTCATTAACGGGCTTGAGCATTATTACGAGGGATTGCTTAGCGTTTTTAGTGTTATCAATGTTAGCAGCTATCCAGGGTTTTCAGATTTATTGATATGCAAAGGACACACACAAACATCTAAGGGCAGTAATTTAATTTATATTCCATATATAAATATAAAACTTATTAAGCACTTAATAATTGCTATCAGTTCCTTTTTCCTATTAGCAAGGTGGGCAGTTAAATCAAAAAGTAGAAATAAGATTTTAGTCGTTTATTCTATGTATGCTCCATTCCCTGTTGTCTCTCGGGTATTATCTCTTTGCTTTCGGGTAAAATCCATATTGATAGTTCCCGATCTTCCCGAGCATATGAGAATTGGGGTCCCAACACCGTGGTATCTAAAAATGTTATTACGCATTAATCGCTGGCAACTTTATTTATTTGGTCGTTTGTTTGACGGCTATATTTTTTTAACAAAGTTCATGACTGAGGGCTTTAATGTTCAGCCCGATAGATATGAGATTATCGAGGGTTGTGTTGATTCTCTACCTGGCTACAATTCTCATGAGTCAGAAAATTCGATCAATGGGGGACAGCGTATTTTGCTTTATGCCGGTCAACTAAATGCAGCATATGGCGTGAGGATCCTTCTATTGGCTTTTACTAGTCTGCAAAATCCCGACTATAGACTTTGGATCTGTGGCAGTGGGCCAATGCGGGAAGAGGTCCTTAGATTCTGCGATATGGATAAACGAATTAAATATTATGGCGTAATTACAAATGACGAGGTAAACAGTCTGTGTCGCAAGGCCACAGCTTTGATAAATCCCAGAACTGCCGATGGCACCTTCACTAAATACTCCTTCCCATCTAAAATTCTCGAATATTTGAAATCCGGAAAACCCACTATAATCTGTAGACTTGAAGGGATTCCCGAGGAATATTACAGCCACACGTATGTCGTTGAAGATCAAAATGAGGCCGGTTTCTCCAAAGCGATAGATTTGGTCTTATCAAAGCCTGCTGATGAGCTTACTGCGTTTGGTCGAAATTCGCAAAAATGGGTACAAAAAAATAAAAATAATTTGGTGCAAGTGAATAAGATCATCAAAATAATCAATAAAATCATTAGGTAAATCTGAGCGGTCATTTTTGGGGAATCCATAAACAATGAATTATGTTAGCGTAATATTCCTGATATTTTTCTGTTCAATATGGACATTGGTGTCTTCATGTGCCGCTGCAACAAATCTTGCACTTAACAAATCCTATTCTGTTTCAATTCAGCATAACTATAGGCTTACAGCTCCTGCTACCGATAAAACCTCACTTACGGATGGCAAATATACAAGCGGACATTTCTGGACACAAAAATCAACCGTCGGCTGGCAGGGGATCAAGAATTTGGAGATTATGATTGATCTTGAGAAGATTTCGACCATCGATAGTTTATCCTTCAGTACAGCGAGAGGTACCCGTGGGGATGTTCATTTTCCGTCACATATTGTCGTTTTCACAGGTCCGGACAAAGAGCATCTGTTATATGTGGGTGATATCGCAAAAGATTCAGATAGTCATCCAGTGGCATATGAGACAAAACGACTGCCGCTGAATAGAATCGGAGCTAGAGGAAGATATGTCCTGCTAGAGATAGAGGTGAAGGGCTATTATCTGTTCTGTGATGAAATAGAGGTGCTTGAGGGCGAACATAACAGTGGCAGAACCGGTAACTTGTCCATAAATGACGCGCGCAAATTGGCGCAACAAATTGTCAGGCTGGATAACGAAAAAAATATCCTTGCCAACCTATTAGGTCAGCTACAGAAGAGCCTGGGGTCCCAATTAACCGATCGTGTAGTAAAGCATAAAGAGGAAATATCCAATATGCAGGATGCTGAAGCGTTTGAAGCTGAAATCCTTAAGCTTAGAGGGGCTGCATTGCGCTCTCAATTTCCCGGCAGGCAAATTCTGGTGAAAAATATCTCCCCTTGGGGTCCCTTATCACCGGTGTCATTATCCGCCGGACGATCGTCCGATGTAATTTCTCTTACAATTCCGCGGGGTGGTTATGAGAATACAGCGTTATTGATAACAAATCTTTCAGCTGGCTTTCGACAGATATCTTTGTCATTGGATAGGTTACATGAAAAGGCTCCTGAATTGTCTCTGTATGAAGCTCCATTTATCAAGAACGCCGCAATGCAGTATGTCCCGGACCCCTTAGTTCCTGTTAAGGGTGGATTCGACTTGCGGTCCGGTGAATCGCGTATGATCTTTCTCACGGCAAGGGGCAGGCGCCCGGGCACGTGGCAGAGTAGATTGAAAGTTGGCAGCGGAGATGGCGTCACTTATGTCCCCGTAAACATCCGGGTAGCTAACGTTGCCTTGCCACCAAGTCTCGTGCTTAACTCGGTAAACTGGAGTTATTTGGATTTCAAGCTTATAAAGGACCGGGACGAGGCGGCGGTAAAAGACTTGGCGATACACCATACAAGTATCCTTGTTGTGCCCCCTACACACATACCAATGGCTTCGCCTGACAAAACTCTCGACTTCAGTAATTTCAAGAGGTATCTAAAGCTACATGAGAAAGTTAAAAAAGTTCTGCTTTTTATGGATTATCGGCAGGAACATGTTAGGACTTTCGGCAGCAGTTGTAAATTTCTTGATGAGCGCTGGAAGGCTGCGTTTCGGAACTGGTATAACGGGCTGATGAAGGCTGCTGATGAGGTGGAGATAAAGCGGAAGCAGATTTACCTGTATCCGTATGATGAGATGCATGATGAAGAAATTGGCCAGTTTATTTCTTTCGGTAGATGGGCAAAAAAGGAAATTCCAGGCATTCAGCTGTATGCTACGCTTAGCGTTAAGGAGTCGCTGAGGGCGCTCCCCTATCTTGATATAGCCCAGTTCATCAATGACGAAACCATACTCAATAGAATAGGAAATTATGCGGGCGAAAAGTGGATCTATGATTGTAAAGGACCTGCGAAGTCCCTCTCTCCGTACGGCTATTACCGCCTCATGGCATGGAAGGCCTATCTCCGTGGGTATACTGGCATTGGTTTTTGGGCTTACGCTGATGCAGGTTGGGGTGATAATCCCGGCACTGCCTGGGATGATTTTGACGGTAAGAACCCTGATTATGCCGTTATCTATGAGGGGCCGAATAACACCATCATTTCCAGCCGCCGGTGGGAGGCCTGGCGCATGGGGATTGAGGACTACGAACTTCTTGCTATGTATTCAAAGGCCAAAGGGGAGGGAGTTGCGAAGGCTCTTGCAAAAAGCGTATTGGACAATCCGCAGGACACTACAAAGGCAGACGAGGTCAGAAGAAGAATTCTGTTAGAGCTGTCTCAATAAGACCTTGTTATCCGCTGATTCTGGCTGTGACGATAGGGTATAATATTTCAATTTTCTTGGGAGGGGATACATGTTCGATAACAAGACACTTCTAATCACAGGGGGGACAGGTTCATTCGGGAATGCCGTTCTTCGACGCTTCCTGGACACAGAAATCAAACAGATCCGCATCTTCAGCCGCGACGAAAAGAAACAGGAAGACCTCAGGATCAAGTTAAAGAACGATAAGGTCAAATTCTTCATCGGGGATGTCCGCAATTACGACAGCATCAGAGCCGCAATGGAGGGCGTTGACTACGTCTTTCACGCTGCAGCCTTAAAACAGGTCCCCTCCTGCGAGTTCTATCCAATGGAGGCGGTCAGGACAAACGTATTGGGCGCTGAAAACGTTCTTAACTCTGCGGTCGCTGCCAATGTCAAGAAAGTCATCGTCCTGAGCACTGACAAGGCCGTCTATCCCATCAATGCCATGGGCCTCTCCAAGGCGATGATGGAAAAGCTGATGGTCGCCAAGTCCAGGATGACCGATCCCGATAAGACAATCCTCTGCGCTACGCGCTACGGAAACGTCATGGCCTCCCGGGGTTCTGTTATCCCTCTTTTCGTGAGCCAGATAAAAGAGGGCAAGCCCCTCACTGTCACCGATCCCAACATGACCCGCTTCCTGATGTCCATAGAGGATGCTGTGGATCTTGTCCTGTATGCCTTTAACAATGCAAAGCAGGGCGACCTTTTTGTCCAGAAGGCGCCAGCCTCTACGATCGCTGACCTGGCAGCTGCAATAAAAGGGCTGATGAACCGGGACAATGAGGTGAAGATCATCGGCACGCGGCACGGGGAAAAGCTCTACGAGACGCTCGTGACAAGAGAAGAGCTTGCGAAGGCAGAGGACCTGGGGGGGTATTACAGGGTCCCTGTTGACGGGAGAGACCTGAACTATAACAAGTACTTCATAGAGGGCGAAGAGCAGGTCTCCCATACAGAGGACTATAATTCTCACAACACGCGCCGCCTGAATGTCCAGGAGGTGAAGGATCTTCTGTCAGGGCTTTATTACATGAAGCAGGAACTGGAAAGCTGGAAATGAGCGCTCAGAATATCCTCATAACCGGTGCAAGGGGGTTTATTGGGAAGAACCTTGTTGCCTCACTCAGGCGTAACGAAGATGTCGTGATCAGGACCTTTGATGTTGATGACGATATCGCGTCTCTTGAAGAGAGAGTTCTTCAGGCTGACTTTATATATCACCTTGCCGGGGTTAACCGGCCTCAGGACCCTGCCGAGTTCAGGACAGGAAATGCTGACTCGACAGCCTCAATCGTGTCTGTCCTTGAGAAGGCAGGAAGGAAAGTGCCGATACTCCTGACCTCTTCAATCCAGGCTGAACGGGATAACCCCTATGGTGCAAGCAAGAAGGCCGCCGAAGAGATCCTCTCCGATTACAGCGGGCGTACCGGAGCTCCGGTGTATATTTATCGTCTGCCAGGCGTATTCGGGAAGTGGTCACGGCCCAACTATAACACAGTTGTTGCGACATTCTGTCACAATATCGCACGCGGCCTGGAGATACAGATATCTGATCCTAATAATGAAATAGAGCTGGTCTATATAGATGATGTCATCAGGCATTTTATAAGCCATTTGAGCGTATCAAACGAAGCCGGTGCAGGCAGGTCATTCTATACCGTCGACACGACCTTTAAGGTCACGCTCGGAGATCTCGCCTCCAGGATATACAGTCTGAGGGATATGAGGAGAACACTCAGGGTCCCTGACCTGTCGAACTATTTCATGAGATGCCTGAATGCCACCTACCTTTCATTTCTGGATACAAGGGAATTCTCTTATCCGGTTGATCTCAAACACGACGATAGAGGGTGGCTTTTCGAGCTGATCAAGTCAGAGCATTTCGGACAGATATTTGTATCACGGACATTAAAGGGCATCACGCGCGGCAACCACTACCACGACAGCAAGATAGAGAAGTTTTGCGTCATTCAGGGGAAGGCGGCTATAAGGTTCAGGCATATCCTGAGCAACGAATTGATCGAGTATCGGGTCTCTGATGAGAAGATCGAAGTGGTTGACATTCCGCCGGGATACACGCATCATATCGAAAACCTGTCTGACGGGGAGATGATCTGCCTGTTCTGGGCGAATCAGATTTTTGATCCGGGGAATCCGGATACATATTTTTGCGATGTTTTCAGGAGATAGGCAATGCAGGGCAAAGTAAAACTGATATCAGCCGAACTGATCAGGGAAGTCGCAGACCAGGCCGCCGTAAACCCACGGTGCAGGCAGAACTACAATTTTCACGATAGCCCCGATGACATCTGCCAGCGTCTGTTGAATGCAATGGAACCGGGTTCGTACATTCAGCCGCACCGCCACGCAATCAACCCGAAGCCCGAAATGTTTCTTGCGGTTGCAGGCAGGCTAGGACTGATTCTGTTCAGCGACAGGGGTGAGATAACCGCTACGCATGAGCTTGCGCCGTCCGGCAGACTTCTGGGGGTGGAAATTCCGTCCGGCCTCTGGCATACCGTGATTTCTCTTGAAAAGGGATCTGTGTTTCTTGAAGTGAAGCCTGGGCCGTACATACCGCTCAGCGGCCAGGATTTTGCCGCTTGGGCGCCAGCCGGCGGCGAGCCTGCCGCAACTGCCTATCTGGAAACACTGCATGCGGCGTTCGGTCGTGCCGGATAAACAGAAAGATTGAGGTATCCAGTGAAAAAAATAAAAGTCATGACAGTTGTGGGCACCAGGCCCGAGATAATCCGGCTTTCACGAGTACTGGCTGTGCTCGACAGAGATACGGATCATGTCCTTGTGCATACGGGCCAGAACTATGATTATGAGCTGAACGAAATCTTCTTCAATGACCTGGGAATACGGAAACCCGATTATTTCCTGGATGCTGCAGGCACAAATGCAGCAGAGACGATCGGCAACACCATAAGCAGGATAGACCCTGTCCTCGAAAAGGAGGTGCCTGAGGCGTTCCTTGTGCTCGGTGACACAAACAGTTGTCTCGCTTCCATACCTGCAAAGCGCAGGAAGATCCCGATATTCCATATGGAGGCCGGCAATCGCTGCTTTGATCAGCGCGTGCCTGAAGAGACTAACCGGAAGATCGTAGATCATATAAGCGACATAAATCTTACCTACAGCGATATAGCCCGGGAGTACCTGTTGAGGGAAGGGCTGCCGCCCGACAGGATAATCAAGACCGGAAGCCCGATGTTCGAGGTCCTGAACCACTACCGCCAAAAGATAGATTCATCAACCGTACATAAAGACCTGAACCTTACAGACCGGGACTACTTTGTTGTGAGCGCCCACCGCGAGGAGAACATCGAGCCAGAGAAGAACATACTCAAGCTCGTTGGCATCCTGAACAGCATAGCTGAAAATTATGGGAAGCGTGTCATCGTCTCTACCCATCCGAGGACCCGCAAGCGTGTCGAAGGGCTTGGGGTCAATTTCCATGAGAAGATCGAACTCCTGAAGCCGCTCGGGCTGACAGACTACGTCCATCTTCAGCTGCACGCGCAGGCGGTCCTTTCGGACAGTGGCACGATCAACGAGGAGTCGTCTATCCTCAACTTCCCCGCCCTAAATATCCGTGAGGCCCATGAGAGGCCGGAGGGCATGGAAGAGGGCGCTGTGATGATGACCGGTCTGGAGTTGGAGAGGGTTCTTCAGGGGCTTGAGATCCTGAAGAACCAGCCGCGAGGCGAGGACCGGATGCTGCGACGGGTTGCCGATTACAGCATGCCTAATGTATCTGAAAAGGTGCTCAGGATAATAATCAGCTATACGGACTACATCAACAGAAACGTCTGGAAGAAATAATGGCTAATATTTGAGTTTGTGCATTTGGTCCAGATTTATATATGGCACAACGGTAAATACAGAATGCGAATTTTAATGATAACTCAACTATTTCAGCCGGAACCAAATCATCTGAAGGGACTTGCCTTTGCTAAGGAGTTGGTTCGACAAGGGCATGAAGTCGAGGTCCTTACAGGCTTCCCGAACTATCCGGGTGGACAAATCTATCCTGGTTATCGACAGCGTATCTGGCAAAGGGAAACTACGGATGGTATTTCGATTATCCGCGTTCCATTATATCCGGATCACAGTAGTTCGGGGCTACGGAGAATACTCTGCTATATCAGTCTTGCATTTTCTGCCAGTATCCCGGGGCTTTTTCTGGTGCGAAAGCCGGATGTAGTACATGTATATCAGGGGCCCGCAACCCTTGCTCTGCCTGCAATTATTCTTCGCTTGCTGAGAAAGGTTCCATATGTTCTTGACGTTCAGGACCTTTGGCCAGAGAGCGTCACAAGTTCTGGCATGCTCAAATCAAGATTTTTGACATCTGCTCTAACTAAGTGGTGTGATTTTGCGAATCGGTTGGCTGCAAAAATTGTTGTTCTTTCACCAGGATATAAAGAGACGCTTATAAATCGGGGAGTTTCAGCCACAAAGGTCGATATTGTTTATAATTGGTGCGACGAAAGTCAGGTTCATAAGACAGACGGTGTTACGGTTTCAGTTGATCATTTAGGATTTGAAGGCCGATTCTCAGTTGTTTATGCTGGAAATCTTGGCCGAGTTCAGGCACTCGATTCTGTTCTCGAGGCAGCAGAGCTGCTTAGCAATGATTATCCTGATGTTATTTTTGTGTTTGTTGGTGACGGAGTTGATGCCCTGAGACTTAAAGAACTTGCGAATGCTAAGAAGTTGAAAAATGTGCTTTTCGTGCCACGGCAGCCGGTTTCAGAAATAGGTAGCATACTTCGAAGGGCAGCTGCACTTCTTATTCATCTTCAAGATGATCCTCTTTGCAGAGTGGGTATTCCACAAAAAACGCAGGCATATCTTGCTATGGGGCGACCCCTCATAGCCGCTGTCAGAGGGAATGCGGCATCATTGGTTGAAGAGTCAAAGGCGGGAGTTACCTGTGAACCGACAAATCCCGAAAGTATTGCAGCGGCTGTTATACGACTCAGAAATATGCCGGAGAACGAGAGGGCCGGAATGGGAAATAATGGTTTGAAATATTACGAAGAATATCTGTCATTTTCTGTAGGGGTACAAAAAATGAATGAGCTATTGAGCGAAGCCGCCTCATGAAATTGATAGCGCCGAACTTATATTCTATGGGAGTGCAGCATACGTCTGCCGTTGTCCAGCTGCATCTTAACAGCTTTCAGGGTTTTTTTCTTTCATTCCTGGGGCCTAGCTTCTTGACAATTTATTATGCTGCTCTATGCAAGGCTTCGGAAGGAATTGCAATCGTTTATTGTAATGACAATGGTATACCGGCAGGGTTTGTGGTGGGCTCTTCAAATCCGCGTGGGTTTTATTCTCGACTTCTCAAGCGAGAATGGTTAAGATTCGCGATTGCGTCTGTCGGAGCGATGGTGAGAAAGCCAAACATTATAGTTCGGCTTGCCAGGGCTGTTTCTCACCCGGGAAATAATCCTGTCGGTGAAGATGTTGCTGGTCTGTTCTCGGTAGGTGTGCAACCTGACTTTCAGGGATGCGGTATAGGCAAACAGTTGATTTCTGCGTTTCTAGAAGAGGCTGCGAAAAGGGGTTGCAGAAGGGTATTCCTGACCACGGATCGCGATAATAATGATGCTGTAAATATATTTTATCAAAGATGTGGTTTTGCTATCGAGAGACAATATGAGACACCTGAAGGACGCCGCATGAACGAATACTGGATTAGTATTAATGATGAAATGAATAAAGTCTAATAAAGAATATGGTTGGTATGATCGGGAGGGTTTATGTGGCGCGTTCAATTATTTAAACTAAACTATGACAACCGCGAGGCGGAGGCGGTCAGTGATGTAATCAAAAGCGGGTGGATCACCATGGGCGAAAAGACAAAGGGGTTCGAGAACGATTTTGCCAGGTCCATGGGGGACGGCGTTCATGCTGCTGCCGTCTCAAACGGCACTGCCGCGCTTCACATGGCCCTTCTCGCCCTCGGCATAGGCCCGGGAGATGAGGTAATAGTCCCGTCCCTGACATTCGTTGCCGACGTGAACGTTGTCAGAATTGTTGGGGCAATCCCTGTTCTGGCCGACTGCAGGTCTTTTGATGACTGGAACATGGACCCTGCCGATATAGAAAGGAAGATATCGGCAAAGACCAGGGCCGTGATGCTTGTTCATTACGCGGGCTATCCCTGCGATATGAATGCAATAACGGATATCTGCAGGAGACACAATCTGAAGCTCATAGAAGACTGTGCTCATGCGCCAGGGGCTTCCTATAATGGGCAGGCGTGCGGGGCCATCGGGGATATAGGCTGCTTCAGTTTCTTTACGAACAAGAATCTCTCCGTAGGCGAGGGCGGAATGGTTACCACCAGGGACGAGGCCCTCGACCGTGAGATTCGCTACATACGCTCTCACGGTATGACGACCCTCACTCTGGACCGGCATAAGGGAAGGGCCATCAGCTATGACGTTACGAGGCCTGGCCTGAACTACAGGATCGACGAGATGAGGGCTGCCCTTGGCATCGTCCAGCTGGCGAAGCTGAGTGATGCTAACCAAAAGAGAAGGCGGATAGTCGAGCGCTACAGGGCGGAACTCGGGGGTACGCAAGGTTTGGTCATTCCCTTCTGCTCTGAGAGGGACGGCGCGAAGTCTTCATATCACATCTTCCCGGTTTTACTGCCTGAGCAAAAGGACAGGAAGGATGTCATTGAGTCAATGAAGGCTGACGGCGTTCAGACCAGCATCCATTACCCGGCGTTTCAGGAGTTCAGCGCTTACAGGGACATGTTCGGGATGACCCCGGTTGCCCAGGAGATTTCCAGACGCGCCCTGACACTTCCTCTTTATCCCGAGATGACCGAGGATGAAGTGTCCATAGTGATTGAGGCATTCAAGAAGGCGATGGGATAGCTTGACGGTAATCATACCGGGTCTCAGCGGCTATATAATATTTATGATGCAGGCATGGGGCATTTTGATATACTAAATTGCTGAGCTAGACTTCCGGGAGGTACAGATGGCAAGGGCAAAGACAATTATTGAAGGCGAAGTGCTGAATATCTTTAAGAGCCTGCCTCAGAACAAGAAGGCCGAGGTGGTCGATTTCATCCAGTTCCTTGGCAGCCGATTCGAAGGCGAAAAAAAGAGGTCTGTTGCAAGGGCCGTTGCTGCTGTCAAGGGCACATATGGGAGCATGAGGCTCAGTAAAAAGACACTCAAATTTATTGCTGAAAATAAAGACATTGAATATGACTCTTGATCAGATAAGAACGGGAGATCATGTATTCATCGACGCGAATATTTTCATTTATAATTTCGGCGGGCAGTCCACTGAGTGCAGGGATTTTCTTATCAGGTGCGCGAAGAATGATGTTGCAGGGTATACCCTGACATCGGTGTTGGCCGAGGTCTTACACCGGCTGATGATAGCTGAAGCTGTCATGAAGGGGTTTATACCCGAAAAGAACCCTCTCAAACTGCTGGGAGAAAAACCTGAAATAATCAGAATGCTTTTCTCCTATGCCGGCAATGTCGAAAAGATCAGCAATATGAATATAAGAATACTGCCTTTGACCGAAGATATTATCAGGAAGAGCGCAAGAATCAGACGTTCCGAAGGACTCCTGACTAATGACTCGCTTGTTGTGGCTGCCGTGAAGGATTTGGGCCTGAATACCCTTGCCTCTAACGACGGCGATTTTGATCATATCAGGTGGTTGCGAGTGGCGAAACCATCGGATCTTGCCGGTGGGTAGAGATACATAGCCGCGCAATCACATTTTTGTTGTAATTTATTTTCTATATTGAATTTGGGGGGATCCTTACAATGTATGATATCCTGAGGTTGATCGGAAGAGACCGTGAGATCTTTGATTCAGATATTGCCACAAATGAAAAGAGGCTAACCGAAATTGTCAATGCCTCCTCATTCCTTGTCATCGGGGGCGCGGGCTCGATAGGCCAGGCGGTTGCGAGGGAGATATTCAGGCGCAGCCCGAAGAAGCTCCATGTGGTGGACATCAGCGAAAACAACATGGTCGAACTGGTAAGGGACATCCGCAGTTCTCTCGGTTACATAGAAGGCGATTTCAGGACTTTCGCTATAGACGCAGGGACCGTAGAATATGACGCCTGCGTTACGAGCCAGGGTCCTTATGATTATGTATTCAACCTTTCGGCCCTGAAGCACGTAAGAAGCGAAAAGGACCCGTTTACCCTGATGCGCATGGTAGACGTCAATATACTCAATACGATCAAGACTGTGGAACTTGCCCTGGAGGACGGAAGCAGGAAATACTTCTGCGTATCAACAGACAAGGCCACAAACCCGGTCAACATGATGGGGGCGAGCAAGAGGATAATGGAGCTGTTTCTCATGAGGCTGAGCATGCAGATGCCTGTATCCACCGCCCGCTTTGCGAATGTCGCCTTTTCCGACGGATCGCTGCTGCATGGCTTCAACCAGCGGATCATGAAGTCCCAGCCTTTGTCTGCACCGCAGGATGTGAGGCGCTATTTCCTAACCCCGAAGGAGTCGGGAGAGCTCTGCCTGATGTCCTGCCTCCTGGGTGACAACAGGGATATATTCTTTCCGAAGCTCGACGAACAGCTCCACCTGATCACCTTTGCCGAGATCGCTGTCAAATATCTTGAGGGCCTCGGTTACGAGGCCTACGTATGTGGAAGCGAGGACGAGGCACGATCAAGGGTCTCGGAACTTAAGGCATCTAGAAAGTGGCCCTGCTACTTCTTTGACAGCGACACTACAGGAGAGAAGGACTTTGAGGAGTTCTATACCTCCGGAGAGATGTTAGACATGACACGCTTCAGTTCGATAGGGGTTATCAGGAACGAGCCTGTCTTTGACAATGACCTGCTTGACTCATTTCTTTCAGATATAGACGGAATGAAGGAGAGGCGGAGGTGGGAGAAGGGTGAGCTGGTGGACCTCTTCAACAGGATGCTGCCGGAGTTCAATCATAAAGAGACAGGCAAGTACCTGGACCAGAGGATGTGATGATGAAGAGACTTATCGACATAACGTTGTCACTTATGGCAGTCATATTATTTTTGCCATTCGGTCTGATAATAGCCCTCATCCTGAGATTCACGGGCGAAGGCGAGATCTTCTATCTCCAGCCGAGGGTCGGGAAGGACGGCCGGATATTCAACCTGATCAAGTTTGCAACGATGCTGAAGGACAGCCCGAACATAGGGACCGGCGACATTACGGTTAAGCATGATCCCCGGGTGCTGCCCTTCGGCGGATTCCTCCGCAAGACCAAGCTTAACGAGGTCCCGCAGGTGCTGAATATCCTGAAGGGCGACATGAGCATAGTCGGCCCGCGTCCGCAGACCCCGAAGTATTTCGCCTACTTTCCTGAATCACTGCAGCCGACGATAAAGAGCATGAGGCCCGGCCTTACAGGTGTGGGCTCAATAGTATTCCGGGATGAGGAGAGTATAATCGCAAAGTTAGGCGGAGATCCTATAGAGGCGCACAAGAACAAGATAGCGCCCTACAAGGCCGAGCTAGAAGGCTGGTACAAACAGAACAGGTCGCTGATTCTCGATCTTAAGCTGATATGGTTTACTGCTCTTGTGGTTCTGAGACCCGGGGACATTTCGAAAAAAAATCTATTGAAAGATTTGCCACCCGCTTCTTTTTGAAGTGCGATGCATATGTGGGTAGTAAGGTGACAGGATGCTTTTCCCCGGCAGCAGAATCCTACGCTCGCTTTTTGCAGATCCGGGCATCGGTTTTTTCACCCGACTCGCTCAAGTGAACAAAGCCTGGGAAAAGGTATAATATGACATGCGCTACGAGATAGAAATCCGGAAGCGAGCTGAAAAGGAGCTATCTCTGTGTCAAAAAGGTGAGGCTCAAAAGATTGCAGATGCCTTTTTTGCGCTGGAGAGCGGGCTTACAGGAAAGATAAAGAAATTGACGAATCATACCCCTGAGTATCGTCTGAGGGTTGGAGACTGGCGAGTTCTGTTCGAAGTTAAAAACGCGGGACGCAGCTTCCAGGTCTGTTATTCCCGCCAGCGAAGCCCGAGTGCTAAAAACGGATACAAAAAGTTAGTATAATTTAGCATTAAGAATTCGAATTGCAATTAGGTCGGAGGTATGATATGCAGCATGCAACGGCTAAAGCACTTGAAGTTCTATCCAGAGAGTTTAGTCTTTCTGAAGACGAAATTATTCAAGCGGGGTTGAAGATTTTTCTGGAGAGAAAGTTGCGGGAGATAAAGTCAGAGATATTTAGAATAACGGGAAAATACAGGATTCAATCCTCAGAAGAATTTGATCAATTGTATAAGACAGGCCAGGTAGAAGAGAAGGATTCCTGGGGAGACTATCAGAGACTCGACCACCTGGAATTCAAGCGGGAAGAGATTGAACGGCTTTTACGGGAATCTGAGTGATCGTAAATGTCCAGCATCTCAGAGATATTGCTGAGATCGAATTTAAGACCCCAAATGGGGTCAGGTCTTGAATCGTGCAATTAATCTCTTTGGACTCAATTCCCGACCCAAAATGGGGTCAGCGACCCAAAATGGCAGTAAGGGGCACAGGCTACTTTTTCCCCGGCAGCAGAATCCTACGCTCGCTTTTTGCAGATCCGGGCATCGGTTTTTTCACCCGACTCGCTCAAGTGAACAAAGCCTGGGAAAAGGTATAATATGACATGCGCTACGAGATAGAAATCCGGAAGCGAGCTGAAAAGGAGCTATCTCTGTGTCAAAAAGGTGAGGCTCAAAAGATTGCAGATGCCATTTTTGCGCTGGAGAGCGGGCTTACAGGAAAGATAAAGAAATTGACGAATCATACCCCTGAGTATCGTCTGAGGGTTGGAGACTGGCGAGTTCTGTTCGAAGTTAAAAACGACAGGATTATTATTTATCGTATTTGTCACAGAAGGGAGGCATACCGATAATACTATGGAAGCTCAAATTATTGAAAAGCAGGGGAAGAAACAATTCGCCGTCATCGATTATAAAGAATTTGTCCGCATGCAGAAGGAATTGGAAGATTACCACGATCTTCTGGAGTTGCGGCGGGCAAAGGCTGATCCTAGTAATCGTCAGGGGCGTGTATTTCGTGACGTAGCCGCGGAATTGGGATTAAAAAGGAGGCACAAGAGGACATAGCACATCTTTTGGGGGAGAATTGAAGGGGAGAATGCTTTCTGCGCCTCCGGCGGGCTCTATCTTTATTACCTTCGGGAGAGGTGTTGATCCCCTTCGGGAATTTAGGATATTGGCGGTGTCCGGAGGGTTAAGTCCCGATGACTGTTTGAAGGCCGGAATCTATATATCATTCAATCCATGCCGGACAAGTTTCAGCGGGATACCGGAGGACAGTGGCAATAGCCGTTAAGAATTCCCGTAGGGGCGGCCTTCTTTGGCTCCACCTTGATTGGCCGGCAAGAAAGGTGGACAGGAGTGCGGGGCGGGGCCCCGTGATGGAAAATGATAATATGTTCTTTCATTTATGACTCTAAGTCATTAGCTGATTGTTTGTATTTCTGAATGGGGCTCTGCCCCAAACCCCGGTTCTTTTCTTGCGCGCCCAAGAAAATGAACCAAAAGAAGGGCGCCCTGTGAACATTTCTTAACGGCGGCCTCGGTCGTCCGGACTACATTTCGGAAACTCGCCCGGTAAGGTTTAGAAGCCTACACGATTCCGGGCTCAAACAGTCCGAAATGCTTAACGTCCGGACTCGGTCGGCCGCCTAAAATGTTCAGATGGGTCTGCGCCTCCTGCGGGCTCGATCTTTATTCCCTTCGGGAGAGGTGTTGATCCCCTTCGGGAATTTAGGATATTGCCGGTGTCCGGAGGTGGTCCCCTCTTGGGAGGGGTGAAGGGGTGGGTGGTCTTAGAACTCGGTCGGCCGCCTAAAATGTTCAGATGGGTCTGCGCCTCCTGCGGGCTCGATCTTTATTCCCTTCGGGAGAGGTGTTGATCCCCTTCGGGAATTTAGGATATTGGCGGTGGCCGGAGGGTTAAGTCCCGATGACTGTTTGAAGGCCGGAATCTATATATCATTCAATCCATGCCGGACAAGTTTCAGCGGGATACCGGAGGGCAGTGGTGTAACCTCTCACATTCAATGGCATCGAAATTGGCACTTTTGTTCAGATTAAATTGACCCATCTCGAATATTTCCCAGATTTGCTTGACCTCTTTCAGAGAGGTCATCTCGCTCAGTGAGGCTGTTAAGGTTCGCCACAAGGGATCAGAAAAGCATGAGCGGATGAGCATCTGAGTAGCTTTCGTCCCTCTCTGTGTGCAACATAAACACCGCTTATAGGCCCCCAATGTGATAAACGTGCACATCTTTGCAGGGAATAGATTCCCTTAGATGCGGTCTTTTCGGTTGTTCTGTGCAATTATTGCGAGAAACTTTCAGCATAATCTGAGAAATTCGGGTCAGAATAATGTGAGAGCTTACAAGTGGCAATAGCCGTTAAGAATTCCCGTAGGGGCGGCCTTCTTTGGCTCCACCTTGATTGGCCGGCAAGAAAGGTGGACAGGGGTGCGGGGCGGGGCCCCGTGATGGAAAATGATAAGAGACCTCAAATGGGGTCAGGTCTTGTTCCGTGCAATTAATCTCTTTGGCCCAATTATCCGTAATAACAGCAATTTTGAATTTTGAACTATCGGTTAATTTGGTCTATACTAGACTAGTAAATGGTTTAATAGGGAGGATTGTATGAATACATTCAGTTCATATGAAGCCAAGACACACTTATCAGAGTTATTGAGCAGAGCGTCCAGGGGGGAACAGATTACCATAACGAAGCACGGTGTTCCTGTTGCGTTGCTTGTGTCCCCCCGGAAGGGCATGCACCGGACTGATATGCGTGCGGTGATTCAGGGCATACGTGAGTTTCGCAGGACGCATACACTGGGAGAGACGAGCCTGAAGGAATTGATTGAGGAGGGTAGAAGGTTTTGAACCGCTTTGTGCTTGACTGTTCGGTCGTCATGGCCTGGTGCTTTGAGGATGAAAAGGACAGGTACTCCGACACGGTACTTGACCTGCTTTCGGCATCCGAGGCGGTTGTGCCGTCACTATGGGCCCTGGAAATTGCAAATGTATTGCTTGCGGGGGAACGCAGGAAGAGATTGACCAAGGCCGACTCTTTCCGGTTTATTAATCTGCTTCGGGAGCTGCCTATAACTGTTGACCAGGAGACAACCGATCATGCCCTGAGTGAAACCATATCGATTGGAAGAGAGCAGGGTCTGTCGTCTTATGATGCGACTTATTTAGAGCTTGCGATGCGTGAAGGTATTGCCCTGGCCACGCGGGATGAGGGCCTGCGAAAGGCTGCCCGGAAATGCGGCGTGAAACTGATTTAGAAGATCTCCCTTCTCTGAAGAAATAGGACTTATTCCGAATGGGGCTCTGCCCCAAACCCCGGTTCTTTTCTTGCGCGCCCAAGAAAATGAACCAAAAGAAGGGCGCCCTGTGAACATTTCTTAACGGCGGCCTCGGTCGCCCGGACTACATTTCGGAAACTCGCCCCGCAGGGAATAATCCATTTCCGTATCCGTGGCTCAAACAGTCCGAAATGCTTAACGCCCGGACTCTGTCGGCCACCTAAAATGTTCAAAAGGGGATACCACGCAGAGCCGGGGCAAAGCCCCATTGTCAGGCAGTGAGACTCTCAGCTCTTCGCTCTTAGCTCTTCTTCCCCTTCGGGAATTTAGGGTATTGACAGTGGCCGGAGGGTTAAGTCCCGATGACTGTTTGAAGGCCGGAATCTATATATCATTCAATCCCTGCCGGACAAGTTTCAGCGGGATACCGGAGGACAGTGGCAATAGCCGTTAAGAATTCCCGTAGGGGCGGCCTTCTTTGGCTCCACCTTGATTGGCCGGCAAGAAAGGTGGACAGGGGTGCGGGGCGGGGCCCCGTGATGGAAAATGATAATATGTTCTTTCATTTCTGACTCTAAGTCATTAGCAGATTGTTTGTATTTCTGAATGGGGCTCTGCCCCAAACCCCGGTTCTTTTCTTGAGCGCCCAAGAAAACGAACCAAAAGAAGGGCGCCCTGTGAACATTTCTTAACGGCGGCCTCGGTCGTCCGGACTACATTTCGGAAACTCGCCCGGTAAGGTTTAGAAGCCTACACGATTCCGGGCTCAAACAGTCCGAAATGCTTAACGTCCGGACTCTGTCGGCCGCCTAAAATGTTCAGATGGGTCTGCGCCTCCGGCTGGCTGGATCTTGATAACGTAAAATATTTTTCGCACAATTGAGTCATTCAAATGGGGTCAGGTCTTGCTCCGTGCAATTAATCTCTTTGGGCCCAATTTCCTGTAATAACAGCAATTTTTAATTTTGGACACAGTAAAGGTGACAGACTTTTCCCCGGCAGCAGAATCCACCGCCCGCTTTTTCGCAGATCTGCCCCAGCCTCCGCAGGAGCTGCAGGGAATTGGTCTAAGGTGCTTGCCGGCGGGGCGGTTAATTATCGATGTTGATTGCGTGATATAATAAAGCCGCATATGGAAGCATATGGGTTTACAGAGTATTTTGAAAAAGAAGTTCTCAGAAAAAGGTCTTATCTCAAAAAGGAGTGGTGTATTCGGGTGATCAGTAATCCTCTGAAAGTCGAAACTCAGGAGGGCAACAGATTTCGATTCTGGGGCATTGTCGATGAGCTTGACGGCCGCATACTGAGGGTCATTACGTTGGCAGATAACGCATTTCCGGACAGGAGGTTTAAGCTGTGAAACTGAACTATTATAAGGATACTGATTCTCTGTATATAGACCTCTCAGAGAAGGGGAGCGTCGAGAGCAAGGAGATTTCAGAGGGCGTGGTTTTGGATTATGATGAAGCTGGCAATCTGGTGGGCATCGACATTGATAACGCCAGCAAAAAGGTTCAGCTGAAAGAGTTGATTCTGAATAGACTTCCTTCTGACGTGCGGACGGTAGCGGCTTAACCGATTCGCTACATACGCTCTCGGCTCTGCCCCAACCCCCGGTTCTTTTCTTGCGCGCCTCAAACAGTCCGAAATGCTTAACGCCCGGACTCGGTCGGCCACCTAAAATGTTCAGATGGGTATGCGCCTCCGGCGGGCTCTCTGCTCTCGGGCCGGCAGTCGTATGGTATACTTTTACATAGTCTTTTATTATTGCGTACATTTGCAGGGGGTGAGTTAATGAGAACCAAAAAGGCATCTTTCCGTATTATCTACCGCCCGGAACCTGAAGGCGGTTATACCGTGATCGTTCCTTCTCTTCCGGGGTGCATCACATATGGCAGCGATATGGAAGAGGCGCGCGAAATGGCGCAAGATGCCATAAAGGCCTACATAGAAAGCATGAAGAAGCACGGTGAAGCCTTCTGCGACGACTCTGATACATTTGAAGGAATGCTCACCCTTCGGTATGCCTAAAGTCCCACCCCTTAATGCAGATAAGCTGATAAAGATACTGCTGAAGCATGGATTTGTTCTTGACCATCAGACTGGAAGCCACAGGGTATATATCAACAAAAAAATGGGGAAACGGGTAATAGTTCCTTATCACAGAAAAGATCTGCCAAAAGGGACTTTGATGGCTATTGTCAAGGCATCCGGAATTGATGGACTCTTCGATTAGTCGGCGTATTCAGCCCTCAGCTTTCAACCACGTCTCTTAGCGTTCAGCTCTCAGCTGCCTTGGGGCTCTGCCCCAAACCCCGGTTCTTTTCTTGCGCGCCCAAGAAAATGAACCAAAAGAAAGGCGCCCTGTGAACATTTCTTAACGGCGGCCTCGGTCGTCCGGACTACATTTCGGAAACTCGCCCTGTGCTCTCCCCTTCGGGAATTTAGGATATTGCCGGTGTCCGGAGGTGGTCCCCTCTTGGGAGGGGTGAAGGGGTGGGTGGTCTTAGAACTCGGTCGGCCGCCTAAAATGTTCAAAAGGGGAAGTACCGGCAAGAAAGGTGGACAGGGGTGCGGGGCGGGGTAATTATCGATGTTGATTGCGTGATATAATAAGGCCGCATATGGAGGCATATGGGTTTACAGGGTATTTTGAAAAAGAAGTCCCCTGAACGCGATGATAGAAAAGAAGGCCGGGATCCCGTAAGCTTGCTTTGGCTTGAGGGGCAGTGGTCAATAAAAAAGTCGGGGCGCCGGGGAGGTGAAGATGAGCTGCTTCAAGGCATATGACATACGGGGAAGGGTCCCCGACGAACTGGACGGGGATATCGCCTACCGCATCGGGAGGGCCTATGCCCGTTTCCTGAATCCTGCAAGGGTTGTCATCGGCCGGGACATCAGGCTGTCGAGCGGGGAGCTCTCTGCGGCCCTGGCGCTGGGGCTCCTGGATTCCGGGGTCGCTGTCCAGGATATCGGGCTCTGCGGCACGGAGGAGGTCTACTTCTGCACCTTCCACAGCGGCGCGGACGGTGGGATCATGGTGACGGCGTCGCATAATCCGATGGACTATAACGGCATGAAGCTGGTGCGCGGCGGTTCCCGGCCGATAAGCGGGGACAGCGGCCTCGATACGATCAGGGACCTGACGGAGCGGAACGAATTCGAGGAGGCGCCCCGGAAGGGAAAGATCACCGGGCTGGACCTCCGCAGGGAATATATCGGCCACCTTCTCGGGTATATAGACACTGCAGGCCTCAGGCCTTTGAGGATCGTGGTGAATGCGGGCAACGGGTGCGCGGGGCCGGTAGTTGATATGCTGGAGGCGCACCTCCCTTTTGAGTTCATCAGGCTCCATCATGAACCTGACGGCAGTTTTCCCAACGGCATACCCAACCCCCTGCTGCCGGAAAATCGCGGCGCTACCGCCGGGGCGGTGGTGTCCCATAAGGCGGATCTCGGGATCGCCTGGGATGGCGACTTTGACCGCTGCTTTTTCTTCGACGAGCGGGGCCGGTTCATTGAGGGATACTACATCGTCGGACTCCTCGCCTCCGCCCTGCTGGCCAGGCACCATGGCGCAAAGATCATCCACGATCCGAGGCTCATCTGGAACACGATCGACATCGTGAAGAAGGCCGGCGGAGTGCCTGTCCAGTCAAAGACGGGCCATGCCTTTATCAAGGAGCGCATGAGGGAAGAGGACGCGATCTACGGCGGGGAGATGTCCGCCCATCATTATTTCAGGGATTTTGCCTATTGCGACAGCGGGATGATCCCGTGGCTGCTGATCGCGGGGATCATGTCCGCATCAGGGAAACCCCTCTCCGCCCTCCTCGGGGAGCGGATGGGGCTCTTTCCGGCAAGCGGCGAGATCAACCGGAGACTGAATGAGCCGGCCTCCGCCATCCTCCGGATTGAAGACCAATACCGGCGGTCAGCCCTGAGGATAGACCGCACGGACGGCCTGAGCATGGAGTTCGGGGAGTGGCGGTTCAACCTCCGGAGCTCGAACACCGAGCCGGTCGTGAGGCTGAATGTGGAGTCGCGAGGGGATGAGCAGCTGATGAGGGCGAAGACCGAAGAGATACTGAGGCTTTTGGAGGGCAGTGAGTAGCGCCGCAGAGTCAAGGGCGCAGGCCAAAAGGAGAAAATTCACCCGCCGAATTCCCTTGCAAAAAAAACGGCATTTTATTAAACTGTAGCAGTCATATTTTCGGGGAGTAAAACATTGTAAGGGGAGGCGGGATCACTTGGGGATCAGCCAGTATTTTTCCTATTTTGCAGCAGCACTGCTTCTGTCCGCGATACTCGTGCCGTTGATGCGTCCGCTGGCGTTCAGGCTGGGGGCGGTCGACCGGGGCGAGGGCCGGAGGGTGCATACGGGCATCATCCCGAGGCTCGGAGGCATCGCCTTTTTCATGGCCTTTTTCGTAGTCTCTGCCTTCTCCCTCTACCGCGGCACGTGGGACGGGTTTCATAACACCTTTGTCGGCGTCCTGCTCGGCTCGGCTATCATCGCCCTGCTGGGCTTCTACGACGACCTGAAGGGGGCGCGCGTCAGCCACAAGCTCCTCGCCGAGGTGCTCGCCGCGGTGATCATCTACGCGTGGGGCATCCGCATCGACTTTATTGCCAGCCCCCTTGGCGGAAAGATCCTGCTGGGCTGGCTGAGCCTGCCGGTGACGGTTCTCTGGATCATCGTGATCACGAACGCCATAAACCTGATAGACGGCCTTGACGGCCTTGCGGCCGGAACCGGCATCTTCATCGCGGCAACCTTCTTTTTCATCTCAGGGGCGGATACCCACCTGCAGCTCTCCTTCGTGATCCTCGTCGGCGCCCTGGGCGGATTTCTGATCTACAACTTCCCTCCCGCCTCGATCTTCATGGGGGACTCCGGGAGTCTCTTCATCGGTTTCTTCCTCGGCGCGATGTCGATCCTGTCGTCCCATAAGTCCACTGCCCTTGCCGTGGTCATGGTCCCGATCATCGCCTTCAGCCTGCCGCTCCTCGATATGGTCTATGCGGTCCTGAGGAGGTACTACCGCGGCCTGCCCCTGGGCGAGCCGGACAGGGAGCATATCCATCACAAACTGCTCGAAAAGGGGTTTTCGAAGAAGACGGTCCTGGTCGTCATCTATGCGCTCAATGTCGCCGTCATGCTCATGGCGCTTCTGTTCATCAGCAGGCAGGTCAACGGGGCCTTCATCGGGGTCGTCTTTATGATGGTGTTTGCGGCGGTCGGACTGCGCCTTCTGGGATACGTGAAGTTCATCCCGATCGTGAGGGAGCTGAAACAGAATTTCGAACTGAACCGCAAGAGGAAGTACTTCAACTACCTCATCAGGCGTTTCAGCCACGGCGTGGGCCGCAACGGCACGATCGGGGAGGTTAGGAGGGAGCTCACTACCCTAGTTCACGAATACGGTCTGTCGACCGCCAGGATATACTTCTACCCGTATGACCACGTGCGCCCGTTCTTCGAATACCGCAACCCGGACAAGCAGGAAGACGGCAAGCCGATCGCACTGACGCTGCCGATCGTCGACCGCGGCAACTATATCGGTTCGATCGAGATCACGAAGGAGATGGACGGCGAATATTTCCTCTGCCTCAGTGAGCTCCTGAACGCCCTCTGCATGCTGATGCACCGGTATATACCGGGTTACCAGGAGACGGCTGCAGCCCCTGGGCTGCAGCTGATTACTCCGGCAATGAACAATGAACGATGAGACTGCCGACAGGACGAAACACTGAAACGAGGAGACTATGACCGGAGAGATCGTTGAGCAGCGCTGCTTTGAGAGGTATTCGTTGCATACAGTGGAGGTGTCCGGCAGGATGCTGTTTTCGAGCCGGGTGAAGCTCCTGGACCTGAGCATCGCCGGGATTTCGGTCGAGGTGGACAAGAGGCTGAACATCGGGATCGACTACCAGGTCAAGGTCGAAAACGGGGGCGACCCCCTGTCTCTGAAGGGCAGGGTCGTCTGGTCCAGCCTTATCAAGACCGAGGAAGGCGGCAACGGGGAGATCGTCCCGATCTACAGGGCCGGCCTGCAGTTCAACTCACTGTCGGAGGCCCAGGCCCGGGAGCTGACACGGTTCATCCGGGCATGCACAGGGCAGGACATACAGAACGACATGCATAAGCAGAACAACCTCCGCTGCACAGTACGGTATGACATTGCGCAGCTCCGGAAGGAGGGGGAGCTTTCTGTCGGGACGCCCCCCCAGTACAAGGTGAAGGTGATAGGCCTCGGCGGCATGCTCCTCTGCTGCGACAGGCCGCTGAAGGCCGAAAGCAGGTACCCCATGGAGATCGTGGCGCCCGGCGGTGAGGTGATCAAGTTCCTCGGCAGGATCGCCTCCTGCAAGGTCGACGGGCAGGGCGGCGGCGGGTACGACATCGGCGTGGAATTCCTCGATCTTTCCGCCGGACAGAGGAGCGCGCTGGTCAAACTCATCAGGCTGGCGGAGGCGCAGGGTAAGTGACGGCGGGCAAAGGGGAGGTCGCCCTTCCCCTGGATGTCTTTCACCAGTTGCTGTCCCCGGGTAAATCTCTCTTGATTCGAAGGTATATTCTGTGGTATCCTGTAAACAGAGTTTCAGAGGTTTTTTTGGATTCGGTAAGGCCACAAAGACTTTTAGCTTTGTGGCCTTTTTTTATACGGTGCAACCTTCTGAGCTTCAGTTTACAAGTAAAGGAGGTAGAAAATCATGGCGAATGGAACAGTGAAATGGTTCAATGAATCCAAGGGATTCGGCTTTATCACGGGCGAAGACGGCAGTGATGTGTTTGTCCACTATTCTGCGATCCAGGGCAATGGCTTCAAGACCATTGCTGAGGGTGACGCAGTCAGCTTCGACACTGAAAAAGGCCCCAAGGGCCCCAAGGCAGTGAACGTGGTAAAACTGTAATACGTCGAAAAAAAAAGGGGGCCGTGAGGCCCCCTTTTTTTTTGCCCGCTTTCTAATGGGCCTTCGGTTTCGGCTCTTCTTTGGGAGCGGCCCCGTTTTTCTGCGCCGGTTCGTCCTTCTTTGAGGCGTCATCCTTCTTTACGGCCTCCTTGCCTGTCTCGGAGGGCTGCCCTGGCGCGGCCTTGCCTGTCTCATCTTTCAGCTTCGGCAGGGCGTCTTTCATGATCTCCACAGTGTAGTTCTTCTTCAGACCGGCTACGTACTTGTCGAAGGCCTCTTTCTGCCGTTCGCCCGAGAGCTTCTGGCTTATCAGGTCCTTGATCCGGTCGAATTCGATCACCGGGCCCGCCTTCTTGTCCGTCACCTTGATGATATGATAACCGAAGCTCGTCTTGACCGGCCTGCTGATCTCTCCGACCTTCAGCGCGGCGGCAGCCTTCTCGAATTCGGGGACCATCTGGCCGCGCGTGAAATATCCGAGATCGCCGCCGTTTTTCGCCGAACCCTTGTCTATCGACAGCTTCCGTGCGAGGTCTTCGAATTTTTCGCCCTTCTTCAGGCGCTCCAGCACGGCGTTCGCCTCGGCTTCAGTCTTCACCAGGATGTGGCTCGCCCTGATCTGGCTCGTCGTCGAAAAATCCTGCTTGTGCTTCTCGTAGTAGTCCTTGACCTCCTGGTCAGTGACCTTCGAGGCGTTCATGATCTCTTTTTCGAGGAGCTCCGAGACAAGGGTCAGCTTTTTGAACTCTTCCACCTTCTTCAGGAAGTCGGGAGATTTGTCCAGGCCCTGCTTCAGCGCCTCCTGGTAGAGCATCTCTTTCTTGACGAGCTCGTCGATGAACTTTTCCCTGCCCTTTTCGTCCTGGAACATCTGCTGCGCGTAGTCCGGAAGCGCCTTCATCTCCCTTTCGAGATCGCCTTCGGTGATTACCGCGTTGCCGACCTTTGCGATGACCGTCCCGGTCTGTTCCTTGGTTTCAGTTGTCTTTTTGGCGCAGGCCGCAAGGGCCGCAACGATCATTACGGCCAACAGTATTTTTTTCATGGGGTGTCTCCTTCGTAAAGTAGTACGTGTTAAAAACAGTAAATATATTTATAGCATATTTTGGCGTTTTGTATCTGTTTTTGACAAGTGTATTTTTTTTGTGATACATTATGAAGTTATGAAAACATTCGCCAATTCACACAGGCTTTTCAGGAAGGCTGCCAAAACCATCCCCGGGGGGGTGAACAGCCCTGTCCGCGCCTTCCGTGCTGTCGGCGGCAATCCGCTCTTCATCGACCACGCGAAGGGGGCCCGCATCTACGACGTGGACGGCAACAGTTATATCGATTATGTCCTGTCTTGGGGTCCGATGATACTCGGTCATGCGCACCCTGCGGTCGTGAAGGCGCTCAGAAGCGCGGTCGGCCGCGGCACGAGCTTCGGCGCCCCGACGGCGCTAGAGGTCGAACTCGCGGAGCAGGTGCTCCGGCTGTATCCCTCCATGGACATGATCAGGATGGTCAATTCGGGCACAGAGGCGACGATGAGCGCGATCCGAGTGGCGCGGGGTTTTACCGGCCGCGACAGGATCATCAAGTTCGAGGGGTGCTACCACGGCCACGCCGACGGGCTCCTTGTCAAGGCAGGCTCCGGCGCCGCCACCTTCGGCGTTCCCGACAGCCCCGGCGTCCCGCGTGCGTATGCTAAAAATACGATCACCCTTCCCTATAATGACAGCGCTGCGGTGAAGAGGACGATCGAAAAGGAATGGCGCGATATCGCCTGTGTCATCGTCGAGCCGGTGGTCGGCAATATCGGGTGCGTTCTGCCGCAGCCGGGCTTTCTCGAGACCCTCCGGACCGCCACGAAGAAACACGGCATTGTCCTTATATTCGACGAGGTGATGACCGGCTTCAGGGTCTCCTTCGGCGGGGCGCAGAAACACTACGGGATAAAGCCCGACATGACCTGTCTCGGGAAGGTGATCGGCGGGGGTCTGCCGGTGGGCGCCTATGGCGGCCGCAGGGAGATCATGGCGATGGTCTCGCCCGAGGGCCCGGTGTATCAGGCCGGCACGCTCTCCGGGAACCCGCTGGCGATGACCGCGGGGATCACTACGATCCGGGAGCTGGCGAAGCCGGGGGCATACAGGGCGCTGGAAGAGAAGTCCTCGATGCTCGAGGCCGGGCTGAAGGACGCCGCGAAACGGGCGGGCGTCAGGACCAGATTCTACCGGGCAGGCAGCATGTTCTGCACCTATTTCACGGATACGGACGTCAGGGATTATTCCACGGCGAAGACCGCGGATACCGCGAAGTTCGGCCGTTTCTTTACGGAGATGCTGCAGCAGGGCGTCAATATCGCTCCGTCGCAGTTCGAGGCGGGTTTCATGTCCATGGCCCACTCCGATAAGGAGCTCGACCGGACTGTCAGGGCAGCATACGAAGCATTCAGGAAAATATAGCGTGACATATTGTTCAGGGAGGTTTTTTGATGTTAAATCCGTTTAAGCTGGTGGGAAGATTTTTGACATGGGTGAACGAAGGGCTGTCGGCCAAGGCCAAGATCATTATCGCGATCGGCATGCTGATGTTCATCGGCCTCATGGGGTATGTGGCATACAGGATTAACGACTATTTCGAGAACGACCCGAAGGCCTGTATGACCTGCCACGTCCACGACGCGGCGAACAACGCCTGGGCGGTCAGCGAGCATAAGTCTGTCGGCTGTCACGACTGCCATCACGCCTCCAAGAAGGAGCAGATGATCCAGATGTACCGGTTTGTCTTTATGGGGGTGAAGTCCGTTTCTCCCCGCCACGGCGAGATCATAGTTGCCTGGAAGGTCTGCTACTCCTGCCACTGGGAGAAGAATCCGAAGTTCCCCAATGCGAAGCAGGTGAACAATTCACAGCTGCATTCGAAGCACGTCTTCATGGAGAAGATCGAGTGCGTGAAGTGCCACGGCTACAATATCCACAAATTCACGGCCGAGCCGCGGTTCTGCGTCAGATGCCATCAGGGCAGGGAAGTGCATGGCACCGGCATGGGCGAACTCGCCTGTCTGAACTGCCATACCGACAGGACGAAAGACCTGAAACCGGGCCGCAAGAAATGCCTCTTCTGTCATGGCGACGAGTCGGTGAGAAAGGAACTTCTGGCGGATGCGACGCTGGACGTGACCCATTACCAGCCGGATGAGGCGACGATCAAGAAGGCGATCAAGATCAAGCTTTCCAGTGACGCGCCGATGCAGTTCGACTGCTACCAGTGCCACAAGCCGCACAAGACGGCAAGGCCGGACTGGGGCAACTGTACGACCTGCCATCCCAATACGCCGAATGTCGGCAAGCACAGTCTGCACATCGGCATGGGCCTCAAGTGCAAGGACTGCCATAAACCGCATATCTGGCGCGTGAAGCCGGAGCAGGCCAAGAAGGACTGCGTGAAGTGCCACGAATACAAGGACCCCAAGAAGTTCATCACGGAATAGTTCTTTCTCCGCAGCATCACAGCCCCGCCGGCGGCAGCATGCCGGCGGGGCTGTACAGATCGCTTTCCTCCTTCAGCTTTTGTTCCTTCGCTGTAAGAAATAAGATTGTCTTTCTGAATGGGGCTCTGCCCCAAACCCCGGTTCTTTTCTTGCGCGCCCAAGAAAATGAACCAAAAGAAGGGCGCCCTGTGAACATTTCTTAACGCTGGCCTCGGTCGTCCGGACTACATTTCGGAAACTCGCCCGGTAAGGTTTAGAAGCCTACACGATTCCGGGCTCAAACAGTCCGAAATGCTTAACGCCCGGACTCGGTCGGCCACCTAAAATGTTCAAAAGGGGATACCACGCAGAGCCGGGGCAAAGCCCCATTGTCAGGCAGTGAGACTCTCAGCTCTTCGCTCTTAGCTCTTCTTCCCCTTCGGGAATTTAGGATATTGGCGCTGTCCGGAGGGTTAAGTCCCGATGACTGTTCGAAGGCCGGAATCTATATATCGTTCAATCCATACCGGACAAGTTTCAGCGGGATACCGGAGGACAGTGGCAATAGCCGTTAAGAATTCCCGTAGGGGCGGCCTTCTTTGGCTCCACCTTGATTGGCCGGCAAGAAAGGTGGACAGGGGTGCGGGGCGGGGCCCCGTGATGGAAAATGATAATATGTTCTTTCATTTATGACTCTAAGTCATTAGCTGATTGTTTGTATTTCTGAATGGGGCTCTGCCCCAAACCCCGGTTCTTTTCTTGTGCGCCCAAGAAAATGAACCAAAAGAAGGGCGCCCTGTGAACATTTCTTAACGGCGTCCTCGGTCGTCCGGACTACATTTCGGAAACTCGCCCCGCAGGGAATAATCCATTTCCGTATCCGTGGCTCAAACAGTCCGAAATGCTTAACGCCCGGACTCGGTCGGCCGCCTAAAATGTTCAGATGGGTAATACTCCGTGATCCCCTTCGGGAATTTAGGGTATTGACAGTGTCCGGAGGGTTAAGTCCCGATGACTGTTTGAAGGCCGGAATCTATATATCATTCAATCCATACCGGACAAGTTTCAGCGGGATACCGGAGGACAGCGGCAATACCCGTTAAGAATTCCCGTAGGGGCGGCCTTCTTTGGCTCCACCTTGATTGGCCGGCAAGAAAGGTGGACAGGGGTGCGGGGCGGGGCCCCGTGATGGAAAATGATAATATGTTCTTTCATTTCTGACTCTAAGTCATTAGCAGATTGTTTGTATTTCTGAATGGGGCTCTGCCCCAAACCCCGGTTCTTTTCTTGAGCGCCCAAGAAAACGAACCAAAAGAAGGGCGCCCTGTGAACATTTCTTAACGGCGGCCTCGGTCGCCCGGACTACATTTCGGAAACTCGCCCGGTAAGGTTTAGAAGCCTACACGATTCCGGGCTCAAACAGTCCGAAATGCTTAACGCCCGGACTCGGTCGGCCACCTAAAATGTTCAGATGGGTCTGCGCCTCCGGCGGGCTCGATCTTTATTCCCTTCGGGAGAGGGGATCTTCCCCTTCGGGAATTTAGGATATTGGCGCTGTCCGGAGGTGGTCCCCTCTTGGGAGGGGTGAAGGGGTGGGTGGTCTTAGGACTCGGTCGGCCACCTAAAATGTTCATTGGGTCTGCGCCTCCGGCGGGCTCTCAGCTCTGAGGGCAATGCGCTCCAAAAATAATTCTTGCGTTTCTATCTTGCTTTTCCTGTATAATGAAAATAAAAAATCGCAAAATGCGAGGTGCGCTTAATGAGGAATCATGTTTTCAGACCGTTGATCGTTGTCGTGGGTCTCGTGGCAATCGTTCTCGTCGTCAGGGTCTTCTATGTTCCCGGGGATTTCCGTATTCATGAAAACGGGTACATGTACGGCTGGTACAGGACCGGCAACATCGAAGACTGGAAAAAGGTCAAAGTCAAGTACCAGGGGAGAGAGTACTGCAAGGACTGCCATCCAGACAAGCTCGAAAGCATCTCCCAGTCACCCCATGCCATTATCCAGTGCGAAAACTGCCACGGTCCGGGGATAGGGCATCCGGATAATCCCGCAAAACTTCCGATAGACAGGTCCCGGGGCCTCTGCCTCCGGTGTCATACAAAACTTCCCTATCCCACGTCCGGCAGGGCGAATATCAGGGGCATTGATCCTGACACGCACAATGCCGGCATTGAATGCGCCTCCTGCCATAACCCGCATAAGCCGTCACTGGAGGGACTGAAATGAAAAGAAGAGATTTTCTGAGAAGGGCCGCGATCGGTGTAGCAGGCATCACCCTCCCTCTGGCGGCGTTCGAGATAGTCAACCCCGGGAAGCTCTTTGCGGGTAAGGACGACGGGGCGAAGGTCCGGTGGGTCTTCCTGGTCGATACGTACAAGTGCGTCGGCTGCGGCTTCTGCGTGAAGGCCTGCAAGAACGAAAACGAGATCCCGTACGACGCGAACGTGACGAGGACGTGGGTCGAACGCTATGTGGTCAAAAAAGACGGCAAGGTGCTGGCCGATACGCCGAAGGGCGGCCGTGACGGTTTCATCACGCGCAAGATAGACCTGGGCGAGGGGAAGTTCGAGGACGTGAAGAATGAAGACATAGACAAGGCCTACTTCGTGCCGAAGCTCTGCAATCAGTGCGACAACCCGCCCTGCGTGCAGGTCTGCCCTGTCGGGGCTACGTATCAGACGCCCGACGGCATCGTACAGGTCGACAGGACCTGGTGCATCGGCTGCGGGTACTGCATCATGGGGTGCCCCTACGGCGTCAGGTTCTTCCATCCGGTATACCATACGGCGGAGAAGTGCAACTTCTGCTATCACCGGATCACCAAGGGCCTGAAGACAGCCTGCGTGCAGGCCTGTCCCTTCGGCGCCCGCCAGATCGGCAACCTGAAAGACCCGAACGATCCCGTGACGAAGGTGATCATGACTGAGCGCGTCGGCATCCTGAAAGAGGAATACGGCACCAAACCCCAGGTCTTCTATATCGGTCTCGACAGGGAGGTGAAATAAGATGGTTCACGGTGAAATCTGGACAGTCAAAGAACTTTTCGTCTATCCGAACGAGTACATCTACTGGTCGATACAGATCGTCATGTACCCGTTCATGACCGGGCTGGTCGCAGGGGCGTTCGTGCTTTCGTCCCTGTACCATGTCTTTGGCATACAGCGGTTGAAGGACATGGCCAGGTTTGCCCTTGTCTTTTCCTTCGCGTTGCTCTTTGTGGCCCCGATGCCGATCGTCCTGCACCTGCAGCATCCGTTCCGGGGGATCAACGTCTTCATGACGCCCCACTTCACCTCTGCGATCGCGGCCTTTGGTATCGTCTTTTCCACCTACGGCGCCATTGTCGCCTCGGAACTCTGGTTCCTGTACCGGAAGAGTTTTGTCGAGATCGCGCAGCCTTTGAAGGAGAAGCAGGACAAGACGATAGGCGAGTGGCTGAAGTTCCTGCTCTTCTGCACCCTCACTCTCGGGGTCTACGATATCAGCGAGGAGGCGCTCCACCGAGATGAAAAGGCGATCAAGATCCTGGCCGGTATCGGCATCCCCGTTGCCTGTTTCCTGCATGGCTATGCCGGGTTTATCTTCGGGTCGGTAAAGGCCAATGCCCTCTGGATGACGCCGCTGATGCCGGTCATCTTCATCATGTCCGCAATCGTCTCGGGTATTGCCCTCTGCATGCTCACCTATATACTCACCATGGAGTTGAGGAAGTATCTTGAATCCCGGAGCAGGTCCTCCCGGCCCGGATACGGCTCAAAAGAGGAGATCCAGAGCGCAGAACTGAATCTCATAAGAATGACGGCAAAATATCTTCTTGCATTCCTGGTGTCTGCAATTTCGCTGGAACTGCTTGACCTCATCTTCAGGGGCTATACAGCCGTAAAATCGTGGGACGTGCTCAGGAGTGTGATATACGGAAAGGACTTTGTCGATATCTTCATCCTGCAGTACGGCATAGGAAACCTCCTGCCCTTCATCATTTTTCTGATACCGGGGTTGACGATCAGGAGGGCCATCCTCGGCACGGCGCTGATACTCTTCGGCGTCTTCATGATGAGGTGGAATGTCGTTATCGGAGGTCAGGCATTTTCGCTGTCGTTCGCCGGATACATGCATTATCACATGCCGATCTGGCCGACCGACTGGGAGACATTCAAGGAAGGCCTGTTCGGCGCACTGCTGATATTTATTATGCCGTTTCCGCTGTTCTGGATTATTGCCAAGATATTCCCGGTCTTCAACCTGAATGAATCGCACTGACAAATTCCAGTGCGGTAATCTATAATCTATCTATCCCCGCCCCGTGAACCGGGGCGGGGATTTTTTTTCACAGGGAAGGGAGAAAGATACAGGTTTGGGACTTTTTACACGCGAATACCTGAGGGCGGTGAACGTAGGGCTGAACCTCGTCGTGTCGACCTTTGTGGGACTCGGCATCGGCTACTGGCTCGACAACGTTTTTTCGACCGGACCCTGGCTCACCCTCATATTCCTGCTGCTCGGCATTGTTGCGGGGTTCGTGGAGATCTTCAGGATGATCCGCAAGGAGGACAGTGGAACTGCTAAGAAGGATCTATAGCCGCTCCCTCCTGGCGCTCCTTCCCGCAGCCGCGGTCGCGTCGTTCTTCGGGTGGTGGAGGGCGCCCGCCGGCGTACTGCTCGGCGGCCTTCTCGCACTGCTGAATTTACGGGGCCTTGCCTGGGGTGTGCGCGGCCTTCTGGGGGCCGACAGGATCATGGCGAAGATGATATTCTTCAGCCAGTTCAGGCTGGTGATGCTCTTTCTGGTCCTTGCGCTCGTCGTCTACCTGCGGCTTGCGGACATCTTCGGGATCCTGGCGGGGTTTTCGATCGTCTTTGCGGTCGTCCTGATTGAGGGGTACAGGCTGTCGTCACAGACTCACACACGGGATTAGAAACAGACGAGGCGGCCCCGGCGGCCGCCTCGTCCCTTCCCCAGACCCTCTGTCCGGTTACTTCACAAGTATCTCGAAGTGCACCCGCCTGTTCAGCTTCGCTGCGTGTGATTCCTTTTTCGGTCTCTTCTCTTTGATCTCCGGCATTGTTTTGCCGTATCCCTTTGTGGTCAGTCTTTCCGGGGCGATCCCGTCCTTCACCAGGTAGTTCTTTACCGCGTCGGCCCTCTTCACGCTGAGCTTCATATTATACTCGTCCGTGCCGATGGCAGAGGTATGGCCCTGGATCTCTATCTCAAGGCCGGGATTCTCCCTGAGCTTCGCGATGTTTTTGTCGAGTATTTCCCTGGCTGCCGGGGTGAGCGAGTATCTGTCGTTGGCAAAGTGTACGTCCTCCAGCACGATCATAATCGGTTCGGGTTTCGCAACGGCTGCCGGCGCAGGCTGAGGCTCGGGTTTCGGTGCAGGCGCGGGGGCGACGACCGGCGCGGGCCTGGTTTCAGGCTGCGGTTCGGGCTTCGGCGCTGGGACGGCCGCCGGCTGAACCTCGGGAGCGGGAGCGCTCTTTGGGGTCCTGCCCCCGAGAGTGAATGTCAGCCCGGCCGAGACGATCACGTTGTTCGAGTGCGTGACCACATTGCGGATCTCGGACCTCAGGGCCACGGAGTCATTAAAGGCGAACTTGAAGCCTGCGCCGACATCTCCCATCATCGTGTCGAAGTGCGGTCTGTGCTCCGGCTCGACATGCCCGTACCCCACACCGGCGAGGAGAAAAGGGGTGAAGGCCTTTTCCGGGCTGAGGTGGTACAGGGCATCAAAGCCGATCAGCCGTGCGCTTGATTCAACCTTGTTGTAGGCGCCTTCGATCTCCCAGTGCTTTGTGACGTTATAGCCAACGCGGAGGCCGACGATCTTCTTGTGGCAGAACTCCGGCGAGTTTGCCGAGATGCAGTACCCGAAGAAAGGGTTTATTTCGAAACTGTCCTCCCTTATCTCGGCCGAGGCGCGCAGGGGAAGCGACAGAACGAGTAGCAACGCAAGAAAAGCTGTTTTCCTCATACATCCTCCAGAAAAAGATTTCTACTATAATATCCGCGGACCTCCTTCCTGTCAACCGGAGCGGACCACTCGCGGAGGCCTGTTTTCCGGCCGCGTAAGAACCTGATTATGATTGACTCGCCGACCGGGGATGATTATTATAAGGGACATATTTTCATGGGAATCCGTTCAGGGAGGAGAGAGTAATTGATGAAGAGGATTTTTTCGGCAATAATCGTCATGCTGATTTTTTCAGTGTTTCTGGCGGGATGCGGGTGCGGGGGGAGCGAGGTATGGCTGGTCTCGATTGCGGTTTCACCGGCCGACCCGGCGATCGTCCCGGGGACGACTCAGCCTTTCACTGCGACCGGGACATATTCCGACAACACGACGCGGGACATAACCACGGCGGCCACCTGGAGCTCTTCGGACCAGAACGTCGCCACGGTCAGCAACGCCTCGGGTTCGGAAGGATGGGCCGCGGGGGTCCGGACCGGTGCCGCTACGATCACGGCGACGGCAGACGGCGTCAGCGGCAGTACGTCCCTGACTGTGCTCCCGGTGCTGGTGTCGATCAGCGTGACGCCTGCAGACAGGAGCCTGGATATCGGGGCGACCCAGCAGTATACGGCAACGGGGACATATTCCGACAACAGCACCAAAGACCTCTCGGGGGTGGTGACCTGGAGTTCCTCAGCGGAGGCGATCGCGACGATCAGCAATGCGGCCGGCTCCACTGGCCTTTTGGCCGCGGTCTCCGCGGGCCAGGCCACGGTCACCGCAACGGCAGGGACCGTCTCCGGATCGACGGGGCTGACGGTGAACCCTCCGGTGGCGCCGCCCGTGCTCCCGGTGCTGGTGTCGATCAGCGTGACGCCTGCAGACAGGAGCCTGGATATCGGGGCGACCCAGCAGTATACGGCAACGGGGACATATTCCGACAACAGCACCAAAGACCTCTCGGGGGTGGTGACCTGGAGTTCCTCGGCGGAGGCGATCGCGACGATCAGCAATGCGGCCGGCTCCAGGGGGTTTGCAACCGCGGTATCCGCGGGCCAGGTCTCTGTTTTCGCGACATTGGGCAGTATCTCGGGCTCGGCGGCGCTGACGGTTAACCCGGTCATTCCGCCTGTTCCCCCGGTGACCCTGGTGTCGATCAAGGTGACGCCGGAGAATCTCTGGACCGGATTCGGCAAGACGATCCCGTATGCCGCGACAGGGACATTCTCGGACGGCTCGACGAAGGATATCACGACCGATGCCGTCTGGTCCTCATCGAAGCCGGAGATCGCCACGATCAGCAACGACGCCGGAGCAAAGGGGCTCGCCACGACGGATCACAAGATCGGCGTTACCGTGATCACGGCCACCTCAGGCGCTGTCTCGGGCTCGACCACACTCTTTGATCCGTAAATCAACACTCGTTCTGCAGGCCCTTCCCCCTGGTGAGGGAAGGGCCTGTATCCTTCAATGCCCTTCCGTATAGACCTTCATGTGCATTCCCGTGACAGCGGGGACAACAACGCCGACCCCGAAGAATCGGTCATCCAGGCGATCGACCGGCGCCTCCAGGGTATAGCGTTCACCGAGCATTATTCTTTCGGGGCCTCGGAGGGCGCCCTCCGTCTGGCCGAAAAATACAGGGACCGCATCGTTATTATCAGGGGGGTCGAGTATTCAACCCCTGACGGCCACTGTCTGATATTCGGCGTCGATACGGACAGGCTGCCCCTGAAGGACCTTACGGTACAGGAGATCGTCACCGTGGTGACAGGGGAGGGCGGCGCCGTCATCCCGTCCCATCCGTACCGCTCGGTTAACAGCCTCGGCGACCGGGTGAAGCGGCTCCGGGGTATTGCTGCGGTGGAGGGATATAACGGGTGTAACATGGCCCTCTTCAACGACAGGGCGGTAGAAACGGCCCGTATGCTGAGCCTGCCTTATACCGGGGGGTCCGATGCGCACGAATCTAGGGACGTCGGCGCGTGCTACACGGAATTCGACGCCCTGGTCACTCCCGAAAACCTCGTCGGACTCTTAAGGGCCGGGAGGTACCGGGGGGTCGATACGAGGAAGATCTCGAAGGGATTCTGGTCCGGATTTCCGTCCTAGGAATGAGTCAGCTGGATCCTCTGTATGGCCGAGGCCTTCCCCGACTCTTCGCTCACCTCGATCACCACGCCTGAGAGGATAGCCTCTCCCGGGGCGGTCTCGAACTTTGCCGGCATGCTCGTGAGGAAACGCTGGAGTATCTGGCCGACATCCATCCCTATGACCGAGTGGCCGGGGCCGGTCATCCCCGCGTCCGTGATATAGGCGGTCCCGCCAGGGAGGACCTTCTCGTCCGCCGTCTGGACGTGGGTATGGGTGCCGAGTACCGCGGAGACCTTGCCGTCGAGATAGTACCCCAGGGCGATCTTTTCGGACGTCGCCTCCGCATGCATGTCCACTATGATGATGCGCGTCTCCTGCGATATCCGTTCCACCTCCGGCGCGATCGTCCTGAACGGGCAGTCCATCCCCATCATATAGACGCGCCCCGAGACATTGATCACCCCGACCTTGATCCCGCCAGCCGTGTTGAAGATGATGCTGCCGAAACCCGGCGCACCGGGCGGATAGTTCAGGGGGCGGAGGACCCGGTTGTCCTTGGAGATGTAGTGGACAAAATCCTTCTTGTCCCAGACATGGTTTCCAGTGGTGATGACATGGACGCCCATCCTGAAGAGGTCGCCGACGAGCGGCTCTGTAAGCCCGAAGCCGCCCGCGACGTTTTCGGCATTGGCAATGACCAGGTCGATCTTGTACCTGTCGGTCAGGCTCGGCAGAAGCGCCTTGACCGCGTTCCTGCCGGACTTTCCGACTATATCTCCGATAAAGAGTATCTTCATCCGCTACTTCGCATATTCCACATAACGCGACTCCCGGATGACGGTCACCTTGATCTGACCCGGGTAGGACATCTCCGCCTCTATCTTCTTCGAGAGGTCCCGCGCGATCATCGAAGAGAGTTCGTCGTTAACCTCTTCCGGTTTGACGATGATCCGGATCTCCCTGCCTGCCTGGATGGCGTAGCATTTCTCGACGCCCTTGAACGAGAGGGCCATCGTTTCGAGGGCCTCAAGACGCTTGAGATAATGTTCTATGCTTTCACGCCTCACGCCCGGACGCGCGGCCGACAGCGCATCGGCAGCCGCTACCAGCGCCGCCTCCACCGTCAGAGGGTCGCCTTCGCCGTGGTGGACCTGGATCGCATTGACGACCTTGTTGTTTTCCCCGAATTTCTTTGCGAGGTTCGCGCCGATGTCCTGATGCGTGCCTTCTATCTCATGGTCGACCGCCTTGCCGATGTCGTGGAGCAGGCCGGCCCGCTTCGCCAGTTTGGCGTCAACCCCCAGTTCGCTCGCCATCATGCCGGCAAAGTAGGCCACCTCCCGCGAGTGCTGGAGGACATTCTGGCCGTATGAGGTCCGGTATTTCAGCCGGCCGAGGATACGGATGAGTTCGGGGTGGATGCCGGAGAGGCCGATATCGAAGGTGGCCTTTTCCCCTTCTTCCCTGATGCTGTTGTCGACCTCTTTCTTTACCTTCTCTACGATCTCCTCGATCCGGGTCGGGTGGATCCTGCCGTCGGTGATCAGCCGCTCCAGGGAGAGGCGCGCTACTTCTCGCCTGACCGGGTCGAATCCGGAAAGCGTCACCATTTCGGGCGTATCGTCGACGATCAGGTCTACGCCGGTAGCCGCCTCGAGGGCCCTGATGTTCCTCCCCTCCCGGCCGATGATCCTGCCCTTCATCTCATCGTTGGGCAGGCTCACGGCGGTGACGGTCGCGTCGGCGACGTAATCGCTGGCATATCGCTGTATCGCGAAGCCCATGATCTCCTTCGCCTTCTTCTCCGCATTCTCCTTCGCCTCGTCCTCGATCCTCTTGACGACCTTGGCGATCTCGAAGCGGGTCTCCTCTTCCGTCCGCCTCAGCAGTTCCTCGCGCGCCTCTGTCGCGGTCAGTCCCGAGAGTCTTTCGAGCACTGCCATCTGGTCACTGATCAGCTGGGTGGACCGGGCCTCTTTTTCCTGGACGGTCTTTTCCTTCAGACCGATCTCCTTTTCCCGCCGTCCGATCTCGTGGTCGCGCTTGTCGATCTGGTCGAATTTCCGCTCGATGGATTCCTCTTTCTGGCGGAGCCTCTTCTCCAGCTGGTTCAGCTCGGTCCGGCGTTCCTTCAGCTCTTTTTCGGCCTCGGTCTTTGCCTGGTAGATGATGTCTTTGGCCTCGAGGGTCGCCTCCTTGCGGAGCGCCTCCGCATCCCGGACCGCTTCTTCCGTAACCTTTCTCTTGTCCTGGTCAATTGTTGCCTTCTGGGTCTGCAGCGCCTTCTTGTAGACGAGGCTCAGAAGCAGACCGGTGATGACTCCGGCAGCGATCGCTGCCAGCAGATAAACCGGATTAAACATCTGGTGTGGACCTCCTTTTTTGCAGCATGGTATGTATGATTTTTTCGTACCCTTCCTCTGTCGGCGTATAGAACGAGCGGGGGGCCGACAGGTAAGCCTGTTTCACATAATGCCCAGGGAAGCTATGGGGATACTGGTATCCGATCCCCGCGCCGAGTCTCTTCGCCCCCTGGTAGTGTGAGTCGCGCAGGTGCGACGGGACCTGCTGCAGGGGCTCGTTCCTGACCGCGCCGATTGCGGCGTCTATGGCGGCGCAGGAGGCGTTGCTCTTCGGCGCCGCGGCGATATAGATCACCGCCTGGGCCAGGGGTATCCGTCCTTCCGGCATGCCGATCCTATCGACCGCCTGCAGCGCCGAGACTGCGAGCGTCAGGGCCTGCGGGTCGGCGTTGCCGATGTCCTCCGAGGCGCAGATCACGATCCTCCGTGCGATGAACAGGGGGTCTTCCCCGGATTCGATCATGCGCGCGAGCCAGTAGACCGCCGCGTCCGGGTCGGAGCCCCGCATGCTCTTGATAAAGGCGGAGATGATGTTGTAGTGTTCATCTTCGTCATAGTACAGGGATTTCGACTGTGAGGCCTCCCGTATCAGCGCCGCCGTGATAGTGTATGTATCGGAGCCGGCGTCGAAGGAAGACAGGAAGGAGAGTTCGAGGATATTGAGCGCCTTTCTGGCATCGCCGCCGCAGAGGGACGCGATCACCCCGATCCCCTCGTCGTCTATACTGACCCGGTAATCCCCCAGCCCGCGCCTGTCGGTGACCGCGCGCCTCAGCAGCGTCCGTATGTCATCGGCGGGTATCGGCATGAACTGGAAGATCTGGGACCGGGACGAGAGCGCCGGCACAAGGGCGAAGAAGGGGTTCTGGGTCGAGGCCCCTATCAGGATCACCTCGCCCTGCTCGATATGGGGGAGAAGCGCGTCCTGCTGGATCTTATTGAAGCGGTGGATCTCGTCGACGAACAGGATCGTCCTTCCCCCACGGATGGAGGAGACCGCGTCCCTGATGTCCTTGATGCCGGCGGTGACTGCGTTGAGCGAGATGAAGTCGGCGCGCGTCTTCCTTGCGACTATATGGGCGAGGGCGGTCTTCCCTGTGCCCGGGGGGCCGTACAGGATGACGGAGACGAGTTTGTCCTCATCGATCAGCCGCCGCAACGGCCTGTTCGCGCCGAGCAGATGCTGCTGGCCGAGGAAATCATCGAAATCCTCGGGCTGCATCCGCCAGGCAAGCGGGGGTATGCCTTTCTGACTCTTAAAAAGTTCCAATCAATAGTCCCGTGCTGGACTATTCTATGGGCTGGACTGTTGGGTGCGAGAAATCCCGAAAAAGGTACAATAGGGGTTGATAAAGATGTATAGAAGGGTCTGTGTCGACAGACCTCATTGCACTTTTTTCTTTAAAAAACGCGATTTTCTTCTCCAAGAGGCCCGGTCCCACAGAAGCCAGTTTCATTAAAGTAAACAACACAGACATTAAGGTCCCGCCCTGCCGTGTAAGTGAAGAATCAGATCCGCCCATTGGATAGGTGGGTGCCATAAAGCTGCCTTCAGGCTTCTGCCACAAGGGCAACATGCACACCAGCAGCATACGCTGGCTCCCTAAAGATCTAATTTGCCGGATCAACATGTTCACCTATCACCTGCAGGGCAGGTAATTGACCTGACGATTAATTCCCTTACTTCCATATCTATATTTATAACAGAATACCCGGTGTTTCGGCAAGAGAAAATTCTTTTAGTCCGAAGCGTTTTAGCTTGTATTGCAGCCGGAGATTGAATAAACTAAAAGAATATATTTTTTGGCGTTGCGGTATAGTCGCGGGTGAGCGACAAAGGAGGTCAGTATGTTTGGATTGGGAATGCCGGAACTTCTTGTGATACTGGTTATTGCCCTGGTCCTTTTCGGGGGCAACAGGCTGCCCGAGATCGGCAAGGGGATCGGCCAGGCGATAAGGAATTTCAAAAAGGCGACGAACGAACCCGATGAGATTGATGTCACCCCCAAGAAGGGCGTTTCGAAAGAGGACGGCAAGGGAGGCGACGAAAAAACAAAAAGTGAATAGAGGCCCCGTTGCTGAGATAGACCTGTCCGCGCTTCAGCATAACCTCTCCATCCTCCGGAAACGTATCAACGACAGACCCGTTATCGCCGTTGTCAAAGCGGATGCCTATGGCCACGGCGCCCCGGAAATCTCCAGGAGGCTCCTGGAGGAGGGCGTCGGGACCCTTGCAGTCGCCTTCACCGGCGAGGCGAAGAAACTGAGGGAGGCCGGCATCGCGGCGCCCATCATCGTCCTGTTTGACCGGGATGACCCCTCAGATTATTTTGACTTCCACCTCACCCCGGTGCTCCAGGATGTCGCGACCGCTGAACGGCTTTCGAGGGAGGCCGGTCGCCGTGATGCGCGTCTCGGGGTGCACCTGAAGATCGATACAGGCATGGGCAGGATCGGTTTCAGGGCCGAAGAGGCGGTGGCCGTGGCGGAGAGGATCGCCGGGATGAAGGGCCTCGAAATCACCGGCCTCATGAGCCATTTTTCCGAGGCCGACCTTGCGGACCGTTCGTACGCTGAAAGACAGCTCAGGATTTTCAGCGGCATAAGGGCGGAGATGACCGGACGGCTGGGCTGCCCCCTGCTCTGCCATATGGCGAACAGCGCGGCCGCGCTCTCTCTGGAGGATGCGGTCTTCGACGCGGTCAGGCCCGGCCTGCTTCTCTGGGGGTACTCTCCGTTTCCGGAGCAATACGGCCTCAGGCCGCTCATGAAGATACGGACCAGGGTCCTCGCGCTGCGCGCTATGGCGGCGGGCTGCCCGGTGAGCTACGGGAGGACCTTTGTCACGTCGCGGCCGAGCAGGATCGCCGTGGTCCCGCTGGGGTATGCCGACGGCTACAGCAGGCATTTTTCGAACAACGCCGAGATGCTGGTGCGCGGGGTCCGCGTCCCGGTTGCCGGCAGGGTCTGCATGGACCTGACGATGCTCGATGTCACCGACGTGCCGGGGGTTGCCGAAGGCGACGAGGTGGTGGTCCTGGGGCGGCAGGGCGGCGAGTCGATCAGCGCGTGCGAACTCGCCCCGAAGGCGGGAACCATTCCCTACGAAATCCTGACCTCGCTGGGCCGTGCGGCGCGGAAAGAGTACCATTCATGAACATGGACATGTGCAGAGGCGGAATAGCGTCCGATGCATAAAAAAATAGCCGAGATCCTCCAGGAGATGGGGGAGGTGACCGAGGCGGAGACCGCGAGACTTCTCGAGATCCAGAGGACTGAAGGCATGCGCCGCAGGTTCGGGGAGATCGCGATCGAACACGGCATATCCGAAGACCGGCTGGTCGAGGCCCTGTCGCAGCAGTTTCATCTTCCCGTCGCCGGGGCGAAGGATTTTCCTGAGGCGGTCCCACTGGAAAAAATATCCTTCGGCTTTCTCGAAAACAACCTGATCCTTCCCCTTTCCGTCCGGGACAACCTCCTGAGTGTGGCCACGGGAGATCCCACGCAGACCGAAGGCATTGATTCGCTCAGGTCCTCTTTCGGGTATGATATCGCCCTGTACATCGCAAAAAAGTCAGCTATCCTGGAACATCTCCAGCTGCTGCGCGGCTCGAGGACAGCGGTCATGCAGCGCCTTATCGAGGATGCGGCGGAGGATGAGACCACGGCGGCCGCGGTGACCGGGGAGATAAGCCACCTGAAGGACCTCGCCCAGGAAAAGGGGATTATCCAGCTCGTCAATATCCTCATCGAAAACGCCGTGAAAGACCGCGCCAGCGATATCCATATCGAGCCGGGGGAGCTGAGCGTCAGGGCGCGGTACCGGATCGACGGGGTGCTTTTTGAGAAGGAGGTCCTGCCGATGCGGACCTATTCCGCCATCTCCTCGAGGATCAAGCTGCTCGCCCAGATGAACATTGCGGAACGGCGGCTTCCGCAGGACGGCCGGATAAAGACCTCGTTTTCAGGGAGGGAGATCGATATCAGGGTCTCGACCCTGCCGACGATCCATGGCGAGAGTATCGTCATGCGTCTCCTCGACAAGGGGGTGTCGTTCGTGACGCTGGAGGAACTCGGCTTCGACCGGATGATGCTCGACATGTATGAGGAGATGATCCGGAAACCCTACGGCATGATTCTGATCACCGGACCCACCGGGAGCGGCAAATCGACGACGTTATACGCCTCTCTCGACAAGATCAACACCCCGGAAAAGAAGATCATCACGATAGAGGAGCCGGTGGAATACCTGATGCCCGGCATCAACCAGATACAGGTGCGCCCGAAGATCGGACTGACCTTTGCCGGAGGGCTGCGCCATATCGTCAGGCAGGACCCTGACGTCATCATGGTCGGCGAGATCAGGGACATGGAGACGGCAGGGATCTCGATCCACGCCGCCCTTACAGGCCACCTCCTTTACAGTACGCTGCATACGAACGATGCCCCGGGCGCGGTGACACGACTCATGGATATGGGGATCGAGAACTATCTCGTCGCATCTACGCTCATATGCGTGATAGCGCAGCGGCTGGTCAGGAGGATCTGCGGCCACTGCCGCGAACAGCTGCCCGAGGCCGGCGAGGCGGCCAGAAGGCTCGATCCGAGGCTCGTGACGCTCTGGCACGGGAGGGGCTGCGAACATTGCGCCGGGACCGGGTACAGGGGGCGCATCGGGATCTTCGAGATGCTCCCGGTCGGTGAGGAGATCAGGGGCCTGGTCATGCGGCATGCCACGGCCAAGGAGATTAAGGACATGGCGGTCTCGCTCGGCATGCGCACGCTCAGGGAGGACGGTATCCAGAAGGTGGCAACGGGCGTCACGACGCTCGACGAGGTGCTGCGCGTCACCCAGGTGGAACTGTGAACCCGGCGGCAAAGGGCAGGGAGCAAAGGGCAGGGAACGCGCGGGGGAAGTTTTCCGGAGAGGAGGGGTTTGCCCTGATGATGGTGCTCTGGGTGCTCGTGCTGCTGAGCATCGTTGCCCTGAACCATATGAACGCGACGAGGTGGAATACCGCCAGCACCAGGAACCTGAAGGAGGAGACGATAGGGTATTACCTCGCCCTTTCGGGGTATAACGAGGCGGTCCATTTTCTGATGTCCGACAGGGACCCCGGCCTTGACTATGTCGATGCCTCGGGGAATTTCCGGGTGGATACGGACTCGCCCCCGATCGCAGGGAAGAAGCTGGAGGACGCCGGAGAGGTGGACATAAGGATTACTGATGAGGACTCAAAGATAAACATAAATAATGCGTCCTCTGAGGGGTTGAAGGCGCTTTTCACATACGCCGGTCTTGACGATGAAAAGGCTGCCGGGCTTGTAGATGCGGTCCTCGACTGGAGAGACCCTGATTCGGAGCGCCGCCTCAACGGCGCCGAAGATGAATATTATGAGGGGCTTCCAGACCCGTACAAGGCAAAAAACGCCTTTTTCGATCTGCCCGAAGAGCTGCTCCTGGTGAAGGGCATGAAGCCCGAGTACCTGTACGGCAGCAAGGATATCCATCCGATCCTGCCGCTCATCACGACCTTCGGGACCGGCAACGTGAATATCAACACCGCCTCCCCGGAACTCATGACGTATATGGGCCTGAACAGCTTCGAGGTCGAGGCGCTGTTAAAGCAGCGGAGCCCCGAGGCGGGGGGCTTCAGGGCGATCCCCCCGCAGTTTGCGGACCGGGGGTTTAAGTCGATGGCCTCTGCCAACCTGAGGATCGAGGTTTCGGGCAGGGCGAAAAACAGCACCCTCCTGTCGAAGATAGTCGCGGTGGTGAACCGTCAGCCGGCCGGCAGGGGTTTCAGGGTGCGTACGCTGTACTGGAAGGAATATGAAGAGAGTAGCGGGAGTTAGTCTCGGCCAGTCCAGCCTCGGCGGCTGCGTTGCCGATATCCGGTTCAGGTCCCTGAAACCGGCCGGTTTCGAAGAGGCGCCTCTGCCTGCGGAGGCTGCCGCGAGGCGGGATGCGATTGCCGCGTTTCTCGGCCGCTGGAAAAAGGAGCGGGATCCGCGCGGGCTGGTGGTCGGTCTTCCCCTGCAGAGCATCTCCCACCATGTCGTCGATCTCCCCGCGATGGACAGGAGCGACATGCGCCGCGCGCTCAGTTTCGAACTCGAGAAATACCTGCCGCTTGATGTGAATGAATATTATTTCGATTTTGTCCCGATGCGCGCGGAGAAGGGCAGGACGCAGGCTGCGGTCTTTGCGGTGAAGAAGGAGACGGTCGACGCGGTGGTGACGCTGGCGCGCGAGGCGGGGCTGGAACTGCTCGCGGTGAGGCCGTCCTTCCTGGCAGCCCTGAGGGGCCTGTCCGAACTGCAGGGAGGGAAGAGCCTCAACGGCATATTCGTGCATGGCGCGGAGGATGCATACGAACTGGCCGGACTCAGAAAGTCAGTCCCTGTATACCTGAAATCGGTCCCCCGCGACGGCAATGTCGGGGAAACGGTCGAGAGGCTGTCGGCGCAGTATCCCGGTGCGGTTTACTTTGACGGCCCGGATGAGGCCGTGCTCGGCGCCAGGGTCCCGGTGACAAAGGTCCACCCGCGCATCCCCCATATCCTGGCGTTTTCGGCGGTGAAAAGGGGGCCTCTCGACATCAATCTGCTGCCGGCCGGGGATACGGTCCGGCAGTGGCATTATTTTCCCCGGGCGAGCGCGGCTATCGGGGCCGCGGCCATTAGTGTGTATCTGCTGACCGGGCTGATGATTTATTATAAGGACTCCTCTGCCCTGACAGAGATCGAGACCCGGAGGACGGCGATCAGGAGCCGGGCGTCGGGCCTGCTGGAGGCGAAGAAGAAGCTCGACGCCCTCGACAGCAGCCGGCGGGTTCTGTCGGAGTTCCGCGGAAGGAGCACTGTGGCGGTGGGGGCGCTGGCCGGCCTCAGCGAAATTCTGCCGAAGGAGGCCTGGCTGATCAGCCTGACTGTTGATGAAAAGGGCAAAATCGAGATGGAGGGTTTTGCGGCCAGGAGTTCCTCCGTGGTGATGGCGCTCGAAAAATCACATCTCTTCAGGGACATCGCCTATTCGGCGCCGATCATCACGAAGGACGGCGAGGAACGTTTTGCCCTGAAGATGGAGATGGCGGGACCAGGTGAATAGGCGGTATCTTATCCTCGGGCTGGCGCTGGCGGTGACGGTTGCGGCATTCGACCGGTATTTTGTGGTGCCCCGGGCTGCGGCGCTCGAGGATTCGGTTGCGGTCGCATACCGGGGGCTGCAGAAGGACGAACGGTTCGTCAGAGGCCCGGCCGGAACCGGGAAGGATATCACCGCGGCGACCGAAGACCTCCGGAAACTCGAAGGCGGCCTGATACCGGAGAAGACGGAGTTTCTCGCCTCGGTCCGGCTCCAGGACGACGTGTCCGGAATGGCCGGAAAGGCCGGTCTCAGGATCGCGACGACGCGGACCCTGCCTGCGGCGGATCTCGGCGGGTACCTGTCGATCCCGATCTATTATGAAGGCAGCGGCGACATAAAGCGGCTGAGCGATTTTTTCAGGGCACTGGAGTCCGGACCTCTTCTGGTCCGGGTCGACAGGCTGACGATTGGCGTCACCAATATGCAGAACCCTAAGGAGCTGAAGTTCAAGATGCAGGTCTCCGGAGTTGCCAGACGATGATACGGCAGGGCTTTATCCTTGGCGCGGCGGTGCTCCTGCTGCTGTTCGCCTCCTGGAATTTTTACGCAAAGGCAGTGAGGCATGACCCGTATGCCGGCGCGGAGCCGTTAAAGGCCGCGGCCAAGGCCCAGGGCGGTTCTGCAGCCATACAGGACAGGGGCCGGCCGGGCTGGAGCTCCGTTATCCATGAGAAAAACCTGTTCAGCCCCGGCAGGACCTACCGCGAACCGAAGCCCGAGGCCCTCGTGGCGGCTCCGGTGGAGCCGCCGAAGCGTCCCGAGTTGAATCTCAAGGGGATCATCGAGGACGCCTCGGGTGAGTATGTCGCCTATATCGAGATCGACAAGGGGAAGCCGGTGCCGTTGAGGAAGGGCGAGAAAACCGCTGATATCCAATTAATTGATATATCAGGCAGGAAGGCTGTGTTAAAATGGAATGGCGAAATGACTGAACTCAGCCTCGACAAGATAAAGACGATAGCAAACCCGAAGGCGGCGAAATGAGATATTTTGCCCTGCTGATGGTTTTCATGGCGCTGCTGGCGGGGTGTGTGAAAAAACAGACTGTGCAGACCGCGGATGTCGCCAAGGAGATCGAGGCCGGTCAGGAACTGAAGCTTCCCGAGATAAAGCCCTCGCAGGAAACCCCGCCGGCAAAGAAAAAGGAGAACACTCCCCCCGGCAAGGCCGCTGAAGAGCAGTATATCATGCTGAACTTCGAGAATGCGGATATCGATACGGTCATCTCCACGATCGGCGAGATGCTGAAGATAAACTATATCGTTGCGCCCGGCGTCACCGGCAAGATCACTATCCAGTCGCATCACAAGATACCGCTCAGCGAGCTCTTCTCCACCTTCCAGACGATCCTCGAGTTCAACGGTTTTACCGCGGTCAAGTACGGAAGTTTTTACCGGATTGTGCCGATCGACCAGGCGAAGCAGCAGCCGGTGCCGATCGAGACCGGCAAGGAGCCCGTGGTAACCAAGGACGCCGGCTTTGTCACCCAGCAGATCCCGCTTGAATATGTGAAGGCGGCTGATGTCGCCAATATAGTGAAGAACCTGATGCCCCGCGGTACCGATATCATTGTCTATGAGCCTTCGAATATGCTGATCGTCACGGCCCAGCCCTCGGGGATCATGAAGTTCCTGAAGCTGATCGAGGCGATCGATATTCCGGCGAGCGACCGCGATGCGATCAGGACATTCGTCTACAATGTCGAAAACGGCGAGGCGAAGAAACTGGTCGAGATTCTCAAGAATGTTTACATATCCAGGAAGTCGGAGGCGACTTCCGCGGTGAAGTCCATGTCTCCGTCCCCGGTTCCGGTTACGCCGGCTGGCCCTTCCGGCCAGCGGCTGGCGAGGCTGCAGGTTCCGGCGTCCGCTGCGCAGGGCCCGGAGGGTCTGGCAGGAGAGATCGAGGGGGAGGTCCAGATCGAGGCGTATGAGGATATCAATGCGATCATTATCAAGTCGACGCCGCGGGCTTACCTGTCGCTTCTCGAGACGATAAAGAAACTCGACGTGCAGCCCAAACAGGTCCTGATCGAGGTCATGATCGCCGAGATAACCCTTGATGATTCAACCCAGTTCGGGCTCGAATGGCTCATGAAGCAGAGCGTACAGATGAAGAACCGGAATGACGATTTCGACGTTGTCGGCGGCTTTGCCTCGGCGGACAACGCGGGCTATCTGACGTACGATACCTCGCGGAACCTCTTCACCCTTGCAGGGACCGCCGCCGCAGCCGCGGCGACCGGGGGAACCGCGACCACGGCCGCAAGCACTGTCCTGTCGCACCCGGCGAACGTCTTTGCCACGATCATCTCTCCGGGGAAGTTCGATGTCCTGATGACCGCGGCCGCGGCGACCGACAAGCTCAACGTTCTGGCAAGCCCGAACATCATGGCGCTCGACAACAAGGAGGCCAAGATCGAGATCGCCGATGAGGTCCCGGTGGCAACCTCCATAACCCAGCCGACCGCAGGGGGCATCGGCACGACCGTGACCGCGACATCCCAGGTCCAGTTCAAGTCCGCCGGTACGATTCTTACTGTGACGCCCCATATCAACGAGAAGAAGCAGGTCACCCTCAAACTGGTGCAGGAGGTGAGTGAGCCGAGCCAGAACTACAAGATCCAGGGTCAGGACTTCCAGGGCTTCAGGACGAGAAAGGCCACGACGACCGCGATCGTGCAGGATGGTCACACGCTGGTCATAGGCGGCATCATCCAGGAGAGGAAGGGCACGTCCCGCAGCGGCCTTCCTCTCCTGAGCGACATCCCGGTGCTCGGCTATCTCTTCGGCACGACGAGCGACACCATGACGCGCAGGGAACTCATCGTCATGGTGACGCCCCATGTGATCTCTACCCACGAAGAGGCGGACGAGCTGACACGTGAGGTGAAGAACAGGGTGATGGGCATCAAGGAGAAGATCGCGCAGAAGGAGCTGAAAGCGGACAAAAAGATCGAGAGTATCAGCTCCGGAGAGAAGAAGAAATAGATGGACCTCGGGGATGTCGTCGCCGTTGAACGTGGCCGCAAAAAAGTGCGATAACATTCTCATAAGGGCGGTCAACTGGGTCGGCGATGCGGTCATGACGATGCCGGCCATACGCGGGGTGCGGGCCGCCTTCCCAGCTGCCCGTATAAGTCTCCTTGCCAGGTCTTCTGTCGCGCCCCTTTTCGCGCACGACCCGAACATAGACGAGATCATCCCTTATCCGGAGAGCGGCGGAGGCCTGTCCGCGAAGGCGGGGGTCGTGCGCATGCTCAGACGGCGCAGGTTCAACAGGGCGGTGCTGCTGCAGAACGCATTTGACGCGGCGCTGATATCCTTCCTCGCCGGTATCCCGGAGAGGATCGGCTACAACAGGGACGGCCGCGGGATGCTGCTCACCAGGGGGGTCGCATTCGGCAGGGAAGCCAGGCAGATGCACCATATCGATTACTATCTCAATCTCCTCCGGGAGGCGGGGTTCAACCCTGAGTCCCCGAAACCCTGGATATACCTGACGGCCGGCGAGAGACTGGATGCCCGGGAGAGGGTCAGGCGTCTCGGAAGACCCCTGGTCGCCCTCAATCCCGGCGCGGCATACGGCTCGTCAAAGCGCTGGCCGCCGGAACGCTTTGCAGAAGTCGGGGCCAGGTTCATGCGCGAGAGAGACGCCGGGGTCGTTATCCTCGGGGGGCCGAAAGAGACAGCGATCGGCGCCGAGATCGCCGCTGGGATACGCCAGCGCTTATCCGGTCAGGACGGTGAAATCCCGCTGATGAATGCCGCAGGGAAGACGACACTCCGCGAACTTGCCGCCCTTATCTCCGAGGCTGACCTCCTGATCACAAATGATTCCGGGCCGATGCATATCGGCTACGCGGTCAGAACACCTCTCGTGGCGGTCTTCGGTTCGACCTCTCCGCAGCACACCGGTCCGGTCGGAAAGGACGTCGTCGTGGTAAAGAAGGACGTTGCCTGTTCTCCCTGCTTCGAGCGCGAGTGCGGACGGGGAGACCTCAGGTGCATGGACCGTATATCCGCAAATGAGGTCTTCGATGCCGGAGCGGGGCTCATAAAAACAGGCAGGGCGGTCTTTTTCGACCGTGACGGGACGCTCTGCAGGGATGCACATTACCTGTCGCGCATGGAGGATTTCGAAATCCTGCCGGGGATCGGACGACTGCGGGAACTGAAGGACCGCGGGTTCAGTCTGATCGGGGTATCGAACCAGTCCGGCATCGCGCGCGGAAAGATAGACGAGGGGTTTGTGAAAAGGGTGAATGCGATATTCATGGGGGAGTACGGCTTTGATGCGTTTTATTACTGCCCGCATCATCCGGACGATCATTGCGCCTGCAGAAAGCCCGAGCCCGGGTTGCTCCTCGACGCCCGGTCTGACCACAACATCGATCTGAAGAGGTCTTTTGTCGTGGGCGACAAGGAGATCGACATGCTGCTTGCGTCTGCGGTCGGCGCTGCGGGCATCCATGTGCGGACCGGCCAGGAGGAGACGGCGCCGTCCGCCGATTACGTGGCAGGAGGCCTCGACGAGGTCGTGAGGATCATCAATGGCTGATCGGCCGGTCGTGCTCCGGTATGCGCCTGAGAGGGTCCTGGTCGTCAAGCCGAGTTCTCTCGGGGATGTCGTCCACAGCCTCCCTTTCCTTCATGCCCTGAAATCGTGTATGCCCGATGCCCGGATAGACTGGGTGATCGCCAGGGGTCTGGAAGGCCTTCTGGAGGGGCATCCGATGATCAAGGATCTCATCGTGATAGACAAGGACCGCTGGAGGCGGATCTCCCGGGCAGCCGAAACGCTGGGCGAGCTAAGGGAGCTCTCGGACAGGCTGAAGGCAGGCGGGTACGATCTCGTGATCGATCTGCAGGGGCTCCTGCGGAGCGGCCTGATGACGAAGGCAACGGCCGCCCCCGTGCGGATCGGTTTTGCCGAGGCACGGGAGGGGAGCAGGTTTTTTTACACCCATAAGGTAACCGGCGGACGGGACATCCACGCCGTCGACCGGTATCTGAAGATCGCGGCTGCACTCGGCTGTCCGCCCGGGAAGGTGGCATTCCCCTTTCCCGAACCGGCCCGGGGATCCGACGTGGTGCGGGACATCCGGGACCGGCTGAAGGACTATATCGTGCTGGTCCCCGGGGCGAGATGGGACACCAAGATATGGCCCGCGGAGCTTTTCGGCAGACTTGCCTCAGTCCTTCCTCTGAGATCGGTCGTGATCGGCGGGAACGCGGACCGGCAGAGGGCAGAAGAGATCGTCCGGGTTTCCGGGGGAAGGGCGGTCTCCCTTGCCGGGCAGACGACGATCCCCGAACTGGTCGAACTGATCAGGAGCTCGCGGTGCGCAATCACGAACGATTCAGGCCCGATGCACATCGCCGCTGCCCTGGACATCCCCGTCGTCGCCCTTTTCGGCCCGACGAGTCCGGTGAAGACCGGCCCGTACGGGAGCCGGCACCTGGTCCTGAAGAGTGAGCGTGCGTGCGCGCCGTGCTTTAAAAAGAAGTGCGATGACATCCGGTGCATGAGGGATATCTCGGTCGAGATGGTGCTGGCCGGGACGAAGGAGTTGCTGCAGGAATGAAGCTCGGTATCCTGGTGAACACCGACAGGCATGAAGACCATCTTTCCGGGCTCACGAAGGCAGCCGTGGCCCTGGGGCATGACGTGATCATCTTCGTGATGGACGACGGCACACGGCTGTTGAGCCGGCCCGTTATACGCGACCTCTGCGGGCTCCCAGGGGTGAGCATAAGTTTCTGCGATATGAACGCCAGGCAATGCGGCCTGGACCGGGAGGGCCTGCCGCCTTCGATAGTCTGCGGAAGCCAGTACAACAACGCAGTGATGAACCACGAGGCCGACAGGGTGATAGTGTTATGAAGATCCTCCATATCCTCAACGACGGCCCCGAGCCGGTTTCTTCCTCGATCATAGAAATACAGGCGAGGGACCATGAGCTGACCGTGATCGACCTTGCGAAGAAGGAGAAGCCGTACGAAGAGATAGTAGGGGAGATATTTTCCCACGACAGGGTGATCTCGTGGTAGGAGTTTTGTCTGGCGGGGGCAATTGGCGAATTGCCGCAATCTGGCGACTGATGAACGATAAAGCCGGGATGACATTTGCTATTATGTATTCAAGGCATCGTATGTGGAGGTTTCCCTATGAAAACACTTGACGAAGTAAAGGCGACGCTCAGGAAGCATAAAGCTGAGGTTGTCAGGGACTATAACGTTAAGGAACTCGGTATTTTCGGCTCGGTTGTGCGGGGAGAGCAGCAGGTGAGAAGCGACATCGATATTCTGGTGGAGTATAACGAACTGCCTGACCTTTTGAAGCTGATAGAGCTTGAAAGAAGACTCCAGCGGATATTGAGAAATAAAGTGGATCTGGTCGAAAAGACCGGCCTCAGACCTGAACTGAAAGATTCAATCCTGGGAGAGGTTGTCTATATATGAAGCGGGACTATTCCTTGTTCCTCAAGGATATTCTCGAAGCGATTTCGGATATAGTAAAGTTTTATCGATGATATGACCTTCACTGAATGACGCTTACTCGAAACTCATATCTTTGTCGTTCTCATAAGGAGACAAGATAGTTCCCCCGCTTCAACAGCATATGTCGCCTGTCAGGGCTAGGCATATGAACTGAAAGTATCATCCACAAGAACTTTCTGTTGCTCTTTTTTCTCCGGCATCGTATCATAATTTCTGGAAAGACAGTAACTTATTGAGGGGGGTGGCTAAATGGGATTCTTCGACAGGCTTAGAAGCGAGTTCGTTGATATCATACAGTGGCTCGACGATTCGAACGACACGCTCGTTCATCGTTTCGAGAGGTACGCAAACGAGATCAAGTACGAGGCGAAGCTCGTAGTCAGGGAAGGGCAGCAGGCGGTGTTTCTCAATGAAGGCCAGATCGCGGACGTATTTAAGCCCGGCACGTATACCCTGAATACGAAGAACCTGCCGATCATGGCCACCCTTCAGGGCTGGAAATACGGCTTCGAGAGCCCGTTCAAGGCAGAGGTCTATTTCTGCAGCACCCGCCAGTTCACGAACCTCAAATGGGGCACCCCCGGCCCGGTTACGATGCGCGACAAAGAGTTCGGCGCGATACGGGTCACATCTTTCGGCATATACTCTATCAGGATCAAGGACCCTGCGGTTTTCATAAGGGAGATCGTCGGGACCGACGGAAACTTTACGACCGAGTCGATCACTGACAATCTCCGGGGGAAGATAGGCATGAGGATCAAGGAGGTGCTTCCCGAGACAGGAATTCCTATCATCGATATGGAATCAAAGGTGATGGTCCTCGGCCAGATGCTGAAGGACCGCATAGCGCCTTCCTTCGAGGGGTTCGGCCTTGAGCTGACGGAGGTCCAGGTGCAGGACATAGGCCTCCCGGAGGAGGTCGAAAGCGCCATAGACAAGAGCGGCGCGATAAAGGCGGTGGGAGACCTGCGGACCTTTACCCAGTATGAGACCGCCTCGTCGATAGGCGTTGCGGCCGCAAACCCCAGCGGGGTTGCGGCCGCAGGCGTCGGTATGGGCATGGGCTTTTCGATGGCGAACCAGATGGGACAGGCGATGGCAGGCGGTCAGACGCCGTCTCCGGAGGCGCCTCCTCCGCTTCTCGTCTTTTATGCCGCGATCGGGGGAAAGCAGGAAGGCCCCTTCACCCTGGACATCCTCAAACAGAAGGTTGCCTCCGGCGTGATCACCGGGGAGACCCTGGTCTGGAGGACGGGGATGAAGGAATGGACCGCCGCGGGTCAGGTCCCTGACCTGGCCGGCCTATTTACGGAGACTCCTCCTCCGCTTCCGGGGACATAGTCCCTGATGAAGGCCAACTGCCCGTCCTGCGGCGCCGAAGTCATTTTCAGGTCGAGCGTATCCGTCTTTTCGGTATGCGATCATTGCCAGTCGATGATCGTCAGAAAAGATATGGACCTCGAATCTCTCGGCAGCATGGCGCAACTCCCGGACGATATCTCGCCTCTGAAGATCGGCAGCCGCGGCAAGTGCAGAGGGTCGGCATTCGAGGTGATCGGCCGTCTCCGCGTCTCGTGGAGCGAGGGGGGATGGAACGAGTGGTATCTCCTCTTTGACGACGGAAATTTCGGCTGGCTCGCAGACGCGATGGGCTTCTTCATGGTGAGCATCGAGGTGGACGGCCCGGTTAAACTGCCTCCGCTTTCTATCCTCGAACCTGGGAAAGGGGTCGACCTCCAGAAGAAGAAATTCTCGGTCGACGACATAAAGGAGACCTCATGTGTGGGAAGCGAGGGCGAACTGCCCTTCAGGGGCATCAGCGGCAGGAAGTCGGTGAGCGTCGACCTCAGCAACAATGCCGGAGAATTCGCGAACATCGAATATCCTGAAGGGGAGGAGCCCAGGCTCTACATCGGAAGGTATATGGACTTCGCGAACCTCGAACTCTCGAACCTCAGGGACCTCGAAGCCGATATCAAAAAAGTGCGGTCTTCGGAACTCTTCAAATGCCCGTCCTGCGGAGGGCCTTTTTCGATGCTCACCCCCGGCCTGACAGCTTCCGTGGCCTGCCAGTACTGCGGATCGACGATAGATACCACCCATCCGACTCTCGAGATCCTGAGCAGGGCCGAAAAGAAGATGACGATCAAGCCTCTCATCCCTATAGGCAGCAGGGGGACCCTCTTCGGGACCCAATGGGAGGTGACCGGATTCGTCAGGAGGGCCGACAAGACCGGGATATATACATGGGACGAATATCTCCTCTTCAATCCCTTCAGGGGGTTCAGATGGCTGACGACTTATAACGGCCACTGGAATTATGTCGAGATGATGCGTATCCGGCCGGAGCCTGCGGTGTCCGACGTGACGTACGGGGGGAAAAGGTTCAAGCGGTTTCTCAACGGAAAGGCGAAGGTCGTCTATGTGCTCGGGGAGTTCTACTGGAGGGTCAGGATAGGGGAGACTGTTGACGTATCGGACTTCATAAACCCGCCCGAGATTCTCTCCTGCGAAAGCGACCGGACCGAGTCGGACTGGTCGGTCGGGAGGTATATCGAACCCGAGGAGGTTGCCGGGGCCTTCGGAATAAAGGAGAAAATGCCGGCAAAGGAGGGTGTGGCCCCGAACCAGCCGTCTCCGTATGGCAAATCCGCCCGGGGCATTTCGTTCACCTTCCTGGGCTTTGTCATGCTCCTGACCTTGCTCCAGATCTATTTTGTCGTGGCCTCGCCTGACAAGCAGGTATACAGAGGCAGCTTCACGTTCAACAGCAGTGATACGTCAAAGTCTCTGGTCTCCCCCTCATTCGACCTGCCCGGGGGCCCGAACAACCTTTCGGTAGAGATGCGGTCCAATCTCCAGAACGACTGGATCGGCGCGGAAATCGACCTGGTCAACGACGGGACCGGCAAGAGTCTAGGTTTCGAGCAGGGCGTCGAATACTATTCTGGCACGGACAGCGACGGTTCATGGTCCGAGGGAAGCAGGGATAAGAGCCTGGTGCTTTCCTCAGTCCCTGCCGGAAGATACCACCTGGTGATCCAGCCTGCCGCGGACGCGACGAAGCCCGGCGAGCGGAGCTTCACCCTCTCTCTGCGGATGGGGGTGGCGACGTGGTGCAACTATTTTGCGGCCCTCCTGCTTATCGGGCTCTACCCGATATTTTCATGCGGGAAGGGCCGGAGCTTTGAAACTAAGAGATGGTCCGAGAGTGACCTTTCTCCCTACGGTACCTCTGATGACGAAGGAGAGTGATTGACGATGAAACTTTACCTGCTGTACGGGGCGATCATATGCGCGCTTTTTTTTGGCGCGGGGTTGAGAGGCTATGTCCTCTCTGGCATCACGCAGTCTGCAAAATGGGGCCCTCAGGGGCACGGCATGTATCATAAATAACGCGCAACATTCAAGGAGGAGATATGGACGGTTTAATCAATGCCAAGGACATGGTGGCCTCGGTGGTATTTTCGGTCTTCGGTCTCGTGCTCTTCGGGGTGGCCTTTTTCATCTTCGACAAGATCACCCCGGGCGAACTCGGCAATGAGATCCTCGAAAAGCAGAATATGGCGGCCGCGATCGTGGTTGCCGCGCTCATCCTCGGCATCTCGATCATTGTCGGCATGTCGATACACGGCTGAATAAAGTCCCTGCAGATGGCGTATGCCCTGCTTCTTTCCGTATTCATCATCTCGACCTGCGGTCTGGTCTATGAACTGACCGCAGGGGCGCTTGCAAGTTATCTCCTCGGGGACTCGGTCACCCAGTTTTCTATCATTATCGGCGTCTATCTCTCGGCCATGGGGCTCGGCTCCTGGCTGTCGCGCCATATCGTCAGGAACGTCATCACGGTCTTTATCGAGGTCGAGATGCTCATCGGTCTTGTCGGCGGCTGTTCGTCAGCCCTTCTCTTTACGCTCTTTGAAGTGTCGGCGTATTTCCGTTCCATCCTCTATCTGCTTATAAGCGTGACCGGGGTCCTGGTGGGGCTCGAAATACCCCTCATCATGCGGGTGCTCAAAAACAGGTTCGAGTTCAAAGACCTGGTCTCTAAGGTCTTCACCTTCGACTATATCGGCGCGCTTTTTGCGTCGCTCCTCTTCCCTCTCATCCTTGTGCCGTACCTCGGCCTGATCAGGTCTTCGTTCATGTTCGGCATCATCAATGTGCTGGTGGCGCTCTGGGCGCTCCGCCTTTTCAAAGATGAGGTGCGTTGGGCGAAGGGGCTCGCCGGGACTGCCTTTTTCCTCCTCGCCCTTCTTGCCACCGGGTTTGTCTGGTCCGGGAGTATCCTGCAGTTTACCGAGACCCTCGGGTACAAGGGGGACATAATCTACGCAAAGACCACCCACTATCAGCGCATGGTCCTTGTGCGCGACGCCGACAGCCTCCAGCTCTTCCTCAACGGGAATCTCCAGTTCAACTCCCGCGACGAATACAGGTACCACGAGGCCCTGGTGCATCCGGGGCTGGGCTCGATAAAGGAACCGAAAGATGTCCTTGTCCTCGGCGGAGGCGACGGTCTAGCCCTGAGGGAGATATTGAAGTACGGCACGGTCAGATCCGTAACCCTGGTAGACCTGGATCCCGCCATGACCAATCTCTTCAGGACCCACGAGACCCTCGTCGCGCTGAACAAGGGCTCGCTCAATTCGCCGAAGGTTAAGATCATCAATGCCGACGGCTTTGTCTGGATCAGGGAGAACCGCAGGCTGTTCGACTTCATCGTCGTGGACCTTCCCGACCCTTCGAGCTTCTCTCTGGGCAAGCTCTACACCAGCACCTTTTACCGGTTCCTGGACAGGGCCCTGGCCGAAGACGGCGTCATAGTGATCCAGAGCACTTCTCCCTTCGTGGCAAGAAAGGCCTTCTGGTGTGTCGTCAACACCCTCCGTTCCGTCGGCCTCGAAACGACTCCGTATCATGTATATCTTCCGTCTTTCGGAGAATGGGGGTATGTGATCGCGACGAAGAGGCCTTTCGTAATGCCGGACAGGTTCATGCCCGGGCTTCGCTTCATCACGCCCGAGACCGCAAAGGCGATGACCGGATTTCCGCCCGATATGGGGGAGGTCGCTACAGAGGTGAACAGACTGAACAACCAGGTCCTTGTGAGGTACTTTGAGGAGGAGTGGGCGAGGTATGTCCGCTGATCCGCCGGACCGCTCCATCACACGGCGCTCTTTTCTGAAAAAAACCGCCCTGGCCGCTGGAGCGGCCGCGGGACTGATCTCCTGCAATCCAGTTGTCCCCGCCGGGAGAAGGAAATTCCCCGGGCGCATTATGGGGGCGGACTGGAAGACCGGGCATATGCTGCTCGAAGGCAGGAAGACCGCGCCTTCAGCCACTGTCAAAACAGGCATCGTCATTGTCGGCGGCGGCATTGCAGGCCTATCCGCGGCAAGGGAACTGGCGAAGAATGGGTGCGGAGATTTTCTGCTCCTCGAACTTGGCGGGACGGTCGGCGGCAATGCCGCCAGCGGGGCCAACGCTGTTTCGGCGTATCCGTGGGGGGCGCATTATGTGCCTATACCCGGCGAAGAAGCGGTCTTCACGAGGGAGCTTTTCCGGGAGCTCGGGATCATAGAAGGATATGATTCAAAGGGGCTGCCGATCTACAATGAGTTTTATCTCTGCGCCGATCCGATGGAGAGGCTCTTCATCCACGGCAGGTGGCAGGAAGGGCTCGTGCCGAATATCGGCATCTCCGGAAGAGATAAACAGCAGTATGCCGAATTCTTCGGCATGATGGAAGGGTTCAGGCGGGCCAGGGGAGCGGACGGCAGACGCGCCTTTGCGATTCCCCTCGAACTCAGCTCAGCCGACGAACGCTTCCGGCGGTTTGACCGCATGAGCATGAGGAGGTTCATGTCCGTCAACGGCTGGGACTCGGAGCCTCTCCTGTGGTACACGGACTACTGCTGCCGCGATGATTACGGCAGTACGCTCGATGACGTCTCCGCCTGGGCGGGCATCCATTACTTCGCGGCAAGGGACGGAAGGGCGTCAAACGCAGAACCCCAGGCGGTCGTCACCTGGCCGGAGGGAAACGGGTGGATCGTCAGGAGGATGGCGGAGCCGTTGCACGACAGGATCCGGTGCAGTTCCTGTGTCCTGAATATCGGGAGATCCGGGAGCGATATCGCCACAGATGTCTTCGACAGCCGGACGAAGACGGTGACCAGGGTCGTCTCTCAGGCGGTCGTATATGCCGCCCCGAGGTTCACCGCCATGAAGACGATACAGGACCTCCGTGACAGACCCTCTCCCTACGTGAAGGACTTCGGATACGCCCCCTGGGTTATCGCGAACATAACTGTCAGGGGAATTCCGGCAGGCAAGGGCGCCGCCCTCTCCTGGGACAATGTCGTATACAAGGGTGAGTCCCTCGGCTATGTGGACGCAGGTCATCAGGATATCTCGTATTACAGGGACAAGACGGTTATGACGTACTATAAACCCCTTGTCCCGGGAGACCCGGCCGCTGAAAGGAAAAGGGCGCTCGGGACCGGGTACGATATATGGGCGGAGATGATCGTCAGGGAGCTCTCTGCGATCCATCCGGGCATCGAACAGGCCATCGAGGAACTGAATGTCTGGATCTGGGGGCATGCCATGATCAGGCCCGTGCCCGGATTCATATGGGGCGAGGCAAGGCAGGCCGCCCTGAAGCCGCTCGGCAGAATTCATTTTGCGCATTCCGACATGAGCGGCATATCCATATTCGAAGAGGCCCAGTACAGGGGGATCATGGCGGCAAGGGCCGCTGTGAACAGTGTATAGGAACGGTGATGAGGTTTCGTTCGGGGGGAATGTCTCCGCATGCGGCACAGAGCCCGGAATCCTTCTGATCTGACTCCTGAACAGAACTATCAGTCAATTCTTCCCGGCTAATTATGGGCTAATTCTCGCGGTGTATAGTGATTGTATCGGCAGACGCAAACGCGCCTGACCGAAATAAATCAAGTCGGAAGGAGTATTATCATGAAAGCATCCGGGAATTACGTGATGGTTTTGTTGGGTCTGTTTCTGATGGCGTCCGCAACAGATGCGTTCGCCTATACAGGACAGAAATTAGCCGGAGATGCAAAGATCAGCCTGGAACAGGCGCGGGTGATCGCCCTCAGGGCCCATCCCGGGAAGATTGCCGATGAGGAACTGGAACAGGAGAAAGGCGGCAGCGGCCTGCGCTATTCCTTCGACATCCGACACGGCAAGGTCACGCAGGAAGTTGGCGTGGACGCCAAAACTGGCGATCTGCTGGAAAACGCACCGGAGGGTCCTGACGCGGACTAAATTCTCTTTGGGCCTCAAGGCCACTTTTCAGTTGCTCAAAAATATCAAAACTGTCATAAAATTGGCAGGTAGAAAGGAAAGTCGTATGGACAATATCAGTGAGCGCACCTTGAGCAAGGTTCCAGAAGTCACTTTGATCTTCTGGATTATTAAAATAGCGGCTACCACCCTGGGTGAAACCGGCGGCGATACAGTGTCTATGTCTATGAAACTGGGTTATCTTGTTGGAACAGCCATTTTCGCCGCAATTTTTCTGGTCGCTGTAGCTGCCCAAATTAAGGCAAGGGGCTTCCACCCGTTCCTCTACTGGACGACGATAATCGCAACGACAACAGTTGGAACGACGTTGGCTGATTTTGCAGACCGGTCCCTTGGAATAGGATATGCCGGGGGTGCATTGTTGCTATTTATCCTGCTGATGGCATCACTGTTCATTTGGTACCGTTCACTGGGCACGGTATCGGTTGATACCATCAGTTCTCCAAAAGCAGAGATGTTCTATTGGCTGACAATCATGTTTTCTCAGACCTTAGGGACTGCTCTGGGCGACTGGACCGCCGACACTGCCGGACTTGGTTACGGAGGCGGCGCGCTTGTGTTCAGTGTCTTGCTGGCCCTTGTGGTTGCGGCGTACTACAGGACAAACATATCCCGTACTATGCTGTTTTGGGCGGCGTTTATTCTTACGCGCCCGCTTGGGGCGGTAGTCGGAGATCTTCTTGACAAGCCGCTCAGTGCGGGCGGGCTGGCATTAAGCCGCTATTCCGCCTCGGCTGCGCTTTTTGCATTTATGCTGACGTGTATTTTATTTTTCAAGCAGAGGGCAGCGGAAAAGGTTCATTAAAGCGCGGCAGATTGGCCGCAGGAGGGTACATGCGCGTTCTGTTGGTAGAAGACGACCCCATGATCGGAGAGGCTATCCGGGAAGCGCTCAAGGATGCGTCATATGCGACTGATTGGGTGAAGAACGGGCTGGCCGCGCTCAACACGATCGCTTGTCAGAACTACGACCTCATCCTACTCGACCTGGGTTTGCCGGGCAAGGATGGGCGGGAGGTGCTGAACGTGATCCGTGCCAAAAAAAATCCTGTGCCTTTGCTGATCATCACTGCACGGGATGGGCTGGATGATCGGATTCGGGGGTTGGACGCCGGCGCTGACGACTATGTTCTCAAGCCTTTCGAGATGGCAGAGTTGCTTGCCCGGATGCGCGCCGTACTGCGACGCAAGGGGGGGATTGCATCACCCAATTTTACCAATGGCATAGTGTCGCTTGATCCGGCAACGCGAGAAGCAACGGTCAATACAGGAGGGCCGGTACAGCTTTCCAGCAGGGAATTCGCTCTTTTGCAGGCCCTGCTTGTTCGACCCGGGGCAATTCTTTCCCGCAGCGATCTGGAAGAGCGAATTTACGGATGGGGCGAGGAAGTAGAAAGCAACGCCGTAGATTTCCTGATTCACGCGCTGCGCAAGAAACTGGGAGGCGAGGTCATCAAAAATGTCAGGGGGGCAGGATGGATGGTTTCAAAAAACGGTTGAGAGACTCGCTCCAGATCAGACTGTCTTTCTGGCTGTCGTTGGCTATTCTGGCTGTCGCGGTGATTGCCGGAATATTTGCTTTTATCTCGGCGTTCAACGAGGCGCATGAGTTACAGGATGATGTATTGCGCCAGGTCGCCATGTTGTTCGACCGGCACGGCCTGACTGTGCCTCACGCAGGCAATCCGGGTACAAAAGCGGACAGCGATCCCGAAGCACGGGTCTTCGTGCAGCCACTTTCAGCGGCCCCTCCACGCAATCCCGATAACAATTCCAGCCCAACCCTGGCCCTGCCGCAAGGCCTTCGTGATGGCCTGCAAACCGTCCGCGCCAATAATGGAACCTATCGTATCCTGGTCAGAACCCTCGGCAGTGGCGAACGCCTGGCAGTGGCACAAGAGACGGCTGTCCGTGACGAAATCGCTCGAGACAGCGCGTTGCGCACCCTGATGCCGTTTCTGGTGCTGGTTCCGATTCTGCTGCTTGTCATGGCCTATCTTATACGCAAAATCTTCAAGCCGATTGCCGTTCTCTCCCTCGAAATCGATCAGCGTACCGAGCAGGAACTTCATCCGATTGCCCCCGAACCATTCCCGGCGGAAATTCGGCCGTTTGTGGGCGCAATCAATCGACTGTTAAGGCGTGTAGAACAGTCAATGACTGCACAGCGGCGCTTTGTCGCCGATGCTGCGCATGAACTGCGCTCACCGCTGACGGCGCTGTCATTGCAGGCCGAGAGGCTTGCGGATGCCGATATGTCCGCCAACGCGCATGAGCGCCTGAATACATTGCGTCAAGGTATCGAGCGCGGCAGGATATTGCTGGATCAAATGTTGGCGCTGGCACGCGCGCAAGCCTCGGAGGGCACGTCCCGCACCACCGTTTCCATGCAGCAGGTTTTTAGGCGCGTACTGGAAGATTTGATGCCATTGGCAGAGGCGAAGGGCATTGATATCGGTGTCGTGAGTGACTCGGATACTCACGTTGCCGTCAACGAGGTTGACCTGATAGCCCTGGTCAAAAATCTCGTGGACAACGCCGTCCGTTACACTCCGAAAGGCGGGCGTGTCGATTTGTTTTTTTTAACGACCGAGGAGGGGACGACGCTGGTGGTCGAAGATAACGGCCCCGGCATTCCGGAGGCAGAACGGGAGAGGGTGTTTGATCCGTTCTACCGTGTCCTGGGCAGCGATGAAATTGGTTCCGGCCTCGGCCTGTCTATTGTCCAGGCCATTTCCGCCCGGGTTGGCGCTAAGGTCAGCTTCGGCCCTGCACGCGATCAATCAGGGTCCGGCCTGCGTGTCATGGTGACTTTCCCTTTGAGGGCAGGCTGAGGATAGGTTAGTAGAGAGGTGTATTATGAGCAGAGGTCTCCTTTCGAGTGTTAATATATCACACAATAGATCAATCTAAAAACTGAAGATCAGGGAGGTGGAATGATGTATATCAGCAGCGCCTTGCCGCTGCGCGATACTCAGGCATTGACCTCGAAGTATAGCTCAGTGACGATTCCGGCTAAATGATTATCGAGGCGCTTGTAAAAGGAATGGTGGATGAGGCTGTTGCGAGGAAGATAGTACAGGCAACAGGTCATTCCATTGGAACCTGCTATGGGAAGCACTGCGTTCGGCGGATATAGACCTTGTTCGAGGTTTTTTCGAAAAGACGCGAAAAAGTGATGTTTCTTCTCATCGCGGCCTGCTCCGTCCTCACCTTCCTCCTGCAATACACGTACCGGTCCCTGGACGACAACCGTCTGACGAGCTGGGAGGCAGCGTTCAAATTCGCGGACTTCAGGCATGTTCTGGCCGCGCTCTGTGTCGGGATGCTCGTTGCATGGCCCCTCTCCCGGGTCCTTTTCCCAAGGAGATATCGTTCAGTCATTTTATTCGTTCTTTCTTTCGGCCTCTGCATGCCCTTCTGGAGCGAGCCGGAGATGATCGTGGATGCGGCGAGGTATTTCACTCAGGCCAAGTACCTCGAACTTCATGGTCCCGTTTTTTTTCTGAAGGAGTGGGGAAGGCAGATCTTCGCGTGGACCGATACGCCGGTCGTCTCTTTCCTCTACGGGCTTATCTTCAGATATCTCGGTGAGACGCGGGTTTACATCCAGATATTCACGACAGCCTGTTTCAGCCTGACCGTTCTTCTCACCTACCGCCTCGGCAGCAGGCTCTGGGACGAGGAAACCGGATACATCGGTGCGCTGCTGCTGCTCGGGATCCCCTTCCTTTACTCCCAGGCGCCGCTGATGATGGTCGATGTCCCTCTCATGTTCTTCCTGATGGTGTCGGTATACACTTTCCTGCTGGCTCTTGAGAGGGGAGGAGGTATGATCCTCCTGTCGGCTCTCGCGATCGCCACGACCTTCTATGTAAAGTATTCGTCCTTCCTTATGCTTACTGTGCTGCCGGTCCTGTTTTGCGTCGTCCTGCTCTCCGGACATACCCTGCAGGTGATCGGGACGGGCCCCGGCGGACGTCCCCGGACGATCCTTGCACGGGGTCTGGCAGTCTTTCTCCTCTCCTCTGTCCTGGCAGGAATCTTCTTCCTACCGGACCACGAGGTATTCATGGCGCAGATCAGGCTGCTCAGGGAATACCAGGAGCCGGGTCTGAAGAGGTGGGGGGAGAGCTTTCTTTCTACCTTCCTGTTTCAGACCCATCCGTTCATCACCCTGGCTGCGGTCTCTTCACTCTGGCTCGCGATCAGAAGACTGGATGCGAGGTACCTCGTCCCCTTCTGGCTCCTGCTGCTCGTCGCTGTACTGCAGATCAGGAGGTCGAGGTATATCATCATGGTTTTCCCGATGCTCACGGTGATGGCCTCCCTCGGGCTGATGCAGTTGCGGAGGGCGGAGGTGCGGCGGTTCCTCGTCTCCTGCGTCGTCGCCTCCTCGCTGGTGGTCGCGGTCTTCGCCTTCAGGCCTTTTCTCAATAACATAAGCGAGGTGAACCTCAGGGATGCCGGCTCATTTCTGGATACGCTCCGGGGCGATGAGGCGGAGGTCTTTACGGTCTATGCAAGGAATCCCGAGGCCAACCCTGCGGTTGCGGTTCCCCTCCTGGACCTTTTTACCGGAAAGAGGCTTCTGTATAATGAGACCGGGGTCTTTGACGCCAGGCCTGAGGAGATAAAAACCTCATCGTTGCGCTTCACCTGGGAGTATCCGAACCCTCCCTTCTACGCAGGGAAGGGGGCGGCAAAGGAGAGAAAGCCTGCATTGGTCGTTATCACCGACCAGGGGGAAGAGGCGGTGCCCCCTGCAATCAGGGAGAAGATCGGGAAGTACGGAAGGAGCCGCATTTTCGATAAGGAGGATCACGAATTCGCCTTCAAGACGCTGGTCCGCGTTTATTATTGACAGTCTGAAAATAATGCGCTCATTGATTTGAAAGTCTCTCCTCGCCTCCCTTTTCCAAAGTAAGTCTCTCCAGATAACTGCAGGAGGAATATCCTGAAAGACACTGCTGCCGCGGCTGAAAACAGGGGCGTTCGCGGGTGAATGGTCTTATAAGCAAAATTAATGGGTGCATCGTTGACAAATGAAGACCTCTGTGATATTTTAAACAAAATTTTTCCCGGAGGTAGCGGATGGAAACAGAAGCATTACAGGGCGCATCATTAATGTTCATCATCTCTGGACTCGTGTGCGGAGGTCTCGTGGGGCTGATACTCCAGAGAGGCAGGTTCTGCATGAACAGCGCGTTCAGGGATACGATTTTCATCAAGGAGTACAACCTGTTCCAGGCCTATCTTATCGCGTTGATCATCATGCTCATCGGCGGCAACGCTATGGCCGACATGGGGATGATCCACCTCAAGGCCCAGACGTTCTTTCCCATGGCCAATATCCTTGGCGGTTACGTCTTCGGCCTAGGCATGGTCATGGCCGGCGGCTGCGGCAGCGGCATCATCTACAGGGTCGGTGAGGGGCAGCTCGCCTCTATCATGGCAGTATTCGGTTTTCTGTTCGGGATTGGGGCTACCACAAACGGCATATTCAAGCCTTTCTACAATTTTCTCCGGAGTTTCAAGATGGCCGGCGCTGAGGGCGCACCCTATACGCTGTATGGTCTCATCGGTGATACGCCTATGATCAAGTGGGCCGTGATCGCGGTGTTCTGTGCGGCGTGCTTTGCCTTCGTGCTTACAGGCAAGCCCTTTTCGTTCGGCAAACAGAAGGGGTTCTTCTGGTCGGTCGCCGGTGCCCTGATCGGGATCATGGGGCTGGTGACCTTCTGGGCGTCTGAGTACTGGGGTTCTCCCGGTTTTGCCAGAGGCATGAACTTTACGACCCCGGCCGGAGAGACGATGTTCACCTTTCTCACCGGAGATGCGCGGTCGATGTTTTTCCCGATGTTTGATCTTGCCGGTTTCAAGGTCACATGGGGAGAGTTTTTCTATATCGGCGTTCCTGTCGGCGCCTTTATCAGCGCCAAGATCCTGAAGGAGTTCAAGTGGAAGATCCCCCCGGCCCAGGAGATGCTGACAGTCCTCGGGGGCAGTTTCCTGATGGGATTCGGCGCATCGTGCGCAGGCGGCTGCAATGTCGGACAGGCTCTGACCGGTTTTACGACGCTTTCGATCGGCAGCATTGTGGCGACGATCGCGATCATCCTCGGCAACTGGACGATGGTCTATTTCAAGTTCATCAAGCCGATGGCGGATATGGAATAGTTTCCGCCTTCCTGAAAAGGAACAGACCTGATGGGATGCCTCGTCATCTCATCAGGTTTTTTTTCGGACGGCAATCCGGGAGATACTGAAAGTGGATGGAAAAATGGATGCCATTATTTCTACAATAGACTATGCGGCTTGATGCGCGCGCCCTCGAACCGGGCCGCCTTTTCAGACAACTCAAGGATATGATCGCCACCTGCGGCAGCAATGAATTCATTGAAGTCACGGTTGCCGATTTCTCGACGGCGCAAAAGGTGAGGGCCTTTGCGTCCATGTCCGGCTGTCCCGTGACGGTCGAGAAGAAGGAAGATTGTATTGTCCTGCGTATAGACGAGAATACCTGCGGGTGCGGACGGTGATGTCATGCGCAGTTCGCCCTCTTCGGATAACGCCATGCCGGGCCACTTTGTAGACGGCAATACGACGATCATAATCGGAGGAGGGCTGACCGGCCTGACGGCCGGGTGCGTGCTCTCCAGGGCGGGGCGCCGGGTCAGGCTCTTCGAGCGCGACGCCGAGGTCGGCGGCCTTTCGAAGACGGTTGTCAGGAACGGATTCAGGTTTGACCTGGGAGGCCACCGGTTCTTCACAAAGGACGCGGAGGTCAACGCCTTTGTGAAGGAGCTGCTGTCGGATGAACTGATCGAGGTCAGCCGGTCTAGCAAGATCTATCTTAACGCAAAGTTTTTCGATTACCCCCTGAAGCCCGTGAACGCCCTCTTCGGTCTCGGCATGGGGACGACGTTCAGGGCCATCGCGGATTACGGACTGCAGCGGGCAGGATGTCTCTTCGGCGAAAAAGAGCCGGTCTCCCTGGAGGACTGGGTCGTCAGCCGCTTCGGCAGGACGATGTTCAATATTTACTTCAGGGACTACAGCGAGAAGGTCTGGGGGATCGATTGCAGCCGCATCAGCGCGGAGTGGGTCGCGCAGCGGATCCACGGGCTCTCCCTTTCCAAGGCGATCAAAAACGCCTTTTTCAGGTTCAGCGGAAGCGACCTGCCGACCCTTACCGACCGGTTCTACTATCCCGCAACGGGGATCGGCCGCATCGCCGAGCGCCTGCAGGAGGAGATCGAACTGACCAATGAGGTCTGCACCCGCAGTGGTGTGGAACAGATCAATCACGACGGGCGGACGATCCGCAGCGTCTATGTCGGCAATCACTGCGAATCTGGACCGGTGCGCGGGGGCGAGTTCGTGTCCAGCATGTCGCTTCCGAGGCTGGTCCAGCTGCTCAATCCCGCACCGCCGGACGAGGTGCTGGAGGCGGCGTCGCGGCTCAGATTCAGGGACCTGGTGGTCGTCACGGTCATGGTTGACTGTCCGCGTGTCACCGATCAGACCTGGATCTATATCCAGGACAAGGGCATACCCTTTGGCCGGATCCATGAGCCGACAAACTGGAGCAGGAAGATGGCTCCCGAGGGCAAGTCGCTCCTGGTGGCCGAGTTTTTCAGCACGAAGGGCGACCCTGTCTGGAATGACTCCGATGAAAACCTCGTCTCCACGACCGTCTCTCATCTGGCGGGCCTCGGGTTTATCAGGAAAGAAGAGGTGGTCGACAGCTGCGTTGTCAGGGCTGTTGGCGCCTATCCTCTCTTCGAGGTGGGGTATGAAAAGTCCTGCGCGGTACTCAGGGACTATCTCGGGAGATTCCGGAACCTTCACCTGGCAGGGCGGATCGGGCTCTTCAAATATTACAATATGGACCACGCGATCGCCTCCGGGATGAATGCGGCCGCAGAGATCATGGCCCGGGCGCGCGGCGCGGAGACGCCGCCGGGTGATGGCGGCGAAAGGATCCTGGTCGGAAGCGGCCTATGAAATGCGCCCTGGTCATCCCTTCCTGGGCGCCTGAGGATATCTTCTCTTCCAAAACGGCCGCGTCCCAGATTAATTACTGGCAGCCGCTGGGGACCCTCTATGTCGCCTCCGTGCTGAGGGAGGCGGGCCATGACGTCCGTTTCCTCAACGGCGCGTTCAGGTCTCATCAGTCGATACTCGATGAACTGGCAGAATTCAGGCCGTCTCTTGTCGGTATTTATTCGACGACCTTTGGCTGGGACAAGGCAAAGAAGGCTGCCGCCGATATCAGGGCTCTGATGGGAGATTCTGCCTTCCTCTGCGCCGGCGGGCCCTATCCGTCGGCAGTAAAGGAGCTCTGCATGCGTGATGCGGGTACGCTCTTTGATGCGGCGGTCTGCGGCGAGGGAGAATATACACTGCGTGAACTCCTGGAACGTCTGGGCGCGAAGAGGGGACTTGAAGGCCTGCAGGGACTGATTTACCGGCATGACGACGGCAGTATAGTGACGAATCCCGAGCGCCCCCTGATCCAGGACCTCGATGCGCTGCCTTTCCCGGCGAGGGACCTTCTCGGGGACGCTGGTATGTATATACCGCCTCCGGCCACCTACCGGAGGCGTCCGGTTGCGGTGATGATTACCGCCCGGGGCTGCAACCGCCGGTGCATCTACTGCTTCCAGCTCGACAAGGACCGCAGGAGCGGTATCCGGTTCAGGAGTATCGATAGCGTGATCGCGGAGATCGAACATTGCCTCAGCCAGGGGTACCGGGAGATCAAGTTCATCGACGACACGCTCGCCGGAGACTATGACCGGGCGATGCAGCTGGCCCGCGAGATAAAGGCGCGCGGGCTCGATTTTACCTGGTTCGCGTCGGCCTGTGTCAACCAGGTCGACAAGCCCCTTCTCCAGGCCTTTAGGGAGGCGGGTTGCTGGGCGATCCTCTTCGGGGCCGAAAGCGGGGTGCAGAAGAACCTCAATACGATCCGCAAGGGGACTACCCTCGACCAGATACGGAAGGCGGTGAAGGCCGCGCAGGAGGTCGGACTGAAGGTCTCCACCCCGTTCATGTTCGGCATCCCGGGGGAGACCTTTGAAGAGGGGCTTGAGACGATCCGCTTTGCCGTCGAGCTGAATCCCGATATCGCGAATTTCCACGCCATCACGCCGTTCCCCGGGACCTACCTGTACGACAACCTTGAACGGTTCGGAACGGTCTCGGCCGAGCTGACGGACTATACCTATCAGGGGGCTGCGTTCATCCCCTATTCGATGACCAGGGACGAGATTGTCAGACTCCGGCAGATCGCCTTCAGAAGTTTTTATGGCCGCCCGTCTTTTCTGCTGAAGAGGCTCCTCGAACTCCGGAGCCTGAATGATCTTCGGGTGGCCGCAAGGTCCGCCAGAAGCCTCTTCTGGCTCTTTGCCAGGGACAACCTGTTTACACGGATGAGGAACCAGCCGGGGGCATAATATGGACTACGCTCTCCTGATAAACAGACGGCGGCTTCTCGATACCTTTCTTGATCTTGTCAATATCAATTCGCCGTCGTTCCAGGAGCGGGAGATAGGCCTGTATATCGCCAGGAGGCTCGAGGCTGTAGGATGCCGCGTCGTCTTCCAGGAATACGACCGGTCTTTTAACCTGATCGGGGTAAAGGAGGGGGCTGACGGCCGGCGCGGGCCGCTTCTGCTGAGCGCACATATGGACACGGTGGAGCCTACCGAGGGGATCAGAATTGAAGAGGACGGGGAGATGGTCAGATCTGCCGGCGCCACGGTGCTCGGTGCGGACGACAAGAGCGCCATAGCCCAGATCATAGAGGCCCTGGAGGTTATCCATGCCCGCGGACTCCCTCACGGGTATATCGAGATCGCACTGACCTCGGCTGAGGAGAAGGGGCTCTGCGGGGCCCGGAATCTCGACCCCGGGATGCTCAGGAGCCGGCAGGCGATCGTGCTGGATTCGGGCGGGAGCGTCGGCAGTATCATCGTCGGCGCGCCGACACACGTCACCTATGAGATGAGGATCACCGGCCGGGCGGCGCATGCGGGTCTCGAACCGGAAAAGGGTCTGAGCGCCATCAGCGTGTCCGCGGATATCATCCGGGCACTGCCTGACGGCAGGATCGACCCTGTCACCACGGCGAACATCGGCATCATCAACGGAGGGACGGCCACGAACGTAGTGGCGAAAGAGGTGGTCATCAACGGCGAGATAAGGAGCCATGACGCAGGCGTCCTCGCAGGGACGAAGGATACCATTTTCCGTCTGGCGCGGGAGATCGCAGCCGGCCGCGGCGCCGGGCTCGAGGTACACGAGCATGAGGAATACAGGACCTTCAGGATACCGGATGACGAACCCTTTGTGCGTTTTATCGGGGAGGCCATGAAACGGAGCGGCATCGCCTCCCGTCTGGCGATCACAGGGGGCGGGTCGGATGCCAATGTATTCAATCAGAGGGGGATCCTCGCTGTCAACATATCGACCGGCATGCAGAATGTCCACTCCACCGGCGAGTTCATCCTGAAAAAGGACCTGTACCACGGCTGTCTGGTGCTCCTCGAATGTCTCGCGGGCGAGCCGTGGTCCGTGCCCGGTTAAAGCCAGATGTCCGTTTCTCCGGCACGACGTTCCTGTTTTTCGATGCTGATCTGCCAGAACTTCCGTTCCTTCCTGACGAAGTCGGGATTGATGCTTTTCCGTATCTTCTTCACATACACCGAATAATCGTCTCCGCAGAAATGCACGACCCTTCCCCTGTCCCCTCCCAGGTCTGACACGACGAGGGGGATCCCTTCGGTCTTGAGAAAATCTAGGATAAAGCGGCTGTTCACGTCTCCGACGCAGAAAAAATTGTCTGCACGTTCGGGGGACTGCAATACCGCGGCCCCGCCGAAGGCCTTTGCGTGGAGGTTCGCGCGCTTCGCGCCCCTCTTCATCATCTCGTTGATCAGCAACTCCATCGCGTAGATGCCGTAGCGGCCCGCCTCGGTCAGGGAGTAAGGCAGATCCCTGGAGTATCTTTTGTTGCTCAGGAGAAAGTGGTTCATCCCGATGATCTTCGTGAACGGGTCATAAAGGCAGGCGGAGACGCATGAGCCGAGGATTGTGGTGATGACCACGTCACTCCCCGCGACATGGTATTCCCCCGGGCGTATGGCGACACGTTCGAGTTTTCTGAGAGTTCTCATGATATTCACCGTATAGTATGCCTGATTTGTTCCGCGGTATGGTATCAGGGAGACGTCAGACGGTCTTATGGTTTGCCCTCCTTGAAATACAGGCAATCACGGCGGATAACGATAACGAGGCAGCGAGGATTCCGGCGGTTGCAAGCAGGTTGTTCAGCAGCGCCGGCCTGATCAGCAGCAGCAGACCGAGACAGAGCATCATCATGCCCGAAAACAGCTTCAACAGCTGTCCCTGCCATTCGGTGAGCTTTCGCGCCCCGAGCGTCACCGCAAAGAGAACGACGACGAGTCCGAGGGGAATGATATAGATTATGTTATAGAATGCGAGGTAGAGATAATAGGAAGCGCGGGACAGGGCATGCAGGGTCAGTATCCGTGTATATACCATCGGGAAGCCCGCGGTGCAGAAGAGTTCGTATGCATTTGCGGCGGCCGCAAGGACGACGGTGCCGGCAATGATCGCAGGGAAGGAATTCGCCTTCAGTAGCCTTCTCATCCTGTCAAACAGCTTCGGCTTTGCGGCCTCTGGTATCGAAAGCGACACGCCCTTCCTGAAAAAGAAAAAGTCTTTGATATTAATCGCCGCGATGAGGAGGGCGACGACCCCGGCGATGATCGTGACCGCCGCTATCTGACCCGTCAGCAGGAATATGTTCAGCCAGGCAGCCATGAAGATAAAATAGATGAAGCCTGAGAAAAATACGAAGATCCCTCCTACCAGGAGAATCCTGCCCCTGGACTGCACATGGATCAGCAGCCCCAGCAGAGTAAAGAGGACGAAAAAAGCACAGGGATTGAAGCTGTCGAGTGCGGCGATGAGCACCGTCTGGTATGAAAGGGCGGTCCCGGCCGTATCCAGCCTTCCGATAAAGGGGATTGTGAGGGTGGGGGCCGGAAGGGAATCCTCCCCGGTCCCGGGGCAGTCCTCGTCCTCCCTGCAGAGCCCCTGCTCCTGCGCTCCATGATCCATCCCGAGGCCCATGTCCGGGGTAACGGCAGTATCGGGCTTTGCCATGGGATCCGTACAACGATGGGTCTCGCAGTAGCGGACCTGCTCCTCTATCTCCCTCCCCGAGATGCCGTCGCCCTGAAAGCCGATCACCGGCGGGAGTCCGCCGACGAAGGTTGCGGGCACGCCCCTCACCTTCACCCCGTAGAGTTCGGATATCCGGGAGAAGAGCGCGGCGTTGTCCCTGCTCCCTTTGACCTCGAAAGACTGTATGTCGAGCCGGGGATGTCTCTCCTTCAGAGCGGAGAGAAAGACCTCCTCTTCCCCGCAGTGCGGACAGCCTTCCGCCCGGAAGAAGTAGAGGAGTATCCGGTCCGGCCCCTTTGCGGACAGGGGGCGGGCAGAAAACAGCATGAGAAAGAGAACGCCCAGCAGTGCGGCAGGTAGTGTCATGCGCGTGAAAGCGGCCATCTCGGGACCCTCCCTTACGCACAGCATAGCATGTTTTACGCCGCATGGGTATCACGGCGGTCGTGAAAGAGGCGCCGGCTATTCCTTAAGGATCTCCGTGAGTGTTCTGCCGAGGTTCCCCAGATTATAGGGCTTTGTCATGACCCCTTTGAAGCCGTACTCCCGGAAATTTGCCATGATGGGATCGTTTGAATATCCGCTGGAAACGATTGCCCTGACACTAGGATCGAGCGCAAGGAGTTCGCGGATCGCCTCGCCTCCTCCCATGGCCCCGGGGATCGTCAGGTCCATGATGACCGCAGCGTAGGGGGTTCCGTTTTTCAGGGCCTTGCGGTACATCTCTATCGCCTCGGCCCCGTGACGGGCAAGCGCGACATTGTACCCGAGGGACGACAGCATCGAGCCGGAGATATCCCGCACGAGCGGCTCGTCGTCCATGACGAGTACCGTCCCAGTTCCCGTGGCCACCGGCGCGTCTGAAGAGGGACGCTGCGCGGGAGCGCTCTGTGAGGCGGGAAGATAGATATCGAAGGTCGTCCCCCTGGACTGTGCCGATTCGACGGTGATATGGCCGTCGTGCCTCTTGATGATAGAATAGACGCTCGTGAGGCCGAGCCCGCTGCCTCTCTGTTTAGTCGTAAAATAGGGATCGAAGATGTGATCGAGCTGATCGGGCGGTATCCCCAGTCCTTCGTCCCTTACCGTTATCCGGGCGTATCTCCCTTCCTTCAGGTTCGGCGGCGCATCTTCGGACAGGATGACGTTGCTCACCGCAAAGAAGATGTTCCCTCCCCTGGGCATCGCATGGACCGCGTTGATGATGAGGTTGTTGAACACCTGGCTCATCTGGCCGGCATCAACGTCGACATTCCAGATATCTTCTGATACGCAGAGAGTAGGGGCCACATTCGTCCCTGAAAGGGTGAAACTCGCCGATTCGGCTATGATGTCCACTATTGAGGCTGCCTTCCTGACAGGCGCCCCTCCGCGCGAGAAGGTCAGCAGCTGTTGCGTCAGGTCAGTTGCCCTGCGCGAGGCGTTTTCGGCCTCGGTCATCCGGTCGTAAGCGCTATCCCCAGGGTCGAGATGCATCTTGGCGAGACTGATATTTCCGACGATCGATGTCAGCAAATTGTTGAAATCGTGGGCTATCCCTCCGGCGAGAAGGCCGACGGATTCCAGCTTTTCTATCTTGAGCAGCTCGCTCTCGAGGCGGTGTTTTTCGGTGACATCGCGGAACACCAGCACCGTTCCGACAATCTTGCTCCTGCTGTCCATGACCGGCGCGGCGCTGTCCTCGATCACGATCTCCGTGCCGTTCTTCCGGATGAGGGCGGTGTGATTCGCAAGCCCGATGATCAGTCCCGTGGTGATCACCTTTTCGACCGGATTTTCGCAGCGCTCACGGGTCTTTTCGTTGATGATATGGAAGACCTCGGCGAGCGGCCTGCCGACCGCCTCGGTCGCCGTCCATCCGGTATGCTGTTCGGCGACCCTGTTGATGAGGGTGATCGTCCCGAGGAGGTCGGTCACGATCACGGCGTCGCCGATACTGCGAAGCGTGACTGCGAGTCTCTCCTTCTCTTCCGCGAGCCTCTCCTCGCGCTCCCTCAGGGCGATACTCATCGAATTGAACTCGGCTGAAAGTTCGCCTATTTCGTCCCCGGAGGTGACAGGGACGGCTTCGGGAAACTCTCCTGTGCGGTGGCGGGAGACGGATCCGTGAAGGGCCAGGACAGGTTTCAGCACATACCGTCTTATGAAGGCGTTAAGGACTACAACAGCCAGAAGTGTCAGGGAGGCCGAGACGAGGAGGTTGACCGCCACGGTATGGGCCACGGCGCGGCGGGCGGCCTCGGTCGAAAGTGTGAGTCTCACGTACCCTATCGTAATGTAGCGGTCCCTGCCGGTTGCGCCGCCCTTTCTTCCGGCCCCTTCTGTGTTGTAACGGACCGGCGCATAAAAATCGATGGCCGCGTCTTCTTCTTTGCTGAAGGTGCTCCCCTCGTTCGTCTCTTTTTTATAAAAGGCGATCGCTGCGGGATCAGGGGGGACCTCCTGCCTCTCCGCAGGATAGGAATCGACAGGCATCCAGAGGGAAGAATAGACCTGTGCAAGGGAGACGTCCCTGGTGTGAACGATCTCTTCGACCTGTCTGATGAAATCGAGGTTTTCCTCCGCAAGGCCTGAAGTCACTCCGCGGGCAAGAGACTCGGCGAGAGTGATTCCGCGTGCCGTGATCTCCCTGTCGAGGCTGCCCTCCTGTGCGAAGATGAAATAAAGGGTGGTGACGGCGCTGATGGCGATGATGACGGAGGCGATAAGGGTCGTGACCCTTGTCTTAAGGGATACCCTCACCTTGCTTCAGATAGAGAGACCATGCCGTACGACTTGATGAGCGACTGGCCTTTCCTGCCCAGCACATATTCGACAAACTTTTTGACTTCAGGCTGGGGGTCTTTGGGCACCACGATGTAGAGGGGTCTTCTCAGGGGGTATTTGTCCGTCATGATATTCTGTTTTGTCGGGCTTACTCCGTTGACCTTCAGCATCTTGACGTTGCGTTTCTTTGCGCTGGAAAAACCGGTTGAGGCAAAACCCCCCGGAGTCTTTTCGACGAGCTGCTCCCATATCGCCACCGACGAAGCCTGAATGGAGGAGTTCCTCTCGGGGGTCACCTCTCTACCCTTAAGGACCATTTTTGAGAGCGACTCCCCGATACCCCCCATGGACCCGGCGGCAGAGATAAATGATTTGATCTCTCCGTTCTTTCCGCCCAGCTGCTTCCAGTTCGTGATGGCGCCGCTGTATATGTCCGCCACCTTTTCAGGAGTAATATTATTGACAGGGTTTGACTTATGCACGATGAAGACCAGTGCGTCCCACGCGACGCGGACATACTGATAGTTCCTGGCGTTTACTGGCGACGGCCCCAGACACGAGGCCGCAAAGTCCACCTTCTGCGCCCCGAGGGCGGTAAGGCCGCTGAGGCTTCCGCCGCCGATGATATGCATCCTCACCCCGGTCTCTTTCTCGTATTCTTTTGAGAGATCGCTGAGGTATCCCACCGTGCTGACGGAACACCCGCTGCCGGTGAGCGCTGCGGCGCGGGAGCAGGGAGGGTACACAAAGAGACCGCATACGATTACGGAGATGAGTATTCCATACCGGACCTGCATTCAATCTCCTTCCGGCCGGGAGAGTTCCGGCCGATGATCAGTTATCGGACCATCATCATGACTCTGCAACCTATCCATTCTATCACAAACAGTGGCGGGCGGCCAAATTGGTCATGCGGCGGGCCCGGACAACGCCTCTTTTGGTATAGTAAACAATGAGGAAAGTAATTCTCGGCATGAGCGGAGGCGTCGATTCCAGTGTAACGGGGCACCTTCTGAAGGAGTCGGGATTCGAGGTTGAGGGGATAAGTCTTCTTCTCTGGGAGACGCGGCCGGGCGATGAGCCGGGGTGTTGTTCCCTCAGTTCGGTAAAGAGCGCCGGCCGGACCGCCGAGCGGCTCGGCATATGCCACTCCTCTGTCGACGCCAGGTCCGCATTCATCGAAAAGGTGATCGAACCCTTTGCCGATGCCTATGCGCGGGGACTGACCCCCAATCCCTGCATCCTCTGCAACCGCCATATTAAATTCCCCTATCTCCTCCGTGAGGCGGCGCGGCGCGGCGCTGACTATATTGCCACGGGTCATTATGCAAAAAGCGTGAGGATCGGTCAGGGGGGAGAAGAGACTCTTCTCAAAAAAGGGAGCGATCCGAACAAGGACCAGTCCTATGTCCTTTATGGAGTGAGCAGGGAGGCCCTGGGGCGGCTAGTACTTCCGCTCGGCGCTCTCCGGAAGCAGGAGGTTCGCGCGATCGCGAGGACCCTCGGGCTCGAGGCCGCGGACAGGCCGGAGAGCCAGGAGATCTGTTTTATAGAAGACAACGACTACTGCGGTTTTCTCGAAAAACTGACGCCGTCCCTATGCACCCCGGGAGCTGTTCTCGATATGAGCGGCAGGCAGGTCGGTATCCACAGGGGTGTCCACCGGTACACCATCGGGCAGAGGAAGGGGCTGGGAATCGCCTCGCCCAAGCCCTGGTATGTTGTCAGGATCGATCCCGCCGCGCATGCCGTGTATGTAGGCAGCAGGGAAGACGCTCTCTGCAGCGAGGTCAGGATCGACTCGATCAACTGGCTGAGGCCAGCCCCGGCCAAGGGTGAATCGTTTCGGGCGACGGTGAAGGTCCGTTCGATGATGAAGGACCTGCCCGCGACGGTCGAGGCGGAGGGCGATACGGCAAGGATCGTATTCGATGAGCCGCTCTGGGCCCCCGCACCCGGCCAGAGCGCGGTCTGGTATATGGACGATGCGGTTGTCGCGGGAGGGATCATCCGGGAGACTGGGGGAAAGGTCAGCAGACCAGCCTGAGGGCATCCCGCGCAATGGATATGGTCGCGGGTGTGCTGCCGAAGTAATCACCGTCTATCTGTATGGGGGCGGACCCGCTGATCGCGATGCCGGAAGCCTTCAGATAGAGGACATCAGGCGCAGTGAGATGCCTGCAGAACGGGACCAGGAACAGATACCGGAGGAGGTCCCGCCTTCTTCCGCCCTGAAAGATGCAGGCATAAAGGGCTGGGTCGCCTATGCGGGCGTCCGGCGTCACCCTGAAATCGCCTCCATACCGTGAGATTTTGCCGACGACCGCCAGGTGCCCCCGATAATCGGCGCCGTCAATCCGGAATGTCAGCTCCTCCGGCGCATGACGGAAGAGGGTGGACAGACCGCTGAGGATGTATGCACCCGGCCCTGTGATCCTCTTCACCTTCAGGCGGACATCCCGCACCACCATGCCGTCGAAGCCGATGCCTGCCATGAGGCAGAAGTACCGCGAGACAGGCCGTCCCGAGTCAACGGCGTCTATCTTTCCGAGAGACACATGCCGGGGGGCGCCTGCGGTCATCGCCTCCAGTGCGGCATTCGCGCCGCGGCCGGAAAAAATCTCGCGTGCGAGTACATTTGTTGTGCCCAGGGGGATTATGGCAAGGGGGGTATCGGACCAGACCATGCCGTTGATGACTTCGTTGATAGTGCCGTCGCCTCCTGCCGCGACGATCAGTCCTGCCTTCAGCGAAGCGGCCTCCCGGGCCTTTATTTCCGCGTCGCCCCTTTTTCCGGTCGGGAAGACCTCTGTCCGGAAGCCTGCCTGTTGGAGGGCGTGCGCCGCAGCATGGATCGTCTTCATAGACGCCTTGTGTGCGGCAGGATTATAGATGACGATGGCCGATGATTTCACTAGCGGAACACGTCCCGTGGCACGGGGAGATTCCTGTGACCATGACCGGAGTTTTTTCGAGGTAGGATATGGCGGCGTCCGGTATGGCATTCTCCCTGATGAAGAAGACCCTCCCGCCTGTCCTTGCGTTCCTTCTCTTGATATGCGGCAGCCTTGCATAGCCGAATGCGCGGGAGGCAACATAGCCGGTGGTATAGTCAGGGTCGTCCGAGACGCAGAGTTCCGCGATGACCGGTCCGCATGAGGCCACCTTTGAGGCGAGGATCAGTGCCTCCCTGACCGTATCGCAATCCAGGGCGTACCGGGAGAGTTCCCGGGAGAGATTCTGCCCGGCCCGCGGGGTGATGCCGAGTCTCGATACGCGCACCCCGCGGTGGTAATCAGGGTCAACACGCAGTCCTGAGCGCGCCCTGACGATTGCCGCGCCCCTCATGGCCGCAGGTTCGCTGACGATCTCCAGTGCAGTGCGGATCGCTTCTTCCGATACGGAAATATTCAAAAGGAATTCCCGGATAAGGCGACGGGCGGACTCGCACGATCTGTTCCTGACGGTTACGAGCGGCAGAGTCCTGATCCTCTTCGGGGCTTCTGTAATCTTTTCGATTGTAATGAAGATGCTGTCAGGTTCTCCCCGTGAATGCCCCAGCGCCCGGGCGGTACAGCCGTCAACAGCGGCTGCGATCTCTTCTTTACGGTACAGCCCCTCGGCCCCTGATATATGTATTCCGTTGCCCGTCGGGTCGGCGCCGCTGCCCGGCCTTTTCTTTTCCCGCTGTTTCGAGGCCCTCATCCTGACGCTGTATAGCATTATCTTGGAGAAGGCGTCAGACCGCACTGTCCGATCAGCTGCAGGTCGTCTCTGAAGTCCCTGCCGAGCGTCGTGAGATAGTTGCCGGTCAGGAGGCCGTCGGCCCCTGCGAAGAAGATCATGGCATTGAACTCCCCGAGTGTCTGGATGCGCCCTCCGCAGACCCGTATCTCCTTCTGCGGGAGTATGAAACGGTACAGACCGATGATCTTGAGGGCGTCCAGAGGCGCAAGTGTGCGCCTGGACGCAAGCAGCGTCCCGGCGATCGGTGTCAGAAAGTTTATCGGCACCGAATCAGGACCGAGCTCCTTCAGGGAAAAGGCCAGGTCGATCCTGTCTTCCCATGATTCGCCAAGGCCGAAGATCCCTCCTGAACAGACCGAGAGGCCGGCTGCTTTTGCCGCCTTCAGGGTCCCCACCTTTTCCCTGAACGTATGGGTCGTGCATATACGCGGGAAGAAAGCCTCGGATGACTCCAGGTTGTTATGATACCGTTCGAGTCCCGCCTGGCTCAGCTGCAGGAGGTCGGATTCGGACAGGAGACCCAGCGTTGCGCACGGGTGAAGACCCAGCGCGCGGACTCCGGATATCATCCCGCAGATGCGGTCGAGCTCCTTCCCTGATACCCTCCTTCCGCTGGTGACAATGCAGAACCTGCGGGAGCCCCCTTCAGCGGCGGTTTCCGCAGCGGCCAGCACAATGTCCCTGTCGAGCAGCGGGAAGCTGTTGATGTCCGAGCGGCTTTTGGCCGACTGGGCGCAGAAAGAACAGTCCTCTCCGCAGGCACCGGACTTGGCGTTGACGATGGAGCAGAGGTCCACATTTCCGCCGCGGAAATGATCGCGTATGCGGTTGGCCGCAGAGAGGAGTGAGATGAGCCCCGTGCCTGTGAGGGAAGAGAGCAGGACTGCATCGTCACGGGTGATGCCCGTTCCGGACAGTGTTTTTTCCTCCAGACGGTTCAGCATCCCCGGGGCCTGAAGAGGAGTGACCGTCTAATCATCGAACCGGATAGTATGAATCCCCTTAAGGAGAATCTTTTGTACCAGTTCGTCTTTTGTGATAATTCCCTTGTCGACAAGGAGATCGATGAGACCTGAAAGCACATCTTTCCGAGAAAATCCGGGGCTGTTCGGCACGGAAGCCCCGCCGCCGGTCTGTTCATAATGGTTGCCGATGATCTTCTCCTCGTACCTCTTCGGAGCCGTCTGCAGATCAGGGGCCGGGGCAACCTGCCGGGGCCCCTCCCGTTTCGCGCCATAATAGAGGCTGATCGCCTTAAGGATATCGGATTCGAGGGCGAGAACCGGCTTGATCCTTACCCCGAGCATGAAGCCCAGATCATCGAGCGTCTTCAGGTCCGTCGGGTCGGCGATTGCAGCCCTAAGCGTCTTGCCGTCGAATTCGAGCGGGAAGACAGAGAACTTCTTTGCGATATCGGCCTTGACGAGTTTTATCGCCTCGTCCGTCGGCCTCCGGATGTCGGCGAGCGAGACGCTTTCCACCCCGTACTGCTGCACGATCACCGCGAGCAGCTGCTTTTCCGTCAGGAAGCCCTTCCGTACGATGATCGAACCGAGCCGCCCCCCCCACTCACTCTGGTATGCCAGGGCCGCGTTAAGCTGGAACGTGTCGATGGCACCCGACTCAAGCAGCATTTCCCCAAGCTTCTTTTTTGTTTTCATCGCGAATAATCCCGGAAAAATATGATTTCAGTAGCGAATACTGAAGCCGGAGAGGTTCTCCGGGCTTTCGTCCCAGGACACGGTTATCCCTGTCACCTGTGCGCCGGAAGGTCCCTTCCTGCATGCTTCTGCCGCCTCTTCGATCAACGGCCTGTCGCCTTCGAAGACCGCCTCTACACGGCCGTCAGAGAGGTTCCGTACCCATCCTGCGAGTCCGAGCCGTTCTGCCGCGTCCCTCGTGAAGGCCCGGTAGAAGACCCCCTGAACCCTGCCGCTGATCAGCAGATGTGCCCTCGCCGCATTTGTCATGATGCCGATAGTATATCAGATTTTCTGTTTCAGATATGCCCCAAGCTTTTTGTCGACATGGAGGATGTGAGTTCGGATCCAGTCTACGACCACGCGGTTCGTCTCGACCGAAAGGTCGTACGATCCGGGTTTCGTGCCGCCCTCAAGAAGCGCAAGCTCTCTTTTGAGTTCCTCAAAATTACGCATGAAGGTCTTGTGGTGAGCAATATGCTGCCGGCAGTCAGGGTAGTCGTGGCTGGTCATCAGCCGTTCTTCCTCGCTGAAGTGTGTCACCACGTACTCTTCGAGAAAGGAGATAGTTTCTCCAATCGTATACTTGCAGACCTGGTTCCTGATCGCGGCGACGAGGTTGTTGATCCGGCTGATCAGCTCCTTGTGCTGCTCATCGATAGGTTCGATGCCGACGGCGAGGTCCTGCGTCCATTCCATGGGAACCGCCTGCCCCTAGGTGACGATCTTCATGCTGATGTCGGCCGCCACGGCTGAATGGGTGAGCGCGCCGACTGATATCAGATTCACCCCGGTCTCGGCAACCTCCCTGACATTTGCCAGGGTTACGTTCCCGGAGGCCTCAATCGTGACCTTTCCCGCGGCCAGGGCAACCGCCTCGGCCATATCCTGGGGCAGCATGTTGTCGAGCATCACGATGTCAGCCCCTGCATCTATCGCCTCCTGGAGTTCCTTGAGGTTTTCGACCTCGACTTCAATCTTGGCCAGATGGTGACCGGACTTCGCCCGGTTCACTGCCTCGGTGATGCCGCCGACCGCCTCGATATGATTGTCCTTGATCAGGATGCCGTCAAAAAGTCCGAACCGGTGGTTCAGGCCGCCTCCGGTCTTGACCGCGTATTTTTCCATATACCGCAGTCCCGGCGTCGTCTTCCTGGTGTCGACTATCCTTGCCTTTGTGCCGCGGACGAGGTCCACGAACTGGCCCGTGAGTGTGGCGATGCCCGAAAGCCTCTGCAGGATATTCAGGCTGACGCGCTCACCGGCGAGAAGTATCCGTGTCTTGCCCGAGACCTCGCCGAGCACGTCCCCTTTGACGACCTTAGCCCCGTCATGGTGAAAGGTCTTGAACCGCGTTTCCGGGTCAAGCATGCTGAAGACCTCTGCTGCAAAGGGAAACCCGGCAAGCACGAAGCTGCCTTTCGCAATGTACAGGGCGCGGGCAGTATTGTCCGGAGGGACGATCAGAGAGGTTGTGACGTCTCCGTGGCCAATGTCCTCCTCCAGCGCGTGGCGGATCAGGTCGATTACGCCTGAGGGAATATCCACCGGCTACTTCCTTCTGAGCAGGGAGAAGATGCCGAGCACGCCGCCGAGCACAGCGCCGAGCGCCATGGCCGATTTCCAGTCGAAGAGCGTGGTGACGTCCCCTTCGACCCTGTTGGACAGCAGGAGCAGCGAGGCGCTCCTGTCTGCGCTGACGCTTCCGGCGGCAAGGACGCACGCAGCGCTGTTTTTCATCGTCGTTTCGCCTCTTGATACCGAAAGCGGAGTGCAGGAATAGCGGAGCGAGACGTTCTCGCCGACTGATACGCCCGCAATGCCCTGGTGAATCGAGACATGCTGGCCGCGGAGCAGCAGCGCCGCTGACTGTGCGGCCTCGATCCTCTCCCCGTCGATGCTGACCGCCGCGACCTGCTGCATCTCCACATGATTGCCGTCTATGTTCCTGACCGTGCTTTGACTGATCCTCACCTGCTCTGCCTCGATAATTCCGAGGTCTGCGCCCTGCAGCACCTGTTCACCCTTTTCCATTTTGGTTCCCCCCTGCTTCATAGAGTTTCAGCATATGTTCACGGACGCGTTCCTTTTTTCTCAGACACTCGTCATACTTCTCTTTTTCCTTTGCGACGATGTCCTTCGGCGCCCTCCTCAGAAAGTCCTCGTTCTGGAGTTTCCTGTTCAGGAACGCTACCGTCTCATCAAGCTTCGCGTCTTCTTTCCTGAGCCGTTCGATCTCCGCCTCGATGTCGAGGAGGCCCTCAAGCGGTACATATACCTCCACAAAGGTCCTGACCGCCGCCGCCGAACCTTTAGGCTTCTGGACGCTGCTGCCTGTCTCCACGATGTCGGCCCTGGCAAGCTTCCTTATGTAGCCGAGGTCCCTGCTGATGATATCTTCCGCTTCTGCCGACCGGGTCCTGATCGCGGCCTTCAGTTCGAGGGAAGGGGAGATGTTGAGTTCCCCGCGGATCGTCCTGATGCCCAGTACAGTCTCCATGATTACTGCCATCTCCGCTTCCGCTCCATCGTCTCTCGCCAGTTCGTCCGGATAGGCGGCAATGACGATGCTCCTGCTGCCCGGCGTGTCCGTTTCATCCGTCCACCGCGGGATATTCTGCCAGATCTCCTCAGTGACATAGGGCATGAAGGGATGCAGCAGTCTCAGTGCGCTGTCGAGCAGGTAGAGGAGGCATTCCTGCACCAGGACCTTCTCCTCCGATTCCGAATAGAGGATCGGCTTGACCATCTCGATATACCAGTCGCAGAGCTCGTGCCAGATGAAATGGTAGAGGCTGCCCGCCGCGTCGTTGAACCTGTACTCCTCGAGGGATTTCTTCACGTCTCCTGCCGCTGCCGCGAGCCTGCTCAGTATCCACCTGCTGCCGAGGTCGACCGTTGCGGGGCTATTAGCGGGCAGGCGGGCCTCCCCCGCGTTCGTGAGGATGAAGCGGGAGGCATTCCAGAGCTTGTTCACGAAGTGGCGGTATCCCTCGACCCTCTCCTCGGAAAACTTGACGTCTCTGCCCTGCGCCGCGAACGCGGTGAGCGTGAACCTGAAGGCGTCAGTGCCGTATTTCTCCATCATGATCAGCGGATCGATCACATTCCCCTTTGACTTCGACATCTTCTGTCCGCTTGAGTCCCTGACGAGCGCATGGATATAGACGTCCGTGAAGGGTATCTCCTGCCTGAACTTCATGCCCATCATGATCATCCGTGCGACCCAGAAGAATATGATATCAAAGCCGGTAACTAGCACAGAGGTGGGATAATACTTCTCCAGTTCAGGCGTCTTTTCCGGCCATCCGAGGGTCGAGAAGGGCCACAGGGCGGACGAAAACCATGTATCCAGGACATCCTCGTCCTGTCTCAGAGACCCCCCGCATTCCGTGCAGGAGGCGGGCGTATCCCTTGAGACGATCACCTCGCCGCAGGAATCGCAGTACCATGCAGGGATACGGTGTCCCCACCATATCTGGCGGGATATGCACCAGTCATTGATGTTCTCCATCCAGGCGAAATAGGTATTTTCCCACGAGGCGGGCACGAAGCGGATCTGGCCGTCCCTTACCACCCTGATAGCCTCGGCGGCAAGAGGCTTTATCCTCACATACCACTGGAGCGCCGAGAGCGGTTCGATGACCGTCTTGCAACGGTAGCACTGGCTGATCGCGTGGTGATGTTTTTCCTGCTTCACGATGAGATCGAGTTCCTTCAGGTCCCTGAGCACCGCTTTTCTGCAGTCGTACCGGTCCATCCCGGAGTACGTCTTGCCGGCCTGCTCCGTCATTTTGCCGTCGATGCCGATGACGCTGATGAAGGTAAGCGGCGGGTCCTGCCTCCTCGCGATCGCCTCGTCGTTGAAGTCGTGCGCCGGGGTCACCTTGACCGCGCCGGTCCCGAAGGCCGGGTCGACTGCGGCGTCGGCGACGACCGGGATCACCCGCCCGGTCAGGGGCAATGCAATGCTCTTGCCGATCATGGCCGCATAACGCCCGTCCTCGGGGTTGACCGCAACGGCGGTATCCCCGAGCATCGTCTCGGGTCTCGTTGTGGCGACCACGATCCGGCCGCTTCCGTCTGTCAGGGGGTAGGCTATGTAGGTGAGACGCCCCTCGACATCCTCATGCTCTACCTCGATGTCCGACAAGGCGGTGTGGCATCTCGGGCACCAGTTAATCAGCCGGTTGTCGCGGTAGATGAGCCCCTGCTCGTGCAGGCTCACGAAGACTTCGACCACTGCCTTTGAAAGGCCGTGGTCGAGGGTGAAGCGTTCGCGCGACCAGTCGCAGGAACTGCCGAGACGCCGGAGTTGATGAATAATCCTGCCGCCGTATTCCGCCTTCCATTTCCAGACACGCTCGATGAACGCCTCGCGGCCCAGCCAGTGCCTGTCGATCCCTTCGGCCGCGATCTGGCGCTCGACGACATTCTGCGTGGCGATACCCGCGTGGTCCGTCCCGGGCACCCAGAGGACGCTGTATCCAGACATCCGCTTCCATCGTGCGAGGATATCCTGGAGAGTAGAGTTCAGCGCGTGGCCCATATGGAGGGAGCCGGTGACGTTAGGGGGCGGAATGACGATGCTGAACGACGGAGCGGACGAAGACGGATCTGCCTCGAAAAATTTTCCGGCCATCCAGAATTCATACCACTTCTCTTCAACACCCTGCGGGTTATAGGCTTTATTCAGTTCTGTCATAACAATAAAAGACGGGGAATGGACCCTGCCATGTCCCCGCCGCTCGTGCAACGCGTTCTGTATTTAGTACGTCTCTTTAATCTTCTCGATTTCCTTTGCGATCATTGAGCCGGCCAGTTCCGGGACCGTCTCCCACAAGACCTTCTCCACCTCCGAGGAGATCGACGAAAAAGCCCCTTTGATGGTCTCCTTTGTCACCTTCTCGACCAGCTCCGGCGCCATTTCCCAGAGGATCTTTTCGATAGAATCCTTCAGCATTGGCGCGAGCGCTGCCAGCAGGGCGTCTTTAAGGTCGAGTGATGCGAAGAGCGCGGAGGCCTGCTCGCTCACCTTCCGGTCGATCAGCGCAGTGATCTCCTCGCGCGAGGGCAGGGCCACTTCCTGGATGCGGACCTCGCGCGGGGCCGCCGGCTCCGCGACAACCGCGGCTGCGGCCGGTATTACCGGCTCGGGCTGCGGCATCGGGAACTCCTTGAAAACATCTTCTGCCTGGACCTCCGGCATCGCCTCGGCGGCAAAAACATCGGCGTCGGTCAGTTCTTCGGCAGCGAGGGCATCAGGCGTTTCTGTGATATCCTCCATTGCCCAGAGGTCTTCCTCTGCGACCGCTTCCGCTGTTTCAGGCTGAATAGCGGCCTCGATCTCCTCGCCGAGGTCAAACCCCTCTTCTACCGGTTCGGCGACCACCTCCGCCTCCACGGCAGAGACCGCGCCCATCGTCAGTACGGCATTTATCTTGCTGATCAGTTCCTGCGATTCGAAGGGTTTTATTACGGAATCGTCGGCGCCGACCTTTTTCGAAAGAGCGCTGTCGATCGGCTCGAATGCACCGGCCAGCAGGATGACGGGTATCGCCGCTGTCCTGGGGTTTGTCTTGATCCCCTCGCAGAGCTGGTAGCCGTTCATTTTCGGCATCTCGATATCTGCCAGGACGATATCGGGATTGAATGATTCGACCAGATTCAGTGCGTCTTCGCCATTGCTCACAGACTTTATCTCGAAGTCCTCTTCAGCTAATACGAGTTCAACGACCTTCTGGATGGTTATGCTGTCATCTGCCAGTAATAGCCTGCGGGCCATGCCTCACCTCATCTGGAGTAGTTTGCAAAATTTTATTGCCAAGTCGTGAAAAAGTCAAGACTTTTTGTCGGCGACTGGAGTAATCGGCTGAACACACGGTTCAGCAACGGGACACCCCTCAACCGCCGCCCGAGCCGTGCGAATGGCCCGATGACGACGCGCCCCCGCCTGCGGTCGAGCAGCAGAAGCTGGAGATGATCTTTTTTGTATCCTGCGAAGCGCACTTCGGGCACGGCGACCCTTTTCCTCCGGCGCTCATACTCTGGAAGAGAGAGAATTTCTCTCCGCAGCTGTTGCATATGTATTCGTAAACAGGCATGGGGACACCTCCAATACAGGGGATATGTGTATGCGATATGTTAACTCCATAAATCGGGGCAAGTCAATCGCCCCTCAGGGCCCTGTTCCCCGATTCCCGCGAAGTCGCCGGGGAGGGCATGGTATCATACGGGGAAAATCGGTAAGAAGGAGTTGCCATGCGAAGATATACAATGATGATGTTCATTCTGGTGCTGCTGGCTGTTACCGCCTCTTTAACTGGAGCAGAGCAGAAGGTCATCACGGTTCTGCATGTCAATGACTTCCATGGCTTTGCCGAACCGTATAAACCCCTCGGTTCCGATACTCTGGCCGGCGGCATAGCGACGCTCGCCTCCGAGGTCGGGAAGATCAGGGCTGAGCGTCCTGTTCTTCTCCTTGCTGCCGGCGACATGATACAGGGGAACAACTGGGCCAATCTCTTTCAGGGCGAATCCGTGATCGAGTTGATGAACGCCATGAAATTCGATGCCATGGTCCTTGGCAACCACGAATTCGACTTCGGCACGGAGATTCTGAAAAAGAGGATTTCGGAGGCCGGGTTCCCGGTCCTCGGCGCGAATGTCGCGGGTCTGGGGGATCTCGTCACGCCATATATCATCAGGGAGCTGCAGGGCGTCAGGATAGCGATCATCGGCGTGGTTACGGAGGATGTGCCGTTTACGACCCATCCGCGGAATGTGAAGGGGCTGACCTTTCTGCCGGTTGCAGGGGTGGTTGACCGCTATGTCAGGGAGCTCAAGGGGAAGGCGGATGTGATTATCGTCCTCTCTCATATCGGGTTTTCCGAGGACAGGGAACTGGCCCGCCGGGTGAACGGGATCACCGCGATCATCGGTGGCCATTCTCATACCAGGGTCGTCGACCCGCCCGTTGTCAACAATGCCCTCATCGTCCAGGCATGGGAACATGCCAAAGACCTCGGAGAGCTCGATCTCTACATGGAGGGCCGCAAGGTTGTCAGGGCGGAGGAGCGGCTTATAGACATCAGTCCGGCTGCGGGGACCGGGGATCCCGCGGTAGAACGCATCGTCGAAAAGTATGAAAAGAAGGTCGACGCCCTTCTCGATGAACCGGTCGGCGAGGCGCTTGTGGACCTCGACGGAGAGCATGTCCGCAGCAGGGAGACGAACCTCGGCGACCTTATCGCCGACATCATCAGGAAGACCGCCGGCTCGGATATCGCGATAATAGGCGGCGGGTCTATCCGGACGAGCATACTGAAAGGGATCATAAGACTGAGAAATATCTATGCGGTATCGCCGTTCAACAACTATATTGTAGCAGTCCGTATGACGGGAAGGCAGGTCAGGGAGGCGCTGGAGCATGGTGTCTCCGCGGTAGAGGAGGGGGCCGGGAGGTTTCCCCAGGTTTCAGGTCTGTCATTCACCTATACCTTGTCAGCGCCTCCCGGAAGCCGCGTAAAGGAGGTCATGGTCGCGGGAAGACAGCTTGATCCGGACCGCCGGTATACCGTAGCGACCGATGACTTTCTTGCCGCGGGGGGCGACGGCTACAAGGCCTTCGGCGAGGCGGTCAGGGCCTCGAAGGACTACTCTGTCGTGGGGGGTGTGATGAAAGGGGACAGGCTGGTTTATGGCAATCCCGGAAGATGGGAGAGAGACGTGATTGCCGACTATATCCGCTCCGGGGGAAAGATATCCCTGACAGCGGGAGGCAGGATAAAGGAGGTCTCCGGGAGATGAACGTGTCTGTAAACGGCTGCAAGGTGACCCTGTTCCCGCCCATGACGACTGTAAGACACGCCCTGCTGACTGCGGGACTTTTTGAAGAACTTGAGTCGGGAGTTAAGGTGTATGACGAATGGGGAAACGAGATCGGGACTGAGGGTGCGCTGAACGAAGGCGCGAAGATTTTTGTGCGGTCTGCTGATTCTTAAGTCATCTTTTCGAAGACGGGAATCCTCTCCTGCCGGGGGCTGAAGACATTTGCCCAGAGTGTATTCATTGATCTCCTCCCCTGTCGCGCTCCTTCAAAGGCTTATCGTTTTCTGTCGCGGCCGGCCGCGGGGTCTCCTGAGGCTCGAAGCTGCGGACCATGATGGCCGCATCATCGATAGGGGATACGTAATAGCAGATCCTTGTCTGGGTGACGGCAAATCCGCACTGCTCATAGAACCGGATGACTGCTGCATGCGATGCCCTCACCTCGAGAAACACCGAACTGCACCCCTGAAGTTTCATATGCTCCAGCGTCTCGGCCATCAGGCTGCGTGCGATTCCCTGCCCCCTGTAGGAAGGATGGACCGCCAGATCCAGGATATGGCCTTCATCGATGACCAGGCTTGCGCAGAGGTACCCGACGATGGCGCCTGCGCAGCGTGCGACCATCGGGCGGGAAAGGGTGTTGCCGAGCTCTGCGAGAAAAAGGGCCTCTGACCACGGTACGGTAAACGATGCGGTCTCTATGGCATGGACGCAGCCGATGTCCTCTGCGGACATCGGAGAGATGACAAGGTCCCTGACTCCTGCCGTGGTCATCCGGACAGCCCCTTTTGTTCCTGGAGTCTTACCTCAGCCTCGGACTTTCGCACATAAAGCGGGGCGGCGTTGAAAGGGTCCGTCCCCATGCCCTCCCCCGCCATCCTCAGTCCGAGCATGGCGACATTCGACGGGGCAGGCACCATCTTGTCCGCCGGACCGAAGAGCGCCCTGCAGCCCATGATGCCGATGATCCTGTCCCGGTAGGCTACCGCCCCTTCCCCGGCAAAGATGACCGTGCCGTCAAGCCTCTCCAGCAGGTCCTCGGCCTTTACCGATATTTCCGCGATATCACGGATGAACCGGCCGGACTCCCAGCGGTAGAGTGCGGCGTACACCTCTCCCCTCCGGGCATCGAGCAGGACGCATACCGGATGCCCTGCGAAAGGAAAATTCCAGGCCAGGGCCTCAAGGGTGGGCACGGCAACTACCGGTTTTCCTGCAGCGTAGGCAAGACCCTTGGCCGTGCTGAGGCCGATCCTCAACCCGGTGAACGAGCCGGGGCCTGCAGCGACCGCATAGACGTCGAAGGCATCGATCGTCAGCCCCGACTGGGCGATGACCTGATCGATGACCGTCATGAGCCTTTCAGAGTGTGTCGTCTTGACGTTGAGGCGGGCCTCGGCGATCAGCCCGAGGCTGTCGTCGGCAATGGCAACGCCGCCGAGCATCGTCGATGTTTCGATAGCGAGGATCTTCATCGTATAAGTGTACCACAGGCATGGGTATGCCCGGCGGCTAACTCTCCCCTTCGGGCATGCGCAGCTTTCGCGAGAAGAACCACGAGGCAAGCAGGCAGATGACTCCGCCGGAGAATACCGCCTCCCGTGTCCCGGCAAAGTTCGCGGCAAGGCCCATGAGCGAATTGCCTATCGGTACGAAGCCGAGGAACACGAACGAATAGACGCTCATGACGCGGCCGCGCAGCTCGTCAGGCACGCTCAGCTGTATATAGCTGTTTGCCGTGGCGAGATAACTGACCATGCCCCATCCCCCGATGGCGATGACGATAAGCGATACCCAGAATATGCCGGAGACGGAAAAGAGTATCAGCGCCGCGGAAAAACTCAGGGCTGCAAGGGACATGAACCGGGTCTTTTTCCGGATATTCCCGGCGGCCGCAATGCCGAGAGCGGCCGTCAGGGCGCCGAGGCCGGAGGCGCCTACCAGGTAGCCGAGACCTCTCGGTCCCGCGTGAAAGACCTCTCCCGCGAAGACCGGGATCAGGTTTATGTAGGGGATGCCGACGAGACTGAATACCGCGATCATGACGATGACCTGAAGGATTTCCGTCCTGCTGCGGATGAACCCGATCCCCTTCATGAAATCGGAAACCGGACCTTCCGACTGTATGGTGGTCCTGCCTTCCGTCTCCATCATCCAGAGGGCGACGAGCACCGCGATGAAGCTGAAGGCGTTGATGAAAAAGCATGCGGGCATTCCGAACTGCGTGATCGAGAAGCCGGCGATGACGGGGCCGATGACCCTTGAGCCGTTGAAGACGGCGGAGTTTAGCGCAACGGCATTGACGATGTCTCCCCTTCCCACCATCTCTATCAGGAAGGACTGTCTGACCGGGATGTCGATCGCATTGATGGTGCCGAGTACGAATGCGACGAACGCGATCTGCCATACCGTGACCGTGCCCATGCGGGTGAGGATGCCGAGGGCCAGGGCCGGGAATATCGAGGCTGCCTGGGTCAGGAGGAGAAGCTTCTTTTTCGGGTAACGGTCGGCGATGAGACCGCCGGCCAGGGTGAAGAGCATGATCGGCAGGGCGCCCGCCGCGGCCACGATCCCGAGATACAGCGGCGAGCGCGTCAGGCTGTAGACGAGCCATCCCTGGGCTACGGACTGCATCCAGGTGCCTGAGAGGGATATCGTCTGGCCGATGAGAAAAAGCCGGAAGTCGCGGTGCGTCAGGGCTGAAAAGCGCTGCGGCGCAGACAGGCCGGGCATCAGGCCGCAGGGAGAGAGCGTCTGCCGGAAAAACGTTTGTACAGGAAGGCGGCAAGGAAGAAGCATGCGTTCAGCAGGACGATCGATGCGCCAGTGGGAAGGTTCAGGACTACCGAGGCGGTAATGCCGCAGAGGACCGAGATCACCGAGGTGACGGCGGAGATCGCCATCGCGTTTCTGAAGCCCCGGGCGAACTGAAAAGCGGTCGCCGCAGGGAGGATCAGCAGCGCGGAGGTGAGCATGATGCCGACTACCTTCATCGTGAGCACCACCGTGATGCCGGTCAGGATGACGAGTATCGCATTGATCCTGTCCGCATCGATCCCCGAGGCGCGGGCGAACTCCTCATCGAAGGTGATCGAAAGGATCTCGTTGAAATAGAACGCGACTGTCGCCAGGACCAGTACGGACAGGACGATCGATGCGGCCACTTCAGTCCCGCTGATCGAAAGGATATTGCCGAAGAGGTAGCTGAAGAGATCGATGTTGAACCCTCCTCCGATGCTGGCGAGCATGACGCCGACCGCGATTCCTACCGATGAGACGATCCCGATGGCAGCGTCCCCGTACATGCGCGCCCTGTCGGCGAGTCTGAGGATACCAAGAGAACTGCAGACAACGACCGGCAGGGAAACATAGAGGGGATAGACGTTCAGAAATAGCCCGAGTGCCACACCGCCGAAGGTGACATGGGACAGGCCGTCGCCGATCAGCGAAAGCCGTCTGAGGACCAGGACAACGCCGAGAATCGAACATATCAGCCCGATGAAAGATCCTGCGATCAGCGCCCGCTGGATAAAGCCGTAGCCGAGGAACTCAAGGAAGCCTATATGCATGGCCGCTTATCCATGTTTATGGCAGATGATATGCTGCGACGAGGGGCCGAAGACGCTGGTCATATGGGCCGAGAGGCAGAACTCGTCGAAACTGCCGTAAAAGACCACCTTCTTGTCCAGGTAGAGCAGTTTCGAGGCGAACGCCCCGATGCTTCCGATATCGTGGGTCACCAGGATGATCGAAACCCGGTTTGCGTGGTTCAGCTGATGGAGGAGGTTGAAGAAATTGTCACGGGTCTCCGGGTCGAGTGCGGTGGTCGGCTCGTCCAGGATCAGGAGTTCAGGGTTGCTGACGAGTGCCCTGGCGATGAAGACGCGCTGCTGTTGCCCCCCCGAGAGGTCGCCGATAAGGGTCTTTCTGAGATGCGAAATCCCCACAAGGTCGAGCGCATGTTCGACCGCCTGTCCTGTGCTTCCCCCAGCGGTTTTGCGGCGCGAATCATTGACCAGCCCAAGCCCGACGACCTCGGCGACCGTTGACGGAAAATGGGGGTTGAAGAAATTGATCTTCTGCGGCACGTATCCGATCCTGCCCCGGTCGCGGAACCCGGTATTGGGAAGCCCGAAGATGCGTATCGAGCCCCGCGCGGGTGAGACCAGACCGAGGATCAGCCTGATCAGTGTCGATTTCCCCGAACCGTTGGGCCCGACCAGTCCGATGTAATCCCCCCTCTGCATGCTGAAGGAGACGTCCGACAGCACCTCGATACCCCCATAGGAATAAGAGATACCCTCTATCGCGATGACGTCTACCGGCATTCGAGACCGGTTCTGAGATTCGCGAGATTGCGCTCCATGAGGGAGAGGAAGGTCGTCCCCTTTTCGAAGTCCTCTTTCGTGATATTGTGCGCGCCGTTCAGCTTCAGGAGTTTCGCATCAGTCTCCTTTGCGATCGTTTCGGCCGTGCGGGGGGAAAGCAGCTCTTCGTAAAAGATATACCGCAGCCCCTGGTCCTTCAGAGTCCGGGATATCGAGGCGAGGCTGCCAGGGGTCGGCTCGGAGTTAGGGGAGATGCCGTACGCGGAGACGTATGTGAGTCCGTATCTGCGGGCCAGGTAGCCGAAGGTGAAGTGGCCGCCGCTTACGAAAACCTTTTTTCTGCAGTCGGCGAGCCCTGCGGTGAAGCGGCTGTCGAGCCCCTGCAGCTGGTGAACATATTCCTCTGCGTTTCTGGTATAAAACTCGCGGTTCGACGGATCCTTGCGAATCAAACCGTCCCGGATATTTTCGACCATCCTGATGGCGTTCAGGGGATCGAGCCAGATATGGGGGTCCTTGCCTCCGTGGTCATGCCCGTGGCCGGGATCTTCATCCTCAGGGTCCTGCCCCCCTGCCTCCATCAACCGGATCCCCGTGCTGGTGTCTACCGCCAGCAGCCTGGCGCTGGTGATTCCGGCCAGGATCTTTTGCACCCACGGTTCCATATAGATGTTTGTATAGAAGAAGAGGTCGGCGTGGGTGAGGGTGATGATATCTGCCGGCCGGGGGTCGAAGCTGTGCGGCTCGGTACCCGGCGGCAGGAGCAGCGTGACGTCCGCCCTGTCGCGTGCGATCTGGCGCGCGAAGTCATAGACCGGGAAGAGGCTGGCGACGACCGAAAGCCTCTGTTTCCCGCCGGCTGGCGTATTCCGGCATGCAGCGCAGAATATCAGGAAGACAAGGCCGCAGGCGACTGTCGCGAGGTACGATTTTTTCATGATCCGTAGTACATCTACTTATCCATAATTATTTTGTGACTGTCAAGCAATTCCGTTACAGTATAATAATAAACTGGTTGCGCGGGGATTTCTGCTGCCGCCGACTCAAAAAGGAGAACGTACTATGCCGGAACGACTGCATCCCACGGTTCATTTCACGATCGTCTGCGATGATATACGTCAGGAGATGGGGGGGAAGATCAGCCTGATGGGGATCTTCGAGAACATCTATGCCTCCCATTTCCCGGCCTTTCATCCCCGGCTCGCGGTCATTACCGAGTGGACGGAGGGACAGGGTGAATTCGAGGTGATGATGAGGCTCTCGTCGCCTGACAAAAAAACGGTGCTGCGGGAGATGGTGACGCGCATCAGTCTGAACAACCCCGGGGTCCGGCATCGCGATATCGCCGTCCACCTGAATCTCGAGTTCAAGACAGCCGGCACCTACTGGATCGAACATTACCTGGACGGAGAGCTGGTGAATTCGATTCCGTTGAACGTGCTGCAGGTGAAGGAAAAGAGCGTCCACTGAGCAGGCCCGACTCCGCCGGGAAATTCTGGCGGAGAGGCAGGGATTCGAACCCTGGGTGAGGTTGCCCCCACAACGATTTTCGAGACCGTCCCATTCAACCGCTCTGGCACCTCTCCGCGGACTGTAATTATAAATGAAGCGCCCGGCTGATAACAACCGCTGAGCAGGATGGCCTCATGCCTGTTGCATTATGAAAAGGCTACGGCTATAATGGACAATGTTTTTTCGGTGCAGCGAGCCGGGGAATGAAGGGATTGCATGGAAGATACAAAATATTGTCTGTGTTGCGGGGAGCAGGTGCCGTTCAGCGTTGTCGTCCGGCAGGGCCGGCGTGAGCAGAACTGCGTCTACTGCGGCTTCACCCTCGATGTGCGTAACCTGGATGAGCCGGATGCGCCTGTTGCGCCGGTAGCTGCCTCGTCTGCCGAGCCGGTCCTTGAGCCCGCCCCCTCCGCGCCATCTCCCGCGGAGGGATACGCCCTGGTTGCGGACGATTCGCGGTTCACCCGGACGATCATCGAGGCGCTTCTGAAGGAGAAGAATTTCTCTGCGCATGTTCTTTCTTTTGAAAACGGACTCGAACTCATCTCCGCGTATTCGAAACTCCTTGCCGAAAAGAAGATCATCGATTTTGCGATCATCGACCTGAACATGCCGGTGATGGACGGCCTGACCTCCGCCCGTACGATACGCGCGCTGGAGACACAGAACCGGGCGCATGTCGCCCCGATCGTCTTTTTTTCGGCCGAGAAATGCGGTGAGGACCTCAAACAGCAGATGGCCAGGATGGAACCCGCGAACTACGTGAACAAGGGCTCGGACCCTGATCCGGACAAACTGGCCCAGCGTGTGGAGTACCTTCTCGCCTACCTGGCGGAAAAATACAAAGAAAACCCGCAGTAACAGGGACTTCCCCCCGAAGCCATCCCCCCGGGCCTTCCTTGACTTGCACCGGCAAATCGGTAATTATATCCATATCTTTTTTTAGAGGTGATTGTGGAAGACCTGAATGATTTGATCAAACAGCGCATCAGGAAGATGGAGGAACTCCGCGAACTCGGTATCGAGCCTTACGGGAGGCCGTTTCAGGCGGACGACCATGCCGCCGAGCTGCTGACGAAGTACGGAGGCCGGACCAAGGACGAACTCGATGCGACTATCATAGAATGCAGCGCGGCCGGAAGGCTCGTCGCCTACCGGGATTTTGGCAAGGCGGCCTTTGCCCATATTCAGGACAGCACCGGCAGGATACAGATATACCTGAAGAGAGATGTGCTCGGAGACAGGCATAAACTTCTGAAGAAGCTGGACATCGGGGATATAGTCGGCGTCAGGGGGCGTCTCTTCCGGACGAAGACAGATGAACTGACGATCGAGGTGAGCCACTTCGAGCTGATGACCAAGTCTGTGAGACCTCTTCCGGAAAAATGGCACGGGCTGAAAGATGTCGAAACCCGTTACCGCCAGCGGTACGTCGACCTGATCGTCAATCCCGAGGTGAGGGAGAATTTCGCAAAGAGATCCCGGGTGATCAGGGCTGTCAGGGACTTCCTCGAATCAAAGGGCTTTATCGAGGTCGAGACGCCGATGATGCACCAGATACCGGGAGGCGCCACGGCCCGGCCTTTCAAGACGCACCATAATGCGCTCGGCATCGACCTTTATCTCAGGATTGCACCGGAACTGTATCTCAAGAGGCTCCTTGTCGGCGGGTACGAGAGGGTCTATGAGCTGAACAAGAACTTCAGGAACGAGGGCATTTCGACCCGGCATAACCCCGAGTTTTCGATGCTGGAATTCTACATTGCCTACAGGGACTACCAGTTCCTGATGTCGTTCACCGAAGAGCTCTTTGCCGAGGTAGCGATGAAGGCGGTCGGTTCGACCAGGATCATGTACGGGGATGTCGAGATCGACCTGACCCCTCCGTGGCCCAGGATCCCGATGCTCGAATCTCTCGAAAAAAGCGGGGTGCCGCCGGAGATCTTCAACGACCCGGAAAAGGCAAAGGCCTGGGCACGGGCGCAGAAGTACGACATCCCCGAGGGCTCGTCGATGGGCAAGATCCTGGACGAGATATTCAAGGAGAAGGTGGAGCCCGGCCTTGTTCAGCCGACCTTCATCACGGACCACCCTGTGGAGCTTTCGCCTCTGGCCAAGAGGAAGGCGGACAACCCCGGCCTCGTCGAGCGGTTCGAACTCTTTATCTGCGGCCGCGAGGTGGCCAACGCCTTCTCCGAGCTGAACGATCCGTTCGACCAGAAGGGCCGGTTTCTCGAACAGGTGAAGGCGAAACAGGCGGGTGACGACGAGGCCCACTGGATGGATGAGGACTTCATCCGCGCCCTCGAATACGGCATGCCGCCCGCGGCAGGCGAGGGCATAGGCATCGACCGGCTGGTCATGTTCCTGACCAACGCCCAGTCGATCCGGGATGTGATCCTCTTCCCTCAGCTGAAACCCGAACATACCCCGGAAAACGACACCGACGCATGAGACTGCCTTATCAGGTCTTTATTGCGCTGAGGTACCTCAGGTCCAGGAAAAAGCATAAGAGCGTCTCCGTTAATACCGCGATATCGATAGGGGGGGTGGCGGTCGGCGTCATGGCGCTCCTCGTCGTGCTCTCGGTCATGTCGGGCTTCCAGCTGGACCTCCAGAAGAAGATCCTCGGCGCCAACGCCCACGTGGTTATTGTCGGCAACAGGGGGACTCTTTCGGATTATCAGAGCTACGCGGAGAAGCTGAAAAGTGAAAAGAACGTGGTCTCCTTTGCCCCATTCGTCCTCGGCCAGGTGATGGTCACCTCCGGAAGCAGGGTGCACGGCGTCTTCATAAGAGGGATAGACCCTGCCGACGAGTCGAAGACGACAGAGATCCTCTCTCACATCAAGGACGGCGATATAAGGAAGCTGGCCGGAGACGGAGGCCTTCCGGGCCTGGTACTCGGCCGGGAGCTGGCCGGGAGCCTCGGCCTGCTCGTCGGGGATACGGTCAATATCGTCTCACCCCTCGGGGAGATCGGTCCCCTGGGCATGCTGCCGAAGGTGAAGAAGTTCAGGGTGGCGGCGATATTTGAGATCGGTATGTTCGAATACGACTCGAACCTTGTCCTGGCCGATATGAAGACCACGCAGGAGTTTTTCGGCATGAAGGACGATATCACCGGCATCGAACTGAGACTCAAGGATATCTACAGGGCGGCCTCGGTCAGAAAAGACCTGCAGGAGAAGCTCGGACCCCGGGTCTTTGTGAAGGACTGGATGCAGATGAACAAGAACCTTTTTTCGGCGCTGAAGCTCGAAAAATTCGCGATGTTCATTATCCTCGTCCTGATAGTGCTGGTCGCCTCGTTCAATATCATCAGCAACCTGATCATGAACGTGATAGAAAAGAGCAGGGAGATCGCGATCCTGAAGGCGATGGGGGCGAAGAGCAGCGGCATCATGGCGGTCTTCATGTTCCAGGGGCTTTTCATCGGCCTGATCGGCACGGCTATCGGCCTGGCGGGCGGTTACTCGCTCGGACGGCTTCTCGACAAATACCAGTTCATCAGGCTCCCGGCAGATGTCTATTACCTCAGCCACCTGCCCGTCAAGATGGAGACAACCGATTTCGTGGTGGTCTGCACCTCGGCGGTGCTCATAAGCTTTCTGGCGACGATCTATCCCGCATGGCAGGCGGCGCGGCTGAACCCGGTCGAACCCCTGCGGTACGAGTGACAATGGTGAACGCAGGAGTAACCCCCTCAGTCCCACTTACCCCTCAATCACCCTTCTTGGGGCAAGAGGGGCAGGGGGGAGCTATGAAGGCATCTGCCGGAGAATCTCCCCCGTCAATTATTGAGGTGTTGTGTTGGAAAAACTGATTGAGGCGATAGAGGTATCGAAGTTGTTTGCGACCGCGGCGGGAGAACTGCAGGTGCTGAAGGATATCAGCATCTCGATAGGCTCCGGCGAGATGGTCGGGGTCGTCGGCGCCTCGGGCGCGGGAAAGAGCACACTGCTTCATATCCTGGGGGCGCTCGACAGGCCTACCTCGGGAAGGGTCCTGTTCGAAGGCAGGGACCTGGCCTCGATGGATGACAACAGCCTCGCCGGGATCAGGAATGCCCGGATCGGATTTGTCTTTCAGTTCCACCACCTGCTCCCTGAATTCAGCGCGATCGAGAATGTGATCTTCCCGGGCATCATCGCCGGAAGGCCCTTCGATCTCGTAGAGTCCGAGGCTCGCGCTCTCCTTGAGGAGCTGGGACTCTCAAAAAGGCTGCACCACAGGCCGGGCCAACTCTCAGGAGGCGAGCAGCAGCGCGTTGCCGTGGGCCGCGCACTGATCCAGAACCCCGGGGTCGTCCTTGCGGACGAGCCGACCGGCAACCTCGATACCGCAACCGGCAATGACCTTTTTGATCTTTTTGCAGAACAGAACCGCAAGCGCGGGGCCTCGTTCGTGATCGTCACGCATAACGAGACGCTCTCGGCCCGCTGCCATCGAGTGATCGAGATGGCGGACGGGAAGATAAAGGCATAGCCGGGAAATGGGCTTAGCCCCCCGGCTATAATAATCTCATGCTTGTTCTCGGCATCGATACCTCATGTGATGACACCTCCGCGGCCGTTGTCGAAGACGGACTTCGGATCGTCTCGAATATAGTCTCAGGCCAGTCCGATATCCATACAAAATATGGCGGGATCGTGCCGGAGCTCGCCTCGAGGCAGCATATCGAGATGATCGCTCCTGTCGTGGACGAGGCCCTGAAGTCCGCCGGGATCGGACTGTCCGACGTGGGTGCGGTTGCGGTCTGCCACGGACCCGGTCTTATCGGTTCTCTCCTCGTCGGGTGCTCATTCGCCAAGGCTCTCTGCTACGGCCGGAAGATCCCCCTTGTGGCGGTCAACCACCTGGAGGGGCATCTCCTGTCGCCGTTTCTGGAGTCGCCGCAACCGGAATTTCCTTTTATCTCGCTTGTGGTGTCGGGCGGCCATACCAGTCTTTACCTCGCCGAGGGATTCGGCGTATATCGTGAACTCGGACGGACCCGCGACGATGCAGCCGGGGAGGCGTATGACAAGGTATCGAAGCTCCTCGGCCTCGGTTATCCCGGAGGACCAGTTATCGACAGGCTTGCCGCAGACGGAAACCCCGGGGCGGTTGATTTTCCCCGCGCGTATCTCCCCGACAGCCTCGATTTCAGCTTCAGCGGGCTGAAGACAGCGGTGCTGCAGCATGTGAGACGTCAGGGTGCGGGGATCAAAGGGCAGCAGCCCCCCGGGTTGGCTCCGTCTGTGCTTGCCGATATCGCCGCCTCGTTCCAGGCTGCTGTCATCGATGTCCTCATCCGGAAGGTACAGTGGGCGGTCAGGCAGAACGGCGCCAGGCAGGTGACTCTCGCAGGGGGCGTCGCGGCGAACGCCTCTCTCAGGCAGAGGATGAAGGAGATGGGGGTTGATGAGGGGGTTGAGGTCTTCATCCCGTCGGTCCCGCTCTGCACCGACAACGCCGCGATGATCGCGGTGGCAGGGTACCACCGCGCCCTGAAGTCCGAGTTCTCCGGCCCTGAACTGAACCCTGCGGCCTACCTTCCGCTCTGATGACAAAGGCCTGTGCATACTGTATAATTCCCGCATGAAACGACTGGTGGTGAAGATCGGCAGCAATATTCTGGCGGATGACCGCGAAGGTCAGACCGAGGGGCTGAATATGGAACGCATCGGCGCGATCGCGGAGGATGTCGTTGCGCTGAAGGCCATGGAGTATGAGATAGTGGTCGTTTCGTCGGGGGCGGTCGCCGCGGGGATGAAGAAACTCGGTCTCCGGGAAAAACCGAGGGAGATCAAGCTGAAGCAGGCCGCAGCGGCGATAGGACAATCCAGCCTCATGTGGTCCTATGAAAAGGCCTTCGGAGGCTGTGAGACCAAGGTGGCCCAGATCCTGCTGACCCGGGATGACCTCGCCAACAGAAAACGCTACATTAACTCGAAAAATACCCTCCTGACCCTCCTGTCCTACGGGATCGTGCCGGTTGTCAATGAAAATGACACGGTAGTTACCGACGAGATCAAATTCGGAGACAACGACAACCTCGCGGCCCTGGTGGCTATCATGATAGAGGCGGAGCGGCTGATCATCCTCTCTGACGTCGACGGGCTTTATCATGAAGACCCCCGCAGGAACCCCGGGGCCGAACTGATCGCGTCCGTGGACAGGATCACCGATGCGATAGAGAAGAAGGCCGGCGATGCCGGCAGCGCAGTCGGGACAGGTGGGATGTACTCCAAGCTGCGGGCTGCGGGAAAGGCGACCTCGCACGGGATCGCGGTCAATATCATCAACGGAAGAAAGAGGGGACTGCTGGTTTCACTGATGGAAGGGAATTCCCAGGGTACGTTCTTCAGACCGAGAGAAGGCCGCCTCCCGAACCGCAAGGGCTGGATAGCCTATGGAAGCCGCGCAGCCGGGACTGTTGTCCTCGACGAGGGGGCGATCAGGGCGCTCACGAAGATGGGCGGAAGTCTGCTGCCCTCCGGTATCATCGGCGTCTCGGGCGATTTCGATGCCGGCGCCCCTGTCTTTTGTACGGATTCTGAGGGGAAGCGCATCGCCAAGGGGCTTACGAACTACTCCTCGTCGGACATAAGGAAGATATTCGGCAGAAAGACGACCGAGATCGAGAGGATCCTCGGGTATAAATACTCCGACGAGATCATCCACAGGGACAATCTGGTCATACTGTAACACCCTTTAAAGTTCTTGATATGATGTATAATTGTTCGGGATGGACTCGGGCTGAGGCGCTTCGAACATTGTCCGAAGCACGAGGTGGAAATCAGGCGAACCTGAATGGTGCGATATTGAATGATTTTGAAGTGCCGTTGATCCCGCGAGAGCAGCAACGAGCCATTGCCAAGCGGATTAAGAATGCGATGGCAGAAGCTAACTCCATACAAACTACCCTTTATCAGCAAAAGCGCGAAATCGAACTTCTCCCCTCCCGTCTCCTTGCCCAGGCGTTCGGAGATAATTAAGCAATGTGCAAATTTTGCATATTTCTCGATCAGAATAGGAAATTACCATGAGTGAAATTATTATCTACGAAGATGCCGAAGGCAAGGGCATTGTTCAGGTCCGGCTGGACGGTGAGACGGTCTGGCTCACGCAGAAGCAGATGGCTGATTTGTTTGAGAGCAGTACTGATAACATCGGTCTTCACCTGAAAAATATCTATGCGGATGGCGAATTGATCGAACCGACAACTGCCGAGGATTACTCGGTAGTTCAAACCGAGGGTAAACGGCAGGTCACCAGGACTATCAAGCATTACAATCTTGATGCCATTATTTCCGTGGGTTACCGGGTTAATTCAAAACGGGGCGTGCGTTTTCGCCAATGGGCCACCAATGTGCTTCGCAGGCATATCCTTGAGGGGTACACACTCAACCAGTCTCGCTTGGCAGAACTGGGGCTCAATGAGGCGCAGCAGGCGCTGGAGTTGCTGTCTCGCACGCTGCATGCCAATGCCCTTGTGAACGATACCGGCAAAGAAGTGCTGGCTCTTATTGCCGGATATTCAAAGACATGGCGGCTGCTGCTGCAGTATGACGAGCAGGATATTCCGCTTCCGCCGGGTTGCAGGCCGGCGCAAGGCGTGCTTTCAGACGTAAAGGCAAGGGCCGCAATTGAACGGCTTAAGGCTGACTTAATAACCCGCGCTGAGGCAACGCCTCTATTCGGCAATGCAAGGGGCGAGGCTCTGGACGGTATTCTCGGAAGTATTGAGCAGACGATGTTTGGTGAACCGCTTTATAAGAGCAGGGAAGAAAAGGCCGCACACTTGTTGTATTTCGTCATCAAGGATCATCCCTTCAGCGACGGCAACAAACGCATTGGATCGTTTCTGTTTCTACTGTACATGGAACAGGAGGGCATGATAGCTCGCATGAACGAAACTGCGCTTACTGCTCTGGCATTGCTGATAGCGGAGAGCGCACCGGCAAACAAGGATTTGCTTATACGTTTGATAATCAATCTTTTGACCACGGAATAGGAAGAAATGGCAATGCTAATCAAGAATGATTTCAAATGATAACTTTATTGCAGAACTTTTTTGAAGCAACTCTATGAACTGGTATAACATATGGTATGAAAGATCCTATTGTCATGGAAGTACGACAACATCGTATGGAGCATACGCAAAAATTCAAGGGCAATCTCACTGAGATTTGCGCTGATCTCCGATCCATCCAGAAGGCTTCACGACACATGGTGGTCCGCCTTGCTCCAAGAAGGCTTCAGCGCAATAATGATATAATGAATCGACACTTGAAGCAGTCACATGAAGGAGATAAGAAGCCATGTCCATTGTCAAAGAAGAAGCAAATAAAATGATCGACAGGCTGCCCGATAATGCCACCTGGGACGATATCATGTATGAGCTGTATGTAAAAAAGAAGATTGTTGTAGGCTTAAAGGCTGCTGAAGAGGGCAGGGTTGTGTCTCATGAGGATGCAAAAGAGAGACTTCTGGCGATATGAATGGTAGGATGTTGTTGTATTCTCTCCTAAAGTTCGGGACGGCGAAGTTCTGTAATATTTGTCGACATTTAGTTATGTAGTTCCCGACTTTCAACCTCATTCTCTTTTGTGGTATATTTTATGACCATTAGGGAAAGAGATTAATTAATAAAAACAATGTCAAAACTCCATCTCATCCTTGCCTTTCATAACCATCAGCCGGTAGGCAATTTCGGCCATGTGCTGGAGGACTGTTACCGGAAATCGTACCTGCCGTTCCTCGAGACGCTCATCGAACATCCGGGGGTCAGGGTGGTGCTGCACTATTCCGGCTATCTCCTGTCGTGGATGAAGGAGAACCATCCCGAGGCGATCGAGATGCTGCGTGCGCTCGTGAAGGACAACCGGGTCGAGATACTCTCCGGAGGATTTTACGAACCGATCCTCTCGGTGCTGCCTGAGAAGGACCGGGTCAGCCAGATCATCGCGCTATCGAAGTTCATCAAAAAGAACCTGGGCTATGAACCTCAGGGGATGTGGCTCGCCGAGCGTGTATGGGAGCCGCAGATGCCGAGGTTCATAGCAAAGGCCGGCATGTCTTACCTGCCGATAGACGACTATCATTTCAAATTGACGGGACTGGAAGAGGGTGACCTGGTCGGATATTACAATACCGAAGACGACGGGTCTGTGGTAAGCGTCTTCCCCGGCAGTGAAAAACTCCGCTACTATATCCCGTTCAGGACGGTGGACGACTGCATCTCCTATTTCAGGTCGATCCACATGCGGGGGGGGGACCCGCTGCTGACGATGGCCGACGACGGAGAGAAGTTCGGCGTCTGGCCGAAGACCTATCAGCACTGTTACGGCGACGGGTGGCTGAACAACTTTTTCGGTGAGTTGGCCAGGAACGCCGACTGGATCGAGACCACGACCTTCAGCGACTATCACAGCCGGTTCAGGCCCGCCGGCAGGGTATACCTACCGACCGCGTCCTATCGCGAGATGGGCGAGTGGACACTTCCCTCCGAGGCGGCGCTCGAATATGAATTTGCCCTCGACGAACTCGGCAAGGTGATGGGAGGCCGCGCGAAGGAGCTTCTGAGGGGCGGGATCTGGCGGTCCTTTATGGTGAAGTACCCTGAGGCTAACCACCTGCACAAGCGTATGTCCATGATCAGCGAGACGGTGCACTCGGCGACAAAGACGGATGCCGCAAAGGGCCGGCTGGCGCTCGATGAGCTCTGGAGGGGACAGTGCAACGATGCCTACTGGCATGGCATCTTCGGCGGACTGTACCTGCCCCACCTGCGGTCCGCCCTTTACCGTCATCTCATCAAGGCCGAGTCGATAGCCGGGGACCTGCTCAGGGAATACCCGAAGATCGTCCGGGGTGACTTCGACTTCGACAGCAACGAGGATGTGGTCATCAGTACTAAAAGACTCACCCTTGTGGCGACTGAACTCGGCGGTTCTCTTACCGAACTGTCCCTGAAGAAAAATCCGGTCAATATTCTGGATATTCTTTCGCGGAGGCCGGAGGCCTACCATTCGAAGATCGCAAAGGCGTCCGGCAGCGGAAGCGACCTGACGAAGACGATCCACGATCAGCTGATCCTGAAAGAAGAGGGTCTGGCGGATTACCTTATCTACGACGGATACAGGAGGACATCCCTCCTCGACCATTTCATCCCGGCCGATACCGGCATTCTGGATATATGCCGTTCGGAGTACGACGAACTGGGGGATTTTCTTCAGGGCTGTTATCTCATGGACGTCAAGAAGAAGGCAAAGGGGTGCGATATCTCCTTCAGCCGCGACGGGGTGGTTCAGGGCAGGCCGATGCGGCTGGAAAAGACGGTGCGGATTACCCACGGTGACAACATCAGGGTGGACTATAGCCTCAATGGTGATTTCTCGGGGCTCTTCGCCGTTGAAATGAATATCTCCATGCTCGGCTCGCCGTTTGCGGGGATACAGGCAGGCGGTGACCTCCTGGCGATGCAGAGCACATCGGTGCAGGACGGGGTCACGACGCTGAACCTGACGGAGAGCTATCTGAAGCTGAAGACGGTCTTTACGTTCGACGAGCCGGTCAGTGTCTGGCACTATCCGGTCGAGACGGTCTCCCTGTCGGAGCAGGGGGTCGAACGGCTGTATCAGGGAACGGCCTTTCTTTTTGTGTTGCGGCTCGATAAGCCGGGCCGCAGAGAATTCGGTTTTACGATCAGTTTCCAGGAGGAGCAGTCTTGAAGAAAATTATCTTGAGCCTATTTTGTCTGTGTATGGTGACGGCGGCAATTGCCTCCGCTGCCGACGACCCGATCACGCAGTTTGCCCACAGCACCGTTGCCTACTTCAGGCCCCACTACGGGTCGGTTCTCCGTGTCGAGGGAGTGAATGTCACTATCGACGCGGGAGAAAAGGACGCGCTGAAGCCGGGTATGAGACTCAGTGTCATGAGAGAGGGGGCGCCGTTCAGGCATCCCGTCACAAAGGAGATCCTGGGAAAGATAGAGACACCCGTTGGCAAGATCCAGGTGAAGGAGGCCGGTTCGGACGCCGTGGTGGCAACGCTCGTAGAGGGAGAGGCGCGGCCGGGGGACAAGGTCCGCCTGTCCGACACAAAAGTGAAAATGTTCTTCTGCCAGGACAAGGGCGCCGACTGGTACCTTGCAGACGATTATTACCGGAAGCTGAAGGCCTCCGGGAGGATAGAGATGATCGATACAGCGATGGAGACCTCGGACGAGGCGAAGGTCCTTGCGGAGGCCAGGAGACTCGGTGCCGAGGTCGCATTGATCCTGACCATGCGCCCGGGCGACAAAAAGACGATCCTTCATCAGAGGCTCTATTGGGTGTCTGACGGCGCGAAGTTCCTCGACAGCGAGGTCGGGGTAGGGGACGAGATTTCAAAGGACCTGAAGTTCGGCGAGGCATATTTTACTCCGAAGACCGGGGATGTCTCGATGACATTTGATCTGAAATTCAGGGCCCGCCTTCTGGCTGTCGGAGATATCGACGGAGACGGCAATCAGGAGATCCTGATCAGCACAGGTAATGTGATTCGGGTCTACGCGTTCGGGGTTGATCTGAAGAAACTCTGGGAGATCAAGGGGTCGGCCCAGGACGATCATCTCTGGCTCGATACCGTTGATCTGAAACATAACGGCAAGGCCGAGGTCGTGGTGACCTCGCTGAGGAGTTCGGAGGTCGAGACCTCGATTTACGAATTTTCCGGCGGGGGATTCTCGCTTCTGTGGAAGGGCAAGTATTTCGTGAGAAGGCTCGGAGACGGACTGATTGCCCAGGCCTATTCCCCTGTCGATGGTTTCAGCAAGCAGGTTTTCCGGCTTGTCTGGGACGGCGGAGTCAGAGTGGGGGATGCCCTGAGGCTGCCGAAAGGGGTCAATGTGTACGACTTCGTCATGATCGGGGGACCCGGGAAAGAACCGATGATCTTTGCCTACGACGATAAGGGGTTTCTGAACCTTTATGACGACAAGGGGACCAGGGTCTGGAAGAGTTCTTCGGACACCGGAGGTTTCATATCGACTTTTAAAAAGCCGTCTTCATTTTCCTATCTCGATGCGGGGGAGTGGTCGATCAAAGACAGGCTCTGCCAGAGACACCGGGAGGTGATGGTCGTCTACCGGGTCCCGCTGGCCGACATCGCCAAGACGATCGGGTATAAGAGTTCATATATTCGCACATACTGGTGGAACGGCCTGGCGATGGAAGATGCGGTTACAATAGAGGACATCCGCGGCTCCCTCCAGGATTATGCGGTATCCGGGGACAAGGTCATTGTCCTGTCAAATCCGTTTCTGGGGCTCAAGTTCGATAATATCCTGAAGGGGGAAAGCCCCCTCGGATCAATGCTCTCGGTCTATTCGGTCAAGGGGCGGTAATATGGCGCCAACACACAGCGGGCTACCTTCACATGTCGGCATAATCATGGACGGCAACGGCAGGTGGGCACAACTGAGGGGATTGCCCCGAATTGAGGGCCACAGGGTAGGGGCCGAAAGGGCAAAGGAGGTTATCCAGACCGCCGCGGAGATGGGAATCCGATACCTGACCCTCTATACCTTTTCCACCGAGAACTGGCAGAGGCCGGCAAACGAGGTCTCGATGCTGATGAGACTGCTTGAGATTTACCTGAGAAAGGAACTGGAGGACCTCAAGAGGCAGAACATCGTCTACAGGGCCATAGGCGAACTGACGCGGCTCCCGGAAAATATTCAGAGACTCATCGTGGAGAGCGAGCGGCAGACTGCTTCGAATACCGGCATGACGCTGATCACGGCGCTGAGTTACAGCGGACGCAATGAGATCATCCGGGCGATAAAAAAGCTGATGGAAAGCCAGTGCCGGTCCGTAGACCTTACGGACCTGACGTTCGATGCATATCTGGACACTGCGGGTCTGCCGCCGCCCGATCTTATCCTGAGGACGAGCGGCGAGCGGCGTCTGAGCAATTTCATGCTCTGGCAGAGCGCCTATGCCGAGCTTTATTTCTCCGAGACTCTCTGGCCTGATTTTGACCGTGAGGAGTTTGGACGTGCAATCCGCGATTATCAGGGCAGAGAGCGCCGCTTCGGCGCCATACCGGCCAGGTCTCATGCATCTTAGGAGGGTCGTGGTTGCTGCGGTACTGGTTCCGCTCCTGTACCTATATGTCATGCGCCTTCCGGTGCAGTATTTCTTTTATCTCCTGGTTATGGTCGCCGGTCTCGGCCTGTACGAATTTTATGCGATGTTCAGGCTGAACACGGTGATGAAGTATCTCGGCGTGGCATGGGGAATCGGCCTCATGGCTGCCTTTTTCCTGTCACTGGCTGATATGTATACGCTGTCACTGATCAGCGTCCTCTTTTTTCTGGCGTTCAGGCTATTCCTGAGGGCTGATCCCGAAAACTCCATGAGGGAGGCCGCCACAGTTATCCTGGGCCTGCTTTATGTCCCCGGACTCCTGACCTTTCAGTTGAGCATCGCCATGAGGTCGCCGGAGTGGATCATCCTGCTGTATGCCTCGGTATGGGCTGCCGACAGCATGGCGTACTACATCGGCAAGGGCATCGGCAGGCATAAGCTGTATGAGGCGATCAGTCCAAACAAGACAGTGGAAGGCGCTGCCGGATCTGTGCTTGGCGGTATCCTCGGAGCCGGTATCATCAACATTGCCGTCATACATTATCTGAGCATCCTGCAGGTCAGCATCCTGGGTGCAGCGGTGGGGCTGACGACGATTGTCGGGGATCTTGTCGAGTCGATGCTGAAGCGTGACGCCGGGGTGAAGGATTCCGGCAGGATCTTTCCCGGCCATGGAGGCATTCTGGATAAGATAGATGGAAGTACCTTTGCCGGTCCGGTTTTCTTCTGGGTCTGTCTCCGCTTCGGCCTTATCAGGTAGCCAAAACTCCTTACCCTTTTACCCCTTGATTTCGTCCTGGACCCCGTATCCTCAATAAAGCGTGATAATGCGCGGTGATGGAGTTATTTTGCTCAGGACAAAAAAAAGGCCCTCTGGCGAGGGCCTGCATCCTGAGGGCTGGGGATCGGGGAAAACCCTCAGGAATCCTACGCGGACTGGAGGGTAGAATGTCCGCATAGGTTGGCTTTATTCAAACGTCCCCTGAATAGACTGATTTCTTGCTTCAATTCAATTCTAACGTGGTTCCTGAACAAATGTCAAGAAATTCCGCTCTATCCAGGGCACTGCGTGAAAATTCTCAAAGAACAGCCCACCGTCGCTGTATTTAGCTTATATTAACCCTAATTCCGGGCATTGTCAATTACTTAATTGACAATGAAATTAACAGGTAAGCAGTTATGCATCTAAATAGAGTGGGACAGGTGTAAATAGTCCTCACAGGAAATGGCGGATATGGACAGGAGACATTAATTTCTCTATAATGATAGCCAGGATGGAGGACGGGTTTAAGATGATCTGTGGCCGTTCTTCCTCAATGAAAGGAGACACACCCCATGAAAAGGCTTTTGTTGCTGGCTGTTTCACTTATGTTTGTTGCAGGCATGCCGCTGACGGTTACGGCCTCCGATATCCACTTCGGTGTCAATATCAACGTTCCGCCGCCGTTCGGCTTCGATGAACCGTCCGATTTGATCGTAGTTCCCGGCACCTCAGGCTATGTCTACATGGTCCCTGATACAGAAGGTGTCTATTTCTACAACGGCTACTGGTTCCGCACCTACGGCAGCAGATGGTACCGGTCCCGCGGCTTCGGGGGTCCGTGGAATCATATCAGGCTCTCCCTGGTCCCCAGGTTTATTATTGATATCCCTCCGGATTATTATCGGTATGCGCCTTCAGGATACTACCGCGTTCCTTACCGCGACTTTCACAGGAGCTGGCGTTCATGGGAGCGGGATAAGCACTGGAACAGGTATGACTGGTACCGGAATGAACTGCGTGATCGCAGGAGATGGGACCGTCGTGATGACCGCCGGGATCACTTCCGCGATGACCGTCGTGATGACCGCCGGGATCACTTCCGCGACGACCGTCGTGATGACCGCCGGGATCACTTCCGCGATGACAGGCGTGATGGTGGCGGAAGGGATGGCGGATCGCATGGCGGTGACAGAGGCGGAAAGCCCGGCCCTGACCGGGGCCATAGCGGCGATGATCGTCGCGGGCCGACCGCTGGTGAGAAGATGCAGCAGCAGCGGAGCCAGAACCCCATGTATCAGCAGCAGCATAAACAGCAGACCGATTAGCAGTGCCCTCCGCGGCGTCCCGGCATGTTTTCTGACCGGGACGCCACGGAACTTAATTCCCCTCGCTTGGTACTCGCGACAAAAGGGAAGTTTTCAGGGGAAAAAATGGCGGAGAGAGAGAGATTTGAACTCTCGGTGAGTTTTATCCCACACACGCTTTCCAGGCGTGCTCCTTAAGCCACTCGGACATCTCTCCGCTGATGAGACAGAAATTTTAACTGATGAAAGGGACCTAAAGCAAACTTACGACGAGAGTTTCTTCTTCAGCAGCTCGTTGAGGGTCTGCGGGTTGGCCTTGCCCCTGGTCGCCTTCATCACCTGTCCGACAAAGAAACCCAGAAGCTTCTCGTCTCCCGCCCGATATCTCTCGATCTCCTTCTGGCTCCTGGCGAGAAGCTCATCGACCGCCTTTTCGATCTCCGAGACATCGGATATCTGGACAAGCCCCTTTTCCTTCACGATGACAGCGGCATCCTTGCCGGTCCGGTACATATCCTCGAAGACGGTCTTCGCGATCTTCCCGCTGATCGTACCCTGGTCTATCAGGCTCAGCATGCCTGCCATCTGTTTTGGCGAAAGCGGGCATTCACCGATGGACCTGCCCTCGTCGTTCAGGAGGCGAGTGAGGTCTCCCATCATCCAGTTGGCGACCGCCTTGGCCTGACCGCCGGAGGATACGGCTTTTTCGAACCAGTCGGCTACTGCCTGCTCCTCAGTAAGGAGAGACGCGTCCTGTTCAGGCAGCCCGTACTCAGCCACAAAGCGTTTCTTCTTTGCGTCCGGGAGCTCGGGCAGGGATGCGCGGATGCCTTCCACCCAGTTCCTGTCAGGGACGATCGGCACGAGGTCGGGTTCGGGGAAATAGCGGTAATCATGGGCCTCTTCCTTCGATCTCATCGACTCGGTTATGCCCTTCGCAGAGTCCCAGAGCCTCGTCTCCTGAACCACCTTTCCGCCGTCTTCGACGACCTTGATCTGCCGCCTGATCTCGTATTCGATCGCCTTTTCGACAAACCGGAAGGAGTTGATGTTCTTTATCTCGGCCCGCGTCGCCAGTTCCTTCTGGCCTGCGGGTCTTACCGATACGTTTGCATCGCACCGGAGAGAGCCCTGGTCCATATTTCCGTCGCAGACACCGAGGTACCTGAGGATCGCCCGCAGTTTCCTCATATAGGCCGCCGCCTCCTTCGGGGTCCGCAGGTCCGGCTCGGAGACGATCTCCATCAGGGGCACGCCGGCCCTGTTGAGGTCCACGTAACTGTAACTTCCGGAGTCCTCGTGGATATTCTTTCCCGCGTCCTCCTCCATGTGGATTCTGGTGATGCCGATCTTCTTCGTCTCTCCGTCAACGTCTATCTCGAGAAAGCCATGCTCGCAGATCGGGTGCTCGAACTGGCTCGTCTGATACCCCTTCGGGAGGTCGGGATAGAAATAGTTCTTCCTGGCGAAACGGCTATACTGCGCAATTGTGCAGCTCGTTGCCAGGCCCGTCCTTATCGCAAACTCCAGTGCCCTGCGGTTCAGTACCGGAAGCACTCCCGGCATCCCTATACAGACAGGGCATGTCTGCGTATTCGGGCCTGCCCCGAACTTCGTGGCGCAGCCGCAGAAGATCTTCGTCTCCGTCAGCATCTGGGCATGGACTTCAAGACCGATGACCGCTTCGTATCTCATAATGCCGGCCTCCGCATATGCCATTCCGTGGACTGTTCGTACGCATACGAGGCCTTCAGGACCGTCTCCTCGTCGAAATGCCTGCCTATGATCTGAAGACCGACAGGGAGGTTCTGAGAGGTGAAGCCGCAGGGTATCGATATCCCCGGCACGCCGGCGAGGTTGACGCTGATCGTGAAGATGTCGGCAAGATACATCTGGAGCGGATCGTCCGTCTTTTCCCCCATTTTGAAGGCGGGGGTCGGCGTGGTCGGGGTGACTATCAGGTCCACCTCTTTGAACGCTGCCTCAAAGTCGTTCTTGATGAGGGTCCTCACCTGCTGCGCCTTTTTGTAATAGGCGTCATAATAGCCGGAGGAAAGCGCATAGGTGCCGAGCATGATACGTCGTTTTACTTCCGGCCCGAAGCCCTGGGACCTCGTCTGCATGTACATGTCCAGAAGATCCTTGCCTTCGACCCTGAAGCCGTATTTCACGCCGTCATAGCGGGCAAGGTTCGAGCTTGCCTCTGAGGTCGCAAGCACATAATAGGTCGCGACTGCGTACCCCGAATGGGGGAGCGAGACCTCGTGTGCAGTGGCGCCGAGGGACTCGAGCTTTCTTATCGCCTCTCTGACAGATGCGTCAACTTCGGCGTCCATCCCCTCGATGAAGTATTCCTTCGGGATCCCTATCTTCATCCCCCTGATGTCCTGCCCGAGAACCGCGGTGAAATCGGGTACGGCAACCGGCGCGGAGGTCGAGTCTTTCGGATCGTTTCCGGAGATGACGTTCAGAAGCATGGCTGCGTCGCGCACATTTTTTGTGATCGGGCCTATCTGGTCGAGAGAGGAGGCGAAGGCGACGAGCCCGTATCGGGAGACCCTGCCGTAGGTCGGTTTCAGCCCGACGACACCGCAGAGGGCTGCAGGCTGACGGATAGACCCTCCCGTGTCCGAACCGAGAGCGGCGATGCACTCGCCTGCGGCAACAGCTGCCGCTGAACCGCCGCTCGATCCCCCGGGGATGCGTTCGGTGTCCCAGGGGTTGCGCGTGGTCTGAAAGGCAGAGTTTTCGGTAGAGGAGCCCATGGCAAATTCATCGAGGTTCGTCTTGCCGGTGAGGACATAATGCTGGTCGGTCAGCTTCGACGTGACAGTGCTTTCGTAGGGCGGCACGAAATTGCCGAGGATCCTGGAAGAGCACGTGGTCAGTATGCCCTTTGTGCACATGTTGTCTTTTATTGCGACAGGAATACCGGACAGGGGGGCAGCCGTGTCCGAGCCGGTCGCCCCATCAGCCGCAGCTGCCATTCGTACCGCTTCATCTTTCGTGACGGTCACATAGGCCCTGATGCGCTCTTCGACCGCGTCGATACGGCCGAAGACGGAGTCGGTCACGTCTTTCGACGTAATCTCCTTCCGGTCGAGCATCGCCCTTATTTCATGTATGCCAAGGTTAAATAGTTCCACGGATTCTCCAGTAAGAAAGGCTCATGAATTTTATCACCTTGAGCGGAAGGTTTGCAAGGGAAGGGATCGGTTTTCTTAACTGCTTTCCTGACTGACGGGTATCGGCTTCATGAAAAACTCATCCAGAAGGTCTGAGCCTCGGCGCGTTCGACTCGCTCGCCATCCCAGTCGCGTGAAAAGGCGAGTGCCCGATCCTTTATTTCATTAAGAGACAGCGGCATATATATATCGCTTTATACTTTATCATTTTTTCAGCTAATATTTACGGTATATATAAGTGCGGGATTCACAAAATCAAAGGAGGCATCATACATGGACATATTGCAGAAGCTGACGGAAGATATCGGGGCGAGCATGAAGAGTAAGGAAGAGGGCAGCGACCTCAGGACCTCCACGCTCAGGATGATCAAATCAGCGGTTAAGAACGCGGAGATCGCGAAGAGGGGCAAGGGGGACCTGACGGAAGAGGATGTCGTCTCGATCCTCTCGACGATGGTGAAACAGCGCAGGGAGTCGATGGAGCAGTATACGGCGGCGAACCGTCAGGACCTTGCCGACAAGGAGGGCAGGGAGATTGGCATCATACAGGAGTACCTCCCGAAACAGCTCTCCCCCGAGGAACTCGACGCCGTGATCCGGGAGGCGATCCAGGGGGCCGGGGTCACCAGCATGAAGGAGATGGGGAAGCTGATGAAGGAACTCATGCCGAAGGTGAAGGGAAAGGCCGACGGCAAAGAGGTCAATGAACGGATAAAGTCCATTCTCGGGGGGGCGTGATCCTCCTTATTTCTTTTTCGAGAAGTCGACCTTGACCACCTTTTTGTCCGGGACCGCCCTGAGTGAGGGCTTTCCCTCGGGTTTCTTCTCCGTGTCATGCCCCGAGGACGGTTCCGGATGGTCTTTCTTTTCGGATGAAGTGGCGAACTGAGCCTCGAGTTCCGGCGAAAATATCGCCTTGATCTCGTCCGGCGGGATAAAGCACTTTTCGACCTTCGGCCCGAACCCGAGGGTTGCATGGATGCCGGTGTCGTCCCATGCGAACTGCATCATCCTGTTGAAGACCAGTACCAGCCCGCGCTCTTTTTCCTCGGGGAGAAACCCCCTGTTTCCGATAACGACGTTATCGGAGTATGTGACAACGATGAAGACCCTCCCGGCCAGATCGAGCAGCTCGAAGAAGATCTGTTTTTTGAGGTCGTTCAGATCCTTCGCCATGAAGCCTGCTTATCTCTCCGCGGCGGCCGGGGTCATTGCCTTCCTTTGAGCAATTTCTCCGCCCTGGCCACGATGTGCGGGGCGGTGAAGCCGAATTTCTCGAAGAGGACCTTTGCCGGGGCAGATGCGCCGAAGCTCTCCATCCCGATCACATCTCCTTCGAGGCCGACATACTTATGCCAGCCGAAGGTCGAAGCGGCCTCGATCGCAATCCGCCTTACCACCTTCGGAGGGAGGACGCTGTTGCGGTATGCTGAGGGCTGCCGGTCGAAGAGCGATGTGCAGGCCATATTGACGACGCGCACCTTCACTCCCTTTGAGGCCAGCTCCTCGGCAGCGGCCAGCGTCGCATGCACCTCAGCACCCGAGGCGATCAGGATGATGTCGGGAGTTCCCTTCGTGTCGGAAAGCACATAGCCGCCTTTTTCAATCTCGTCCGCTGCAGGGTATTTCTTGCGGTCGAGGACCGGAAGGTTCTGTCTCGAAAGGACGAGCGCATGGGGCCTCGTCTGATCGGTAATCGCCACCTTCCAGGCAGCGGCAGTTTCGTTGGCGTCCGCAGGGCGCAGGACGTTGAGGTTCGGCATCGCCCTGAGGGCGGCCAGGTGTTCGACCGGCTGATGGGTAGGGCCGTCTTCGCCCAGACCGATTGAGTCATGAGTCAGGACATAGACGACATGCACCCCCATAAGGGCGGAGAGCCTGATCGCGGGTTTCATGTAGTCGGAGAAGACGAAGAAGGTCCCGCCGTAGGGGATCAGCATCCTGCTGAGGGCCATGCCGTTGAGCGCGGCGCCCATCGCATGTTCCCTGACTCCGAAATGGATATTCCTGCCGGCCTTCTTCCTGCTGTATTCGATGTATTTCTTCAGCCAGGTGTTGTTCGACGGCGCGAGGTCAGCCGAGCCTCCGACCAGATGGGGAAGTCCGTCGGCGATTGCGTTGAGAACCTTTCCTGATGCGCTCCGCGTGGCGATAGAGCCGTCAGCCGGGCTGAAGACCGGCAGGGATTTTTCCCATCTCTTCGGCAGTTTTCCCTCGGAAAGATCGTCCCATAGCCCCGCCAGATCGGGATGTTTCTTCGCATACTGTTTATAGAGCGCCTGCCACTTCTTTTCCTGGTCCCGGCCTTTGACAACGGCCTTTCTCATGTGGGAAGAGACTGTCTTCGGTATGCAGAACTTCCTGTCCGGGGGGCAGGAGAGATTCTGCTTAGTCAACCGGAGTTCGTCTTCACCGAGAGGAGAGCCGTGGACATCGCAGGTGTCCTGCTTATGAGGACTTCCAAAGCCGATGTTCGTCCTGACGATGATAAGCGAAGGCCTGTCTTTCTCTTTCTGCGCCGCCCTGAGCGCCGCGTCTATCTGTTTGACCTCGTTGCCGTCTGCACGGAGGACCTGCCATTCCTGTGCCTCGAACCTCTTCTGTACGTCCTCGGTAAAAGTAAGGTCGGTTGATCCCTCGATCGTGATCTTGTTGTCAGAATAGAGATATATCATCTTGCCGAGCCCGAGATTACCGGCCAGTGAGGCGGCCTCGGAAGAAATGCCTTCCATGAGGTCGCCGTCGCTGACGATTCCGTAGATATGATAATCGACGATTTTATATCCGGGCCTGTTGAACATCGCGGCCAGATATCTTTCCGCCATCGCCATACCGACGCCGGTGGCGAACCCCTGACCAAGCGGTCCGGTGGTGGTCTCGATGCCGCAGTCCGGACGATATTCAGGATGTCCGGGGGTCTTGCTCTCCCACTGACGAAATTTCCTGATGTCGTCAAGGGATATATCGTAGCCGGTAAGGTGGAGGAGACTATACAGAAGCGCAGAGCCGTGCCCCGCCGAAAGCACGAACCGGTCCCGGTTCTGCCACAGGGGGTTGGAGGGATTGTGCCTCAGGAACTTCGACCACAGGAGATACGCCATCGGCGCGTCACCCATAGGCATCCCCGGATGACCGGAGTTTGCATGCTGCACCGCGTCCGCTGCCAGCATCCTTATCGTATTGATGGTGAGTTCGTCTATATTCGTTTTCTTCACGTCTCGGCCTCCCGGTGTCTGTCGGATAGTTGCGGCGCAGTCGTCAATCTCAGAGGGGACGCACATCTGCACGGCAGATTATCTTAACACAATTTTCATTTTTGCGCGTTTCTGGTGTAGTATAAGATCATGAAAAGATCCGTTGTTTACGCCATGTTGCTGCTTCTGATCGCCTGCAGTGCGCCTTCCGCAGCCCAGGCCGCGCCGGTGATTTTTTTCCCCGAAACAGGGCACAATTTCGGCAGTGTCGGCGGGGATGAAAAGATCGAGTGCTATTTCGAGTTTCTCAACCGCGGCGATCAGGACCTGGAGGTCGGCAGGGTCTCGGCCTCCTGAGGCTGTACCGCCGCGATGGCTAGTTTGAGCCATCTGAAGCCTGGCGAGAAGGGCCGCATCAGGGTTGAGATCGACCTTGCCGGCAAGAGAGGCCCGGTTACGAAGACTGTGCAGGTCTTCAGCAACGACCCGAAACGGCCTGTCGTGACGCTGACCGCGACAATGAGGGTCAGGGACCGGATGCATATGAAGACATACCGTGCTACGCAGATCTTTGAATCCCCCTGCAGCGGCTGTCATGTAGAGCAGGGGAGGGGAAAGGCCGGTTTTGATCTCTTCAGGGCCGATTGTTTCATGTGCCATAACGCCGGTGCCGCTGCGACGAACATATCGCAGATGAGCGGGAGGCCCGAAGCCCATATCCGGCGGGTAATTCGGGATGGTGTAGAGGGGACGTCGATGCCCGGCTGGGCCCGGAAGAACGGCGGTCCGCTGACGGATGCGGAGATCGAGTCTCTTGTCGCCATTATCATAAGGCCCAACTGAAAGTCGATGACGACCACATTGTTCCAGAGAGTGACGCTCTATCTGAGGATGATCAAGTTCTCCCACTCGATCTTCGCCCTGCCGTTTGCGTTCACCTCTGCGCTGATCGCCGCCTCCGGCGTTCCCTCACCCCGGCAGGTCTTCTGGATAGTCGTGGCCATGGTCGGCGCCCGCTCCGGTGCGATGGGGCTTAACAGGGTGATCGACCGCAGGATCGATGCGGCAAACCCGCGGACCGCGGGTAGGGAGATCCCTTCTGGGGTGATAGGTGTCGGCGAAACGGTCGTCTTCGTCGCGGTCTCCTTCAGCATGATGATCGCGGCCGCGTATATGCTCAATCCGCTCTGCCTTTACCTGTCGCCGGTCGCCATCCTGGTCCTTTTTGTGTATTCCTTTACAAAGAGGTTTACCTGGCTTGCGCATTTCGTACTTGGACTTGCGATCTCGGCCGCCCCCCTTGGTTCCTGGCTCGCGATCAGGGGCAGCTTCTACCCCGGCATCCTTCCTCTTGTCCTTGCGGTGATATTCTGGCTTGCGGGCTTTGACGTGCTGTATGCGCTCCAGGACCTCGAGTTCGATCGTGGCCATGGTCTTTATTCGATCCCCCAGAGGTTCGGCGTCAGTGTGTCGATCCGCCTGGCGAGGACCTTTCATCTCATCGCTTTTCTGCTGATTGCAGCCACGGGATTGATCTTCGGCCTCGGCCCCTTTTTCTGGGCCGGCATGGTGGTTGTGGCCGGACTATTCCTGTACGAACACTCGCTCGTGCACGACGACGACCTTTCAAAACTCGACATGGCGTTCCTGAATATGAACGGATATATCAGCATGACGGTCTTTATATCGACGCTGATGAACTATCTCGCATGAAACGCTATGTCCTGGCGATCACCGGCGCGACCGGCCCGGCCGTCGGCCTGAGGATCCTGAGGGAGCTTGCGAAAACCTCCGAGGTCCACACGCTGATCTCCCGCCAGTCTTTTTCGATCATCAGGGCGGAGACCGGAGTCGATCTGGAAGCCGGAGGCGAGGTGGAGATTCAGGCAAAATTGCGTGACTATGCTGGATCCGACCAAATACTGTATCACGCCGAGCATAATTTCGAGGCGCCGGTTGCCAGCGGCTCCTTCAGGACAGACGGCATGTTCGTTGTCCCCTGCTCGATGAAGACCCTTGCGGGGATCGCCTCGGGGTATGCGAATAATCTTGTCGAACGGGCGGCGGATGTGACCCTGAAGGAAGGAAGGCCGCTCGTCCTGTCGCCCAGGGAGATGCCGTTCAGCGCGATTCATCTGGAGAATATGCTGAAGCTTGCCCGCCTGGGTGTCAGGATTGCGCCCCCGGTCGTCAGTTTCTATCATAAACCAGGCGGACTGGATGAGTTGATCGATTTCATTGCGGGAAGGATCCTCGACGCGATGGGTATCGGGCACGAAATCTATCGCCGCTGGGGGACCTGATACGGTTTTTTTGAGGGTTGTGCACGACAGGCGAGGTCTGCGGGGGAATTGTTCCCGGCTGCCAGGATTGTCTGACAGCCGGGATTCTACTTTTACTGCTTAATCGTTGCTTCCGCTCTTTCCCGGAACAACCACCTGGGTTGACCAGCTGTAATAATTATTGTCGTTGCCGGGTGTCTTCACGACAAGGACGAGATTGTAGTATCCTGGCGCCAGACTGCCCTTGTAGATCTCTTCGTTTACAGAGGTCACATCTGTCTTCCAGAAAGCGATTCTCTTAAACTTCACCGAAGAAGGGGTATTGCCTTCCCGTTTGCCCATGACCGCTGATGAATAAGACGAACGCTCCATATCACCGACAGTATCCGAGAGCCTCTTCATGTCATAGTTCGGGGCCATAAAATAGAGCTCTTCAGGGTCGACCGCCGGGGCATAGATGAAGAAGGAGATGTCCACCGGTGCTTCAAAGGGGCCGATATTCACCTTCAGATCGATCGTATTTCCCCCTGTTGCAAGCGGGCCGACTCCGATAGGCTTTGCCTGGGCAGGGTCTGCGCTGACCACGGGGTCTGCTACCGCATTGTAGAGGAAGGTCTGCTCAGAGGTCGGAAGTCCCATGGCGCCGGAAGGAGGAGGAGTCACAGGCGGTACGGAGGTGCAGGCCTGGCTTAATACCGGGCTTCCACCGGTACACCCTGAAGGCAGGCTTGAGGTTACGGTCCTGGTCTGGGTGTTGCTGGACTGGCATGCCCCCCATGCGGAATAGGTGAACGACGTGCAGGCATTAACCGGCGGCACATAATTGCATATCTGCGTCAACAACGGGCTTCCGCCGGTACATCCTGAAGGCAGGCTTGAGGTTACGGTCCTGGTCTGGGTGTTGTTGGACTGGCATGTTCCCCATGCGGAATAGGTGAACGACGTGCAGGCATTAACCGGCGGCACATAGGTGCATGACTGTGTCAATAGCGGGCTTCCACCGGTACACCCTGAAGGCAGGCTTGAGGTGACGGTCCTGGACTGGGTGCTGTCAGCCTGGCATGCTCCCCATGCGGAATAGGTGAACGAGGTACAGGTTGCGGGCGGTGGCGGGGTTGCCGGCGCAGGTTTGCTTGCCGGGTCTCCCGGATATGTGGGTGGTGTTGCAGTAATTTCCGCCAGATTTGTGAACCCGTCTCCATCGGAATCCAGATTCTGAATGGCGGTAAAGCTATGCCCATTAGTGGCAAAATCGTTCCCGAAGGGATTTCTCGGACCGCCGCCTGCGGGGTCTATGTGGCAGAGGCCGCAGTTGGCGATAGCGCCGGCTGTCGGATATTGCCCTGAAAACTGCGTAACATATGACGGCAGTGCAAATGCGCTTCCAAATGCGCTGATTACGAAGGCTGCTGCCAGCAAGATTATGAGATTCTTTCTACTCATACATCCTCCTAATGAAAATGAGATGCAGTCCGCTAATGCAGACTTAATTTGGTGCCGGGGTGAAGTAAAACCATTATTAAACTTAATTAACATAGCACTTACTATGTTTAGTCTAGCCGAAGGATTCTTGCCTGTCCAGTTAAGTTTTCTTCAGAAAGAATTGCGACTTCATGACTTGTTGATCTGGTGAGATATATGAGATATGTTTTCCCCGGACGGAGCAGTCCGGGAGAGTATGAAAGCCCGCCAGAACGTGAAAGCGTATGATCTATCTCATGTACAAGGCGGGTGTTTCGGTTTACACTACGTATATGTTAAAAGAAGGATGTCCAGGAAGTCGCGAGATAAGGAACCCTTATCCGGAGGAGATCGAGTGCTTCTGGTGCTCGGCAAAGAACGAGATATGGTCGGATGAGGTCGAGATGAACTGCAAGGGGTGCGGCAAGCAGATCACCCGTGACATGGCGCCGACCTGTATCGAATGGTGTCCGGCAGCCAAGGAATGCATCGGCGCGGAGAAGTATGAAAGGCTCATGAGGGCCAGAAACAGGGCGAATAAGTGATGAGTCCTGAGAAGCCGTAGCCGGGGCCGGGCGGGCATGCACAGTGTGCACGAAAAGAAAAAGCCCCTTCTTTCGAAGGGGCTTTGTTTTGCCTTGAGGACGTGTTCCTTATGATAAAGGACGATAGTTCTAGGCTCTGTTCACCTTGACGGCCTTGGGGCCTTTCGGGCCGTCTTCGACCTCGAATGTCACTTCCTGGCCCTCAGCAAGTGTCTTAAAACCATCGGACTGGATTTCGGAATAGTGGACAAATACATCGCCTCCGCCATCCTTCGTGATGAAACCAAATCCCTTGGCTTCATTGAACCACTTTACTGTTCCCTTCTGCATACTGCTGACCTCCTGAAAAATTATTGAGTGTTCCAGCCCTGTCATAAAAAAAAGCCACAAAGCTCAAAGTCTTTGCGGCTGATGACTACGACAAAAACTTCCGGAACTAGGAAAGTTATATCATAGAAAACAGGGAAAAAGCAACAGAAAAAGCATTGCTCATTCCGGAGGAGAATAGCCATTCCGATGCGGGTGATTCCGCTATAATAGACCTATGACCAATCTGGATCAGGAGATCGCGCAGGCTGAGGGCAGTTCACGCACGCGCCGCGCGCTGGTGCTTTTCGGCATCCTTTGCGCCCTGACCGGCGTTGTGGGAGGGTTCATCTACTGGACACTGCTCGACCTGCCGAAGGTGAACTCGGTCGAGGAATATGTGCCGATGGAGTCCTCCAAGGTTTATTCGACAGACAAGAAGCTGCTTGCAGAATTCTATTATGAGCGCAGGACCTTCGTTCCCCATTACAAAATTCCGGACCATGTGAAGAAGGCCTTTATAGCAATCGAAGACGCCCGGTTCTATCACCATCCGGGGGTCGACCTGGTGGGGACCCTGCGGGCGCTGGTCCATGACGTGCGTGCCGGGGGCATGGTCCAGGGCGGATCGACGATCACGCAGCAGCTGGCGAAGATGCTCTTTCTGAAGCCGGAGAAGTCGCTCGCCCGGAAGGTCAGGGAGGCTGTCCTCTCTTTCCAGATCGAGAAGCGGTATACCAAGGACGAGATCCTCGGCATTTATCTGAACCAGACCTATTTCGGGACAAGGTCTTTCGGCATCGAGGCGGCCAGCCAGACCTATTTCGGCAAGTCGGTCGGCGACCTGACGGTCGGGGAGGCCGCACTTCTGGCATCTCTGCCGAAGGCGCCTTCCCAGTACTCGCCTTTCAGAAATCCTGAGAAATCAAAAGACCGCCGCGCGGTCGTCCTTCAGGCGATGCGGAACCAGAAATTCATAACCGAGGACCAGTACCAGAGCGCCCTCCGGGAGCCGATCCCTACCGCTCCGCACTTCAGAAAGTATGAGGCCCCGTATTTCGTCGAGATCCTCCGGCAGAAGCTGGAGCACAAATACGGCACTGGCATCTATACCTCCGGGTATAAGATTTATTCGTCAATCGACTTTCGTCTGCAGCAGATAGCGGAGGAGGCGCTCCGGCAGGGCGTTGAGAACCTCGAAAAGCGGGTAAAACCCGGGGTGCAGGCGGCGTTGGTGGCTGTGGATCTGAGGACAGGGTATATCAGGGCGATGGTCGGCGGATTCGATTTCTGGGACAACCAGTTCAACCGGGCGACCCAGGCGCTGAGGCAGCCGGGCTCGTCCTTTAAGCCCTTTGTCTACGCGACCGCCCTTGAGCAGGGAATGTCCTCGGATGATGCCGTGCAGGACAGTCCGATATCCTTCAGGGGGGCCAGGCCTGGCCAGATCTGGTCCCCCAGGAATTATGACGGAAAGTATAACGGGACCGTCACGCTGAAGACCGCTTTGGCGCGTTCCCTGAATGCCGCGACCGTCCGCCTCACAAGCAGGGTTGGTATCGACAACGTGATCGCCACGGCAAGGAAGCTCGGCATTACAACCCCTCTTCAGCCTTATATGCCGATAGCCCTCGGGGCATCGGATGTAACGCTTCTCGAAATGGTAGGAGCGTACTCGACCTTCTCGAACGGCAGGAAGCCGGAACTTATCCCCTACGAGAGGATTGAGGACAGGGACGGAGTCGTTGTCGAGGAGATGAACCCGAGGCTGAGTGACCTCCTTGAAGAGGGGGTTGTTGCGGACATGAAGAAGATGCTCCGCGCCGTGGTGACAGAAGGGACCGCGGTAAAGGCGAAATCGATCGAGCGGATGGTCTACGGCAAGACCGGAACCACGAACGATTATACGGATGCCTGGTTTATCGGCTTCGATGACCGGTTGGCCGTGGGAGTCTGGGTCGGCCGTGACAACCACAAGCCGATAGGCCCAAAGGAGACGGGCGCCTCGGCGGCCCTCCCGATCTGGATGGAGTTCATGAAACAGGCAGAGTAGGCTGCCTATCCGTCTAAAGCTCAAATTATAAATTGACATTTGAAATGGCCTTCAATAAAGTGTAATGAAAGGGGGGGCCATGTTAGACAGGACTCAGGGCCGGAACTTTGATGAGACGCCTGAAAAATGCGCGCGCTATTTCAGGAATCTTTTAGAACATGCGGGTGATGCCATCTTCGTGCTGGACGCTGACTCCGGAAGGGTCGTAGACTGCAACAGGCGCGCCTGCGATTCCCTCGGGTATACAAGGGAAGAATTGTATCGCATGTCCGTTCCGGATATAGATCTGCGTTATAAAGTGCAGGAAGTGAGAGATCTCTGGGAGCGGCTCAGGCCCGACGATCCGGTGACGATCGAAGGGCTTCACAGGCGAAAAGACGGGTCAGTCTTCCCGGTCGAGGTGAGGATCGTGCTTTTGGACCAGTCCGAGCCGAAGCTTGTCATGTCGATCGTCCGCGATATTACGTCTCGGACTGTTGTTGAAAAGGCGCTGGTCGAGAGCGAAAAGAAGCTTCGGGATATTGCCACGCATATGGGGGAAGGGCTGTATGTCCTGGATGCTGAGGGCCATATCACCTTTATGAATACAGCGGCCGAGCAGCTTCTCGGTTGGAGCATGGCCGACCTGGAAGGGAAGAACGCCCATAGCATTGTGCATCACTGCAGGCAGGACGGCGTGCCCCTCGCACTGTCGGACTGTCCCATCCGGAAGGTGATCGAGAGCGGACAGCAGTTCACCTCGTCTGAGGAAGTATTTGTCCGGAAAGACGGCGCTGTCTTTCCGGTATCGATAATCGCGAGCCCGATCATCGAGGACGGCCGGATCGTCGCCTCCGTGGCCACCTTCAGGGACATCACCGAAATGAAACGGATGCAACGGGAGCTGGCCAAGATCCAGAAACTCGAATCTGTGGGTACGCTTGCCGGGGGTATTGCGCACGATTTCAACAACCTCCTGCAGGCGATCCTCGGACATATATCTCTTGCAAAGCTCTATACCGATCCTTCGGGAACCGCCTATCAGCAGCTGACAAGGGCCGAAGACGCCTCGGAACAGGCGCGTGAACTCAGCTTCAGGCTTCTGACATTCGCGAAGGGAGGGGAGCCGTTCAGGAAGGTGGCTTCAATGGCGGATCTGCTGCGGCAGACGGTGGAACTCTCCCTGAGCGGTTCAAACGTCGCGGCTGTCTTTATTATACCCGATGATCTCCGGCTCGTCCGGATCGACGAGGGACAGATGCGTCAGGTGATCAGCAATCTGAGCGTCAATGCCCTGGAGGCGATGCCGAACGGAGGCGTGTTGACGGTTGCGGCGGAGAATGCCGTGCTGGACGGGAAAGAGGGGCTGCCGGTCAGGACCGGCGACTATCTTCACATCTCGTTCAGCGACACAGGGTGCGGCATCCCTTCAAAGCAGATTTCCCTGATATTCGACCCGTACTTTACCACCAAGATGATGGGAAGCGAAAAGGGGATGGGGCTCGGCCTTT
>JAKAIE010000036.1 GCA_021814475.1 Nitrospirota bacterium
AACTGCACGATGCCTTTAAAGATGCCGGTGCGGAGATCGTGACGGTCAGCAACGATACGAAGTTTGTCCACCTTGCCTGGCAGAGAGAGGAGAAGATGCTCGAAAAAGTGAAGTACACGATGGGCGCTGACCCGACGGGCAATCTCTCCAGGATGTTCGGAGTCTATGACGAGGCGACAGGACTTGCGCTGAGGGGTGCGTTTATCATCAGCCCGGAGGGCAAATTATTCAATTCGGAGGTGAATTTCTATAACCTTGGAAGAAATATTGATGAGCTGCTGCGCAAGGTGAAGGCTAACATTTATCTTGCCGAACATGGGGATGAGGTTTGCCCGGTGAAGTGGCAGGAAAAAGGAGATACTACGCTGAAACCTTCTGCGAAGATGGTCGGCAAGGTGTACGAAGCAGTCAAATAGAAGTATATAAATTCAAGAGGAGGAATTATTTCAGAATGTCAAAGACGATGGAGAACCTGGCCGCCGCATTCGCCGGCGAGTCCCAGGCCAACAGGAAATATCTTGCCTTCGCGGCAAAGGCCGAGCAGGAAGGATACGCCCAGGCGGCGAGACTGTTTAGGGCTGCTGCTGCGGCAGAGACCATACACGCCCATAATCACCTTCGGGAACTGGGAGGCATAAAGAGCACCAGGGAGAACCTCGCAGAGGCGATAAGCGGAGAAACGCACGAGTTCATGAAGATGTACCCGCAGATGATCTCCGAGGCCGAGGCCGAGGGCGTAAAGGGCGCACTCAGGAGTTTCAGTTTCGCGAACGAGGTCGAGAAGACGCATGCGGCGTTATACGAGAAGGTTCTCGGCGCGCTCGGCAGTAATCAGTCCGCCGATTATTACGTCTGCCAGGTCTGCGGCCATACGGTCGAAAATGAGCCGCCGGACAGTTGTCCTGTCTGCAAGGCCGCAAAAAAGATGTTCTCGAAGATCGACTGACCTTCCGCACGTTCAGGGGCGTATCTTTGTGATACGTCCCTGAACTCATTCCGATACCGCCATATACCAATTGACCTCAGGAAAGGTATAATAGGGTGGGAAAACAGATGACATACCCTGACGCGAAATGGCGATGATGAGCGCAACGGACACCAAACGGAGCGAGACGACAGACAACCCGAAGGAAATTCTGGCCCGGATCAGGGCTGCCTCATTGTTCGGGGCGGCGCTTACGGTAAGAAGTTACGGTTTTGAGTGCCATCTGGGGGAAGCGCATATTACGCAGACCGGACTCGGGGACAAGGGATATTTCCTGATCAGTGCCCAGGATTTTGCCGAGGCAGGCCAGTATTCTGCCTTTGATTTCAGGGTGACGGCCTATTCAAGCTACATGGAGTTCCACGCCGGTCGATGTCCGGACCTGGACCGTCAGGAGGACGGCATCTTCGGCTTCCTGCTGCCGGAAGAGGTGACTCTCCACTACAGGAGGAAATTCCCGAGATTTGATCTTGACGAGACATCTCCGGTAAGGATCCGGTTCCAGACGGGCAATCTTCGGGGCATTTCGCCCCTGGTGCGGGTCGTCGATCTGAGCGAGGGAGGCATCGGATTGCGTGTGCATGATGCGGAATCGATTTTTGGTATCGGGGAGATGATAGAGAAGATGGAAATGCTGCTGCCGGGAGAGGAGGCTCTGCCGCTCTCCGGGATGGTGAGGTTCGCCTGCGAGGAACGCTGCGGCCTGCAGTTCATCCCGAACGATGCCGTTGCCATCTCACAGATTGTCCGGCACCTGCATCGACTCGAAGAGATCGAGAACGTCAGCAAAAAAACATACCGGTCCCTTGCAGGCGCCGGGAAAGGAGCGCCGACTGGAGGAGGGAGAAGGCGGAAGATCCTGATCGTCGACGATTCTCTCGCGGTGCAGGAGAAATGCAAGCAGTCGTTTTCCTCGAGCTTTGAGGTGATCCAGGCCTTCGACGGGCTCGAGGGGGTGAAAAAGGCGGTGGAGCAGCTCCCTGATCTTATCCTGATGGATGTCAATATGCCGAAGATGAACGGCCTGGAAAGTACACGTATCATCAGGAGCCAGCCGCATACGCGTCACATTCCGATATGCATGTTTACCGCAGAGGGAGACCGGGACGCAGTGGTGAAGGCGTTGAAGTTCGGGGTCAGGGACTATATCGTCAAGACGGCTGATCCCCGTTTCGTGATAGAGAGAATCCAGAGTATGCTGATCAGCAGCTGATCTTACGGAAGGTAGACCGAAAAACAGCCCCCGCCGAGGCTGCAGCCGTTTTTAAGTTCGATCCTGCCGCTTTTTCCCCTGTTTTTGTGAAGGCCTGCGACGATTGATGCGAAATAGATGCCCAGTCCCGTACTGCCAGTCGAAAAAGACGTTTCCCCGGCCTCCTGACCCGCGATGGTCATCATCTCCTCCGGGTATCCGGCCCCGTTGTCCTCGACCGAGATGACCAGGTATCCGTTTTCCTCCCGGGCACAGATCCTGAGCATGTTGTTGGCATAACGGTAGGCGTTGTTCAGGATGTTGTTGATCACGCCCGCGATCAGGTTCCTGTCGAAAAACCAGTAAAGCTCTTCCGGGCAATCGGTCGCCACGTCGATGCCGCGGTAGTCCAGAAGGGGCTTGTTCTGTATGATCGTCTCCTCGATGAATTCGCAGACAGGGTTGTCCGTGATGGTCGGCACGTACTGGGCACGGTCCATCTTGTAGAGGGTGAGGAGCTGGACGAGGTTGTTGTTCAGCCGCTTTGTCTCGTACTGCATCTGGGAGAGGTGTCTCGATGACGGGCAGTTGCGGGGACCGCAATCGCTGACCGTCTCGTCGACCGCGGTCAGGATCATGCCGAGAGAATTCTTCATGTCATGGACGATCGATGCGAGTATTTCCGGAAAGTCCCCTTTTCTGTCTGATGTATTCATGCCGGATCTCCCCTTCTGTTTATTGCGGCCGCGTCTCCGCGAGCGAGCGGAACATCTGAAGAAGCTGCGGAAGCTTTTTGTGCGCGGGATCGACCTTGCGGATGCGTTCGATGTACTGTCCGGCCAGTTTCATATGCTGTTCTGTCATGCCCTGCTTCTGCATGAACAGCATGACGGACAGGGCGGCGTTGGCGTTGATGATCTTGTTGTCGGGCTGGCCCGCTGCCGCCTTTTCGAAGTACTCAATCGCCTCTTTCAGGCGGCCTTCTTCAACGAGACGGACACCGGCGTTATTGATCCTGATGATCTCCTGGCGGGTGGCGCTGATGATGTCCGCGCCTTCCTCCGACAGCTTCATGTCGGTGAAAACACCCTGGACCTTCTTGATGACCGTATCGTCTTCGTGGTGGTTCCTGACGATATCCTTCATCATCTGCGTTCCTTTTTCCGTCTCTCCGACGGTGAAGTAGGCCTTGGCTAGTTCCATCGAAATATCGGGGGAGGTCTGCTCCGCAAGGTTTTCATACATGTTGGCGGCCTCCTCGAGCGCCTTCCGGCTCTCCTCCCCGCGGTCCAGCTTCTTGTAGACGATCCCTTCGGCGATGGCTGCCTGCAGGGCCGCGGCATTATCGTTTTTGAACTCGCTCTTGATCGCACCCAGGACATTCAGCGCCTCGTCGCCGGCCTTCTTCTCCACGAGGGTCTTTGCCAGACCTGTAAAGTCCGTAGGGCTCTTCAGATACGAATTCTTGCCGAGCGTCAAGACGGTTCTGAAGGACTTCTCCGAGGTGTCATAGTCCTCGTTCTTATAGGCTATTTCGCCGATCGCCTTCTGCCTGAGGATAGACTTGGGAGATATGTCGACGGCGTTGAGCAGGACATCCTGAGCCTCTTTCAGCGCGCCGAGCTCATCCATCGTTTTTGCGAGCCAGTCGTACGCCTCCATGTATGTGACATTGGTGTCGACCACATACTGGAAGATCTCTTTCGCCTTTTCAAAATTGTTCAGGTAAAAATACGCCTTGCCGAGTCCGGTCTGTGCCCACGGGAGATCGCGGATCGCGATAACCTCGTTGTAGAGTTCGATAGAGTCATCGTACATCGCGGCCTTCAGGAGCAGATCCCCCTTGAGCCTGAGATACTCGAACCGGTTTTTCGGATTTTCGGCCAGTTTCCAGTCGCACAGGGTGATCGCCTCCATGTAGTCCTTCTTCTGTATCGCCCGTTCGATGTCCTCGAAATCCTTCTTCTTCTTCATGACCTTTTCGAGGCGGTTCAGGAGCATCTCTTTCGAAAAAGGCTTGACCAGGTAGTCATCCGGCTGGTATTCGATGGCGCCCATGACCATCGCCATGGTGTTTTCCGCGGTGCACATGATATAGATGCAGGAATACTTGATGAACCCGCGGTGCTTTGCATCTTCGAGGATCTGCTGGCCGTCCTTCTTGCCGTCGCCGAGGTTGTAGTCGCAGAGGACGATATCGTATGACTTTATCTCAAGCTTTTCCATGGCGGCCTCGCCGTTTGAGGCCTCGTCAACGTTCTTCGCTCCGTACGACTCCATCATCTTGCGCAGCGCCTTGCGGAAGTCGCTGAAATCGTCGATGACCAGGATCTTTTTGCGGCTCAGATCGACAAACATGTTATATAGTATACCCGATTCCGCGTGCTCTGGGTTGCGCATCGAAGCCCGGATCTCCCGATACTTTTCATAATGTTCCGAAATGTTCTAAAATAAGCGAAATTTCTTATGAGGTAGGTACCATGCTTGCAGAAAGAGTGAAGAAGATCAAGCCGTCCCCGACGCTCGCGATAGACTCGAAGGCAAAGGCGATGAAGGCGTCAGGCGTCGATGTCATAAGTTTCGGGGTGGGCGAGCCGGATTTCGACACGCCTGAACATATCAAAGACGCTGCGATCAGGGCGATGAAGGAAGGGTTTACGAAATATACCGCCGTCGGAGGGATCGACCCCCTCAAGGACGCGATCATCGAAAAACTGCAGAAGGACAACGGCCTGTCCTATAAGCGCGACGAGATCCTCGTGTCGTGCGGGGCCAAGCATAGTCTGTACAATATCGCGCAGGCCCTGTATGGCCCCGGTGACGAGGTGATCATTCCGTCGCCGTACTGGGTGTCGTACCCTGACCAGGTCCTTCTGAATGACGCAACCCCGGTCTTTGTCAGGACCTACGAGGCCGATTCTTTCGTACTGAAGCCCGAGGCCCTCGAAGCCGCCGTGACGCCGAGGACGAAGGCGCTGATCCTAAATTCTCCCTCGAACCCCACCGGCATGCTTTACGACCGGAAGGCTCTCGAAAAGATCGCCGCACTTGCGGTGAAACACAATTTCTATGTGGTGACCGACGAGATTTACGAGAAGCTGGTGTATGACGGCGCTTGTCATATCAGCATCGCTTCCCTGGGGGAGGAGATCAAGGCGCTCTCTCTTGTAGTGAACGGCCTTTCGAAATCCCATGCGATGACCGGCTGGCGGATCGGGTATACTGCCGGCCCTGCGGCGATCATCAAGGCGATGACGAATATTCAGAGCCAGTCGACGTCGAACCCGAACTCGATTGCGCAAAAGGCCGCGGTCGCCGCCCTGACCGGACCCCAGGATTTCGTTGCGATGATGCATGGCGAATTCGACAAGCGGAGGAAATATCTCGTCGAACAGCTCAATACGATCGAAGGCATGACCTGCAGGATGCCTGCCGGCGCCTTTTACGCCTTCCCGAACACCTCGAAGATCTATGGCAGAAGATTCGGAGACAGGGTTATCGCCGGCTCGAACGACCTGGCGCTCTACCTTCTCGAAGAGGCGAAGGTGGCGCTCGTCCACGGTGCTGCATTCGGTGACGATGATTATGTCAGGCTGTCCTACGCCACCTCTCTCGAAGATATCATAAGGGGTGTGCAAAGGATTCGTGAGGCCCTCGGCAACCTGAAGGCCGGCAAGTAGTGTCTGATACATTCCGGTCGGGGTATGTCTCTCTCATCGGCCGGCCGAATGTCGGCAAGTCGACTCTTCTGAATACGATCCTGGGGCAGAAGATCGCGATCGTGACGCAGAGGGCCCAGACGACACGCAACAGGCTGATGGGGGTGAGGACATTCCCGGGTGCCCAGATTATCTTTATCGATACCCCCGGCATCCATGAACCGCAGCACCTTCTGGGGAAGCGCATGGTCAGGACAGCCCGCGATGTGCTCAGCGAGATCGATCTTGTCCTCTTCATGACCGATTCCGGGTCTGCTATAGGCAGGGACAAGGAGATTCTGGAACTGCTCCGCGACACCGGCAGCCCGGTATTCCTCCTGATCAACAAGATCGACAGCATGAAGAAATCCGAACTGCTGCCGGTCATCGATACATACCGCAACCTCTTTCCGTTCCGCGAAATCATCCCGGTTTCGGCAAAGAGCGGCGAAGGGGTCGATCAGGTAATCGAAAAGATAAAGGAGCTGCTGCCGCCCGGACCGAAATACTATCCGGACGATATGCTGACCGACCAGGTCGAGAGGTTCATGGCGGCGGAGATCATCAGGGAGAAGATCATGATGAAGACCTCCGAGGAGATCCCTCATTCGGTTGCGGTAGAGGTGCTTCAGTGGAAGGAACGGGAGGACGGGCTCGTCTCGATCAGCGCGAATATTTATGTTGAAAGGGAAGGGCAGAAAGGTATTATAATAGGAAAAAACGGGAAACTTCTGAAGATGATCGGAACGATGGCGCGTCATGATATAGAGCAGTTGCTCGGCACACGGGTCTTCCTCCAGTTATGGGTGAAGGTCAGAAGCGGCTGGCGTGACGACGGCAGGTCTCTCCAGGAGCTGGGATATGAGTGATGCTCGTTGAAATGAAGGTGGAGGGCCTGCTCTTCGATCCCCGCTCGAATATGTATATCCTCCTGCTGAAGGCCGCCGATATGGCCGGGACGCTGCCGATATGGATCGGGAAGCCCGAGGCGGATTCGATCGCCCTGGCCCTCGGCAAGGTTGCCACACCCCGGCCGCTCACCCACGACCTCGTAAAGAATATCGTCGAAGGCCTCAGGATGAAGATCACCAGGATTGTCATTACCGAGATCATTGACAACACGTACTATGCGCTGATCTACCTGAGCGACGGGAAGAAAGAGGTGCTGATAGATTCGCGTCCGAGCGATGCGGTGGCGGTCGCGCTACGGGCCAATGTGCCTATCTATGTCGAAGAGGGGGTTATGGGGGCGCGCACGGCCGACGAACTCGACGAATGGCTGAAGAACCTCAAACCAGAGGACTTCGGCAACATCATGTAATGCTCCAGCGCACCGAGGGCATTGTCCTGAGGACGAACTCCTTTGGTGAAGCTGATCTCATTGTTACCTACCTGACGGCTGATCACGGGATTCTCAAGACCTTTGCCAAGAGTCCGCGGAAGATCAAAAGCAGGTTCGGGAGCAGTCTCGAACCGCTGACCTGTTCAAAGATAGCATTCTGGGGGAAAGAGGACGCCTCACTCCCCCGCCTGACCCAGTCGGACATCATCCATTCCTTCGAGGCTGTACGGTCGAGCCTGCAGTGTTTCCTCCGCGCCTCCGAGGTTATTGAACTCATCCTCCATCTGCTGCCGGAGCGGGACGCCAGCAGAAACGCATATGCACTCCTGATGACGATGCTGCGGTCGTTCGAGCAGGAATGCGGAAACAGGCTGCTTCTTCTGTACTATAAAATCAGACTGCTGAAGATCGCGGGGTACCTGCCGAAGATCGACGCCTGTGGCCGCTGCGGAGGAGTGAGCAGGTCATTCTTTCTGTCGCACGGAACCGTGCTCTGCGAAGGTTGTTCCCGCGGCACGGGCGGGGCCTTTCTCCTGTCTGCAGGCGCCGTCAGCCTCTTCACCAATCTGGTTGTGTGGACCAGCTCGAAGATAGACCGCATCAGACCTTCGGAGCGTCAGATGGATGAATTGTCACGGCTGATCGACGAACACGTCAGGCAGGTGACGGAAAGAAACCTCAAGACCAGGGAATTCAGGGTGTGATGTCTGGTCAGACCCGGTCACAGGGGGAGGTCCCCTGCAGGGAGCCGGGCCTTACGGCAGTATCTGCGGGATAACGAGCCTCAGCTTTCCCTTAGTTTTTCTTCTTCTTCCTGCAGGGTTTTGCATTCGATGCACATCGAGGTTACCGGCCTGACTTCCAGCCTCTTGATGTCGATCTCGTTGCCGCAGTCCTCGCAGATACCGAAGGTTCCGGAATCGATGCGTTCGATCGCCTCGTCTATCTTTTTCAGCAGTCTCTGTTCCCTGCCCCTCAGTCTCAGCATGAAGTTCCTGTCGGTCTCGGCAGTAGCCTGGTCACCGAGGTCCGGGAATATCGTCTGACCCGGAAGCTCATTAAGGGCGGATTCAGCCCCGCTCAACAGGGCATTGCGCTGCCGTACCAAGTGCAGTTTGATCTTGAAGAGCCGCTCTTCCCGTTCGGTGAGCTTCTTTTTTGTCCTGGGAACGATCTTTTCCGCAGGCACCGGCTTTTCCGGTTTCGCAGTAACCGTGGCAGGCCTGGCAACGGACTTTGCCGTCGTCTTTCCCGCCGCGGTCTTCGGACGGTCTTTTCCGACCGATGCCGCGGTTTTCTGCTTTGGCGGCTTTACCGCAGAGACAGATTTATTTGTCGTCTTCCTGGTTGCAGCCGCAGCCGCAGGCTTTGCTGCCTTCGTTGATTTCGATGTTTTTAATGGTTGTTTTTTCGATGCCATGAGAACTCCTTTATTCAGTTCCTTTAAAATATCAGAGCCTCGAAAATTAGTCAAGAACAGTCTTGGGGGACTGACGTTCAAAAATTCTTCACGCCAGTTCTGTATTATAGAAATAGCAAAACGTGATAAAATGGAACGACGGTGAGAGCCGGGTTTCCTGTAGTTGCTGTGTCTCAGTCAATACGATATCATGCGATGTCGTCAATATATTGTTGAAAGGGAGAAGGGAAAATGAAACGACTTGCAGTCATCGGGATGGTACTTCTGCTCATGGCGGGGCTGGCGTACGCGAAGGATTACGAGGTGAAGAAGAAGGCGGGGGCCTATGATGTCGTAGTGAGTATCGACAAAAATCCCCCCGTGGTGGGAGACAACAATGTCACGATCAGCATCAGTGATGCGGGCAGGGATGTGACTGATGCGAAGGTCATGGTAGATTACGGGATGCCGGCGATGCCGGGAATGCCTGCCATGAACTACAAGGCCAATGCCGCGCTGAAGGGAACCAGTTATGCCGCTAAGATGAACCTTTCGATGTCCGGTCCGTGGAGTATCATCGTGAAGATTTCGCGGGGGGGGAAGACCTCCTCGATGAAATTCACCGTTGATGCAAAATAGCCTCCGCAGAGGAAAAAGCAGGATGGCAGGCGCAGCGCGCCTGCCCTCCTGCTTTTTCTACCGTTTTTTTACGATCGGCGTCTGTGTCGCCGTATTCTCTGTCGTCCTCGCAGGACGTTCCGTGGCCGGGCCGGTTGACCTGCAGTCCCTGATTGATGAAGCACTGAAGAACAGCCCTGAACTTCTGGCGGCCGAGTCACGGACAGAGGCCTCACAATACAGGATCCCTCAGGCCGGAAGCCTTGCGGATCCGATGTTCATGTTCGGTTATCAGAACGAGGGCTGGAAGCAGTATACCTACGGAAAGATGGAGGGCGCGCAGTGGATGTTCACAGCGTCGCAGATGTTCCCCTATCCGGGGAAACTACCGCTCAGGGAAGAGATCGCCTCAAAAGACCATGAAGGCACGGTGACATCATACCGCCAGCTCAGGCTCAAAACGGTCGCCCGCATCAAGGAACTGTATTATGACCTCCTGGTTTCGTATAAGAATCTCGACCTTGTCATGGATAAAGACGTACTTCTTGGAAAGATCGAGGATGCTGCGCTCGCCCGGTATTCCGCCGGCATGGGCAGTCAGTCCGATGTCCTGATGGCGCAGACCGAAAAATATATGCTCAGGGAGAAGGAGGAGATGCTCAGGCAGAAGATCCAGTCTGTCGAGGCGATGCTGAACACGGCGGTCGGTCGCGAGAGCACCGCGCCGCTCGGCAGGCCGGAAGAGGCTGCATCTCCAGATATCCCCTTCAGCCTCGACAGGATGATAGCGGCCGCCTACCGGAATTCTCCGGAACTCAAGGCACGCGAGATCCTGGTGGCTGCAGCGGAGTCCCGCGTCAAACTGGCGGAGAGGGAATATTATCCGGATTTCACGGTGAACGCCGGCTACTTCAAGCGGGCGGGGGAATTCGCAGACATGTGGAGCCTGACGACGGCGATCAACATACCCCTTTACTACAAGAAGAAGCAGAGACAGGGGGTCCTCGAAGCCAAGGCGATGCTGGCCGAGTCCCGGCAGGAACTTGAGGCGGCGAAGCTGATGCTCTCCTCGTCGATCAGGGACAACTATTCTATGTATAAGGCTGCGGGAAACCTGATGGAGCTTTACCAAAGCGGCCTCATCCCCAAGGCCACTCAGGACATCGACACCTCCCTGTCGTTGTATGCGGCCGGGAAGTCGGAGATCATGACGACGATAACGAAACTGAAGGCGCTGATCGATACAGAGACCCTCTATTGGACGCAGTTCGGTGAGCGTGAAAAGGCTGCGGCCCGTATGGGGGCACTGACCGCGGAAGATCTGCCCGGACCGGGGAAATCAGGGACCCGGGAGCCCGGGCTGGCAACGGACGCTGCGCAGAAGCAGCAGGCGGGAGGACGGAAATGACTAAGAAGTATCTTGTGATCGCTGCCCTGATCCTCGTCGCGGGTGTTGCGGTGTATCTGCTGAAGGCAGGAAAGGCCGGTCATCCGGCAACAGGAGCGGGGGCTGCAGGGAGTCCGTCGCCGTCTGCCTCTGCTGCACCCGCAGCCGAGAAGCCTGTCGTCGAGATCTCTTCGGACAGCCAGCAGATGATCGGGGTGAAGACGGTTGCTGCCGAGGTGAAACCGCTCAGCAAGACAATCAGGGCGGTAGGGCGTATCGACTACGACGAGCGCAGGGTGGCAACGGTCAATACAAAATACGAAGGATGGATCGAGAAGCTCTATGTCGACTATACGGGGAAGCCGGTGAAAAAGGGTGAGCCCCTAGCCGAGTTTTACAGCCCTGAGCTGTATGCAACGCAGCAGGAGCTCATCAATGCCGTCAAGTGGAGGCAGTCGGGCGGACACGAGACCTCGCGGGCCGGAGGGGGCCGCGACATCAATGTCATGCTGCGGAAGGACGCCGAGTCGCTTGTCTCTGCCGCACGACAGAGGTTAAGGCTGTGGGACCTGACCGACGAGCAGATCAGAAAGATCGAGGAGACCGGAAAACCGATCCGGACGATCACGCTCTTCAGCCCGGTCAGCGGCTATGTGACGCAGAAGGCCGCGCTCCAGGGCATGAGGGTCATGCCGGGGGAGAAGCTCTTCGACATCGTCGATCTCTCTACTGTATGGGTGATGGCGGATGTGGATGAATACGACATCCCCTTTGTCAGGGAAGGCCAGACTGCTGCGATCAGCCTCAGCTACATCCCGGGGAAAGAATTTATGTCGAGGATCGAATATGTGTATCCGACCCTCTCGGGAGAGACAAAGACGGCAAAGGTCCGCTTTTCCCTCCCGAACCGGGGGGCGAAGCTTAAGCCCCAGATGTTTACGGACGTCGCACTGAAGGTCGGTCTCGGCAACAGACTTGTCGTTCCTGAAGAGGCGGTGATGGATACCGGCATCAGGCAGGTCGTCTATGTGGATACCGGAGAAGAGAGTTTCGAGCCCCGGGAGGTGATGACCGGCGTGAGGGCGGACGGGCTGGTCGAGGTGACAAGGGGACTGAAGGCCGGGGAGAAGGTGGCTGCCACTGCGACGTTTCTGATCGACTCGGAGGCCCAGCTGAAGGGTGTGAAACCCCTCGGCCTGAAAAAATAAGATAGTGATCGAAAGGATAATCGAATACAGCGCAAGGAACAAATTCATCGTCTTTCTCTTTGTGGTCTGTCTTTCGATATGGGGATACTGGTCTCTGAAGCATATCCCCCTCGACGCCATTCCCGACCTGAGCGACACGCAGGTCATCATCTATACCGACTGGGCCGGCAAGAGTCCTGATCTTGTCGAAGACCAGATAACCTATCCGATCACCTCGACACTCCTGGCAGCCCCGAAGGTCCAGGCAGTCCGGGGCTTTTCCTTCTTCGGCAGCTCCTTCATCTATGTCATCTTCGAAGAAGGGACGGACATCTACTGGGCGAGGAGCAGGGTGCTTGAGTACCTGCAGTCTGTCAGGAACAAGATCCCCGCGGAGGTGAATCCGACCCTCGGTCCTGACGCGACGAGCGTCGGGTGGGGGTTTTCGTATGCGATCCTCGACAGCAGCGGCAAGCATAACCTGGGCGAGATCCGTTCTGTTCAGGATTTCAACGTTAAGCTCGCCCTAGAAAGCGTGCCGGGCGTTTCCCAGGTGGCCAGTATAGGTGGTTTCGTCAAGCAGTACCAAGTAACAGTCGACCCCAACAGACTTCGGGCCTATAACATGCCCCTCACCACGGTCATGGACGCGATCCGGAAGAGCAACAAGGATGTCGAGGGAAGGGTGCTCGAGTTTTCGGGCGCCGAGTATATGGTCCGCGGGCGCGGCTATATAAAGAACGTCGACGACATCAGGAATATCGCCGTCGGCTCTAACCGGTCGGGGACGCCGATCCTGCTGAGGGACATCGGAGAGGTGCGGATAGGTCCCGATATCCGACGCGGGCTGGCAGACCTGGACGGCAGGGGCGAGGTGGCCGGAGGCATCGTGGTCGTCCGGTTCGGGGAGAATGTCCTGAACGTGATCGACCGGGTGAAAGAGAAGATCCGCGAGATAGAGCCGAGCCTGCCTCAGGGCATGAAGATTGTGGTCACCTATGACAGGTCGGACCTGATCCACCGCGCGATCGACACCCTCAAGGAAGAGATCGTGAAGCTCTCGATTGCGGTGAGCGTCGTCTGCATCGTCTTTCTCTTCCACCTGCCGAGTGCGCTCGTCGTGATCCTGACCCTCCCTCTGGCGATCATCATCTCGTTCATCTGCATGAACTACCTTGGCGTCACCTCCAACGTGATGAGCCTCAGCGGCATCGCGATCGCGATAGGGGCGATGGTCGACGCCTCGATTATCATGGTGGAGAACGCCCATAAGAAGCTGGAGGAGTGGGAATGTGAAAAAAGCGCGGGAGTCTGCACCAGGGACAGGATTACTGCTATCATACAGGCCGCCCAGGAAGTGGGGCCTTCCCTCTTCTTCTCTCTGCTGGTCATTTCTGTCGGATTTCTCCCTGTCTTCACCCTTCAGGAACAGGCCGGCAGGCTCTTCAAGCCTCTTGCCTATACCAAGACCTTTGCGATGCTCTTCGCCTCCTTCCTCGCAATAACTCTGACGCCGGTGCTGATGACGCTGTTTATACGGGGGAAGATGAAGCCCGAGGAATCGAATCCGATTGTGCGAATCCTCGGAAAGATCTATCGTCCGAGGGTTGCATTTGCACTCAAATATAAATGGTTTGTGGTTCTTGGCGCGATAATAATCATGGCCTGTACTATTTATCCTGTCAGTAGGCTGGGTTCGGAGTTCATGCCGCCTCTTTATGAAGGCACGCTCTTTTATATGCCGGTCACGGTGCCCGGGGCCTCGGTATCCGAGTCGTCTTCTCTGCTGCGGCTGCAGGACAAATTGTTGAAGGGCATACCGGAGGTCGAGCAGGTATTCGGCAAGGCCGGCAGGGCTGACACCGCGACGGACCCCGCCCCCATGGAGATGTTCGAGACGGTGATTAACCTGAAGCCCGAGTCGCAGTGGAGGAAGGGCATGGACGTCGAGAAACTGAAAAATGAGATGAACGACGTCCTTTCGATCCCCGGCGTGGCGAATTCGTTCACCATGCCGATTAAGGCGCGCATCGATATGCTCTCGACGGGAATCAGGACACCTGTTGGCATCAAGATCATGGGGCCGAGACTCGACCAGATAGACCGCATAGGCACTGAGATCGAAAAGGCTATCAAGGATATAAAGGGGACCCGGAGTGTCTATGCGGAACGCGTCACCACCGGATATTTTCTGGACATAAAGGTCAACCGGGAGGCTGCGGCGAGATACGGCCTGACCGTCGGTGCTGTCGAGGATATCATCGAGTCTGCGGCGGGCGGCATGAACCTGACAACGACGATTGAAGGCCGCGAGCGCTACCCCGTGAATCTCAGGTACGCCAGGGAGTTGAGGAACGACCCCGAGAAGCTCAGGCAGATCCTGGTTCCGGTGGCGATGGGCTCCAAATCGACCGAAGGCTCCGGCATGTCCGGCAGTGTGCAGAGTGATACGCCGGTCATCCAGGTACCGCTCGGTGAACTCGCCGAGATAAAGATCGTCAGGGGGCCTTCAATGATCAAGAGCGAGGAGGGTCTTCTTGCGGCGTATGTGTATATCGATTTTTCCGGCCGGGACGTCGGAGGATATGTGGCCGACGCGAAGAAGAAGGTCGATGCCGTCAAGGTTCCGACGGGGTACAGGCTGCAGTGGAGTGGCGAGTACGAGTATATGGTCAAGACGGAGCAGCGGCTGAAGATCGTGATCCCTCTGACCCTGATCATCATCTTCGTGCTGCTCTATCTGAACACGGGCTCTGTCACCAAGACGATGATCGTGCTCCTGGCCGTGCCATTTTCGCTCGTCGGGTCGTTCTGGTTTCTCTGGTACCTGAATTACAATATGAGTATCGCGGTCTGGGTAGGCATGATTGCGCTTGCGGGTCTGGATGCGGAGACCGGCGTTGTCATGCTGCTGTATCTCGACCTCGCGTACGATCAGTGGGTAAGAGAGGGCAGGATGAATACGGTTGAGGACCTGAAGGAATCGATCATGCACGGTGCGGTCAAGAGGATCAGGCCGAAACTCATGACCGTCGGGGTGATCCTTGCCGGTCTGATCCCGATCATGTTCAGCCACGGCGCGGGAGCTGACGTGATGAAGCGGATCGCCGCCCCGATGATCGGGGGCGTCGTCACCTCCGAGATACTGGAGCTGACAATCTATCCCGCGATCTACCTGATCTGGAAGAGCCGGGAGTTAAGAAAAAAACCGGTTGAGGCATAAGGCCGTATAATAGGCGCTTTTTTTTTCGATAACGGCCGACTACCTTTCCCCAGGTGGGTTCGTCGGGTCTTCGCAGGTTAATTTTCCCCTTCTAAGCACCCCAAAAAGGTGATATACTGAAAACAAAATCATCTGCTTGGAGCGTGCGACGTGGACGGCTGCCCTTTTTGTGCAATTCCTGCGGGAGAGATCCTCGATGAGAATGAATATGCTGTTGCGGTGAGGGACGGCTTTCCGGTGACCGAGGGACATACCCTTATCATTACGAAGCGGCATGTCGACGACTATTTCAAGTTGTCGAAAGAGGAAAAAGTGGAGACCCTCGACTTGCTCGAAAAGATGAAGAGGGCGATAGACGACAAATACAGTCCCTGCGGGTACAATGTGGGTATGAACATCGGGGAGGCTGCGGGGCAGAGGATTCAGCATGTCCATATCCACCTTATTCCGAGGATTGCGGGCGATGCCGTACCCCCCAGAGGCAGCGTCAAGGGAGTGATACGGCACAAAATGACGTATTGAGAGACCGAAGGCGGTCTCAGGGCTAACATGGTGAAGAGGGCTAACAGGTAATCCGAAAACTAGCTGAAGAGGAGGAACCGATGGACAAGATCCTGAGAATCAATGTGGGGGCCGAAGGCGGTCCGAGGGCAAGTGAGGCCGGAATGGGCGCGTATGCGGGATTTGCGGGAAGGGCGCTGACATCTGCAATTGTTTCACAGGAAGTTCCTCCCTTATGCCATCCGCTGGGCGCGGAAAACAAGCTGGTCATCGCCCCCGGCATGCTGAGCGGTACCGCAGGCGCCATGTCGGGACGAATCTCGATAGGCTGCAAGAGCCCGCTGACCGGAGGGATCAAAGAGGCGAATGCCGGTGGCCAGCCGTCACAGGTGCTCGCACGGCTGGGGTACGGGGCTATTGTTCTTGAGGGTAAGCCGAAGGGGGATGACCTCTACAAGGTCTTTATCAATAAGGACGGAGTCAAAATAAGTGTCGATAACAGTCTCAGGATGCTTCCCAATTATGACCTCGTCGAAAAGATGAAGGCAGAGTTCGGGGAAAAGATAGCCTGCATCTCGATCGGGCCCGCCGGGGAGATGAAGATGAGCGCTGCGTCGATAGCCTGTACGGATATCGAACTGCGGCCAACCCGTCACGCCGGACGCGGAGGAGTCGGGGCGGTAATGGGCGCCAAGGGGGTCAAGGTGATTGTCCTTGATGATACCGGCCTGAAGATGCGGACTCCGAAAGACCCGGAGAAATTCAAGGATGCCAACAAGAGGTTTATCGAGGGGCTAAAACAACATCCTGTCACCGGACAGGGCCTGCCGGCCTATGGCACCAACGTGCTGACCAATATCCTGAACGAAGTTGGAGGCTATCCCACCTACAACTTCAAACAGGGACGTTTCCCCGATGCGGCAAAGATAAGCGGGGAGACCCAGGCCGAATTGGAGACGAAACGCGGAGGAATGGCCACTCATGCCTGCCACAGGGGGTGCGTTATCCAGTGCTCGGGCGTATACCATGACAAGGATGGCCATTATCTCACCAAGCAGCCGGAATATGAGACTGTCTGGGCACACGGAGGCAACTGCGGCATCTGCGACATTGATGCCATCGCCATGCTCGACTTTCTGGATGACAATTACGGGGTGGATACCATCGAGATGGGAGCTACCATCGGTGTGGCGATGGAAGCGGGACTGGCAAAGTTCGGAGATGCACAGACCGCGATAAATCTGGTGCATGAAGTCGGCAAGGGCACACACCTCGGACGTATCCTCGGGAACGGTGCTGCCTTCACCGGCAGGGCCTTCGGAGTGGAGCGGGTCCCTGTGGTCAAGGGGCAGGCGATGCCTGCGTATGATCCGCGCGCCGTGCAGGGTATGGGTGTTACGTATGCCACGAGTCCGATGGGGGCCGATCATACGGCCGGATATGCCGTGGCCCAGAACGTATTAAAGGTGGGAGGAGATGTCAATCCTCTAAAGCCTGAAGGCCAGGTGGAGCTGTCAAGGAATCTGCAGATCGCCACTGCAGCGATCGATTCTACCGGGATGTGCCTCTTCATAGCCTTTGCGGTGCTCGATCAGCCGGAAACATTTCAGGCAATGCTCGACATGCTGAACGCCTTTTACGGTATGAGCCTGACCGCGGAAGGGGTGACCGACCTCGGGAAAAAGGTCCTCACCATGGAGCGCGACTTTAATGCGCGGGCGGGCTTTACCGCAGCCCAGGACCGCCTGCCGCGCTTCTTCACGACCGAGCCGGTTGCTCCCCATAATGTCACCTTTGATGTCAAAGACGAGGATCTCGACAAGGTCTTTAACTGGTAGCAGAAAACGACGACCGGAAAAAGGAGAGACGCCAGTCTCTCCTTTTTTTATCCCATTGCGTCCGTAGTTATGAAGGAAAGGAAATCTGTTGCATGAATAGACAGGATCGACCGGTTAATCAGATGGAGGCAATTCCCCGTCTCGAACTGACCGTTGATCAAAGACTGATCCCGCGTTTTCTTCTCCTGTTTCAGCAGGGGGTCATGCTCAGGGCCCGTGTCGGGTGCAGTCTGCAGGTCTTTCTCCGAGAAGAGGTCGGCGCAGGCCTGGATACCCTCGAAAAAATTCAGTCGATCTTTCTTGACGGCAGTCCTGTGGATGACCTGAGCGAGGCGCGGGTCAGGGACGGCTCGGTCCTGGCCCTCTCTGCTGCCATGCCCGGGCTGGTCGGCGCCACGCTGAGGCGGGGAGGGGCGTATTCTTCTTTCCGGAGCAGCATCACCTACCACGAAACCGCTGCCCAATGTGTCTCGGGAGAAGGCCTCGTTCAGGTAAAACTCTTCAATCTCCTGATAGACGTGCTTGGCCCCGGTCTTCTGAAAAAGGGTGTCCTCGTAAAGTCTTTCTCTTTAATGGCGCTCCTGACGGAACAGGCGCCGCATTGCTGGAAGGGATGCGGACGCGCCCTCCTGGACGGAAAGACTATTGTGCCACAGGCGCTGTGTGACGCCTTGCGGATTTCGTGCCATGAAATGGTCTTTCTTTCTGTCGATGAACTAGGGGAAGAAATATAAACAGCTATTGTCCACCGGCGATGGGCGGAAAGAGGGCGAGTTCATCTCCTTCTTTCAGCGGGTGCTTCGGAGGTCTGTGCTCGCCGTTGACAATCTTCAGCAGGGGATAGTTTTCCGGCAGGGAGAGCATATTTATCGCATCCCCGACTGTTGTATTGTCGGGCAGATCGATCGTCTGCTCCTCCGGGCCATATTTCCTCAGTGTCGCAAAAAGCTTGACCTTGACCTTCACGGTCAAATTATAACAGACAATATGCCGCAATGCCCCTCATGTATCTTGAGTCGGGATTACTATTTATGCCGGATCTTGAGCAGAAGTATTATCGAGGCGAGGACAAAGGTGATGCTGTTCGTGATGACCACCGGCAGGGAATGGATCATGATCCCGTAGGCGGTCCATAGGGCGATACCGGCGCAGAAGGCGATGAACATCCCCAGAGAGATGTCCCGCGTCGAACGCGTCTTCCATGTCCTGATCACCTGCGGTATAAAGGCCGAAGTGGTCAGCGTCCCTGCCAGTAGACCGACGAAAGTTGCATTGTCATAAAGCATATGACATAGTAACACGGATGAGGTATCCGCGTTACACTGAAGGGGCAGTGTTTGATCGGGGTGAACATTTTGCATGAATGAGCCCTGGAAGCCGGTCTCCATGAGCAGTCTGGTCATTGGCGTGCCGGCCGCGGTTGTGTTCTGGATCCATGCCTTGAGGAGCAGCGACGGGTTTCTCCTGCTGGATTTCGTGAACCTTCCTTTCCATGAGTTCGGTCATCTCCTGTTCGGAACCATTGGGGAGAATATCGGGCTTTGGGGCGGCACGCTCTTTCAGCTCATCGTGCCGTTCGGAATTCTGGTGAGTTTCTTCCTCCGAAGAGATCCTGCGGGTACAGCGTTCGGCGCCTTCTGGTTTGGCGAGAATCTACTCAATATTTCGGCCTATATTGCCGATGCCAGAAAGATGGATCTCCCGCTCGTGGGGGGTGGGGAGCACGACTGGAACATCATTCTTTCCGGGCTTACGATTCTGAAGTACGATACCCTGATTGGAGGGGTCGTGAAGACCTCGGGATGGCTCGTCATGACCGGAGCGGTCGCCTGGTTTATCATAAAGGGGCTGACGGACCGGGAGGACTGAGTTTCTGTTTCTGCAGGAATGGGTGAAAATGATCTTGTCTCAGGTGTAAATAGCCTGAAAATCCGTGGGGCCGTCTCTGCTGTAATATCTGCGATTCTATCGGTTACAATTATTGCATGGATAATTCATTGATTATTATAGGCGGCGGGCTGGCCGGATCCGAGGCCGCATGGCAGGCCGCGAATCGGCATGTGAAGGTAAGGCTCTACGAGATGAGGCCGGACAAACTCACTGAGGCGCACAGGACAGGATTGCTCGGCGAACTGGTCTGTTCGAACTCGCTCCGCTCAAATGATCCCCAGAGTGCGCCCGGACTTCTGAAGAAGGAACTCTCGATGGCCGGCTCCCTTATCATGGAGGCCGCGGTGGCGGCGACGGTCCCTGCCGGGTCGGCCCTTGCCGTGGATCGTGATGTATTTGCAGGGTATATCACGAGGCGGATTGCCGAACACCCGGAGATCGAGGTGGTCAGGGAAGAGGTGAAGGAACTCCCTGACGGCATCACAGTCCTTGCGACGGGTCCTTTGACCTCGGAGGCGATGACCCGGTGCCTTTCAGGAATAGTCGGAAGCGACTACCTCTACTTTTACGATGCGATCGCACCGATCGTAGATGCCGCGACAATCGACTACGAAAAGGTCTACCGCATGTCCCGTTACGGGAAGGGCGGGGACGACTATATCAACTGCCCGATGACGAAGGAAGACTATGAGAGGTTTTATTCCGCGCTGACCGAGGCGGACAGGGTGACCCCCCGCGAATTCGAGGAGAACCGGGTCTTCGAGGGCTGCATGCCGATAGAGGTCATGGCTGCTCGGGGCGTTGATACGCCGAGGTTCGGCCCGATGAAGCCTGTTGGCCTTCCGGACCCGAAGACCGGCAGGGACCCGTATGCCGTTGTACAGCTCAGGGCGGAAAACAGGGCACTGACCGCGTATAACCTTGTCGGGTTTCAGACCAGGCTGAAGTGGCCGGAGCAGAAGAAGGTCTTCGGTATGATCCCGGGACTTGAACATGCCGAGTTTCTCCGGTACGGGAGCCTGCACCGCAATACCTTCATCAACGCACCTCTCGTCCTGAACAGGGACCTCAGCCTGAAACAGAAGAAGACACTCTTTATCGCTGGCCAGGTCTCGGGGGTGGAAGGATATATCGAATCGACCGCGATGGGTCTTCTCGCAGGCATTAATGCGGCCGCAAGGATCAGGGGATTGCAGGGTGCGGAGGTGCCGCCGGCGTCTGCTCACGGCGCACTGATCAGGCACCTGACCGAGACGGAGATAAAACATTTCCAGCCGAGCAATATCAACTTCGGACTTTTTCCGGTGCCGGAGGCTGCCGCGAAGATACGGGACAAGAGGGCGAGGCGTGCGCTGATCGTCGCGAAGGCCCTGGAGGACTGGCGGAGGTACGTCGGACTGCGCGAGGAGGGATGAAGGAGCAGATCGAGCAGTTCATCCGTTTTCTCGAGGTCCAGCGCGCAGCCTCAGAACATACCGTAAGGGCATACCGTAAGGACCTGGAGGCATTCTCGGAGTTTGCCAAAAAGGCGCCCGATGAAATAGAACTGATCGATATCCGGGCGTTCATCGCCTCCCAGATCAAGAGCGGTCTCAGCAGGACGACCGCAGGGAGGCGGCTCGGCGCGATCAGGTCATTTCTCAAGTTTCTGCATCGCGAAGGCCGGATCGACGCGAATCCCGCAAAGCTCGTTTCAAGTCCGAAGACCCCGAAACTTCTGCCGAAGTACCTGACCGTCGATGACATATTCTCCCTTGTCGAAAAGCCTGAAGGGATAGGGTTTATTCATGCGCGGGACAGGGCTATTCTCGAACTCCTATACTCCAGCGGTCTGCGCGTCAGTGAGGTGGCAGGGCTGAAGACTGAAGATCTCAATACAAAGGAAGGGCTGGTCAAGGTTCGCGGCAAGGGTAAGAAGGAAAGGATTGTCCCGGTCGGCTCGAAGGCGATCGAGGCGATCAGGACCTACCTCGTCGAAAAGATCCTGCTGAAGCGCAAGCAGGACGCCCTTTTCCTCAACAGAAACGGCACACCTCTGTCCGACCGGGGCATCAGGAGGATCGTGGTCAAATATGCGAGGCTGATCGGGATTACCGGTCCTGTCGGGCCCCATACCCTGAGGCATACGTTCGCCTCTCACCTCCTCCAGGGCGGCGCGGACCTTCGCGTCATCCAGGAACTCCTCGGGCATTCATCCCTCTCCACGACACAGAAATATACGCATCTGGACCTGACCCACCTCATCGATGTCTATGACAAAGCCCATCCCCTGTCGGATAAAGACGACTGACCCACTTGATCATTTTGTAGACAGCCTGTATATACTATAAACATGAGCGCGCCTGTTGCAGTGGTATGTACCAGAGACGAATCACTGAAGAGGGAGTTGGCCGCTGCCCTGCCGAAGGGCTTCCGCCTCTTTACCGAGACGAGGAAGTCTCATGGCGGAATTGTGTTCGTCGACATGGACACTACGAATATTGGCGTTATCAGGGAGCTGAGCGGACTGGGAAGCGTTATCGCCGTGATGGGCCGCAGGGATACGGAACTCGTCATGCAGGCGGTCTCCGCGGGCGCCTACGAGACTCTGACACGGCCGCTTCGGAGGGAGGACCTCCTTCCGGTGATAGACGAGCTGAGGGCTCTTGCCGGAGAGATGAAGCAGGTGATCGCGATCGGAACTACCCCTCCTGTCCCGACCTGCGCCATCGTCGGCCATTCCGCCGCGATCATGCAGTCGTGTAAAAAACTGGCGCGGCTCGCGCAGGTCGAGGCACCTGTCCTGATAACCGGGGAGACGGGAACAGGCAAGGAGCTTGTGGCCGAGTCGATTGCGCAGCTCTCCTCCAGGTTCGGAAAACCGTTTGTCGTGGTGAATTGCGCGGCCGTACCGGAGAACCTGCTTGAATCCGAGCTGTTCGGCTTTGAAAAGGGGTCTTTCACCGGGGCTGTCGCCCCGAAAGAAGGAATGCTTAGGATTGCCGACGGCGGATGCGTTTTTTTTGACGAGATCGGGGAGATGCCTCTGTCTCTCCAGGGTAAACTCCTCCGTTTTCTCCAGACGCAGACCTTCTATCCCCTCGGCAGTACGCGGGAGATCCAGGTGAATGTCCGTGTCATTTCCGCGACGAACAGGGACCTTCTGCGCATGGTAGGTACTGGCTTGTTCAGGGAGGACCTCTATCATCGGCTTGGTGTGACGGAGATCGAGGTTCCGCCCCTGCGCGAAAGAAAAGAGGACATACTCCCTCTTGTGCAGTTTTTTATCAACCGGTATCGCCAGTCCGTCTCGCGCGAGATCAGGGGCATCACCTCTGCATTTCTGAAAAGGATGACCGCGCACGACTGGCCCGGGAATATCCGGGAGCTCGAAAATATCGTCCGTTCAGGCATCGCGCTTGGGAGGACTCCGTATCTCAGCACTCTCGATCTGAGGGAACTGGGAACCCGGTCAGCCCGGGATACGGGCGCCAGGACCTCGGATGCCCTTTCCTCCGCGCTGGTTCCGATGGTCAGGGAGGCGACCAGCAGAAAAGAGAAACACCTCTATGAAAAAGTCCACGCGGAGGTGGACAGGCACCTTCTGGAATACGTATTGTCCTTCACCAGGGAAAACCAGTCGGAGGCGGCAAGGGTCCTCGGTATAAGCCGGCTCACGCTGAGGAGAAGACTCCGCCGGTAGCTCAGGGACAGATCCCTCTTCCCTGTGCGTCATGCAGCCCGCGACAGGTGGCGGGGTATATTCCTGAGGTCGATAAAGAGTCCGAGGAACCCCTTCTCTGTGTAGCCGAAGTACAGTTTCGCCCGTGTCAGTATCGATACTGTGTCTGCCAGTTCGTCGAGTTTGGCATCGAGTCCCTTCCGGGAACGGTCTTCCAGGTCATATAACTCCAGGATATCGACGATCTCTTCAGCGTCTCCGCTATTGTAGCATTCCAACAGCAGTGCGCCCGTTTCCGCACTTTTGCGCTGAAAGGCCTTTTCTATCTGATGCTTCAGCCTCAGGAGGCAGAGCCCATAAATTTTCGCTTCATCTTCCATGAGCGGAACTCCTTTTTGAATAAGGTGTGTGAATATGTTCTTCTGCAGTTTATCGCAAGTGACGTGCCAGGCGGGGCGGCTGAAAATACGGCCAGAAACGCAGGCAATGAGGCGGGATGTGGTTATTCTCTGAGCATAGTGATAACAATATTACCATTTTCTCTGGAATGAGTTACGTCCGGAGCCCTTGGTCCTCCGGTGCAGGCTTGTCCTGTCCCGTGCCCCTGTCCTGTAATGACAGGGGCCGGCTGTATCGTGTAAACTAACGGATCATAGCTCATTTGAGGTGACGATGTTCCACGCGACGACGATACTCTGTGTAAAAAGAGACGGGAAGGTGGCCATAGGTGGCGACGGCCAGGTGACGCTCGGCAATACCGTCCTTAAGCATAATGCGAGAAAATTGAGGAAGATGTACGGAGACAAGATTATCGCCGGCTTTGCCGGTGCGACTGCGGATGCCTTTACCCTCTTCGAAAAGTTCGAGGGCAAACTTGAGGCATATCGGGGGAATATCACGCGGGCAGCAGTTGAGCTTGCCAAGGATTGGCGGACAGACAAGATGCTCCGCAGGCTCGAGGCGCTGCTGATCATTGCCGACAGCGAACATATTTTCATCATTTCTGGCACCGGTGATGTTATCGAGCCGGAGGAGGGATGCGCAGCGATAGGCTCCGGCGGCGCCTTTGCCCAGGCGGCTGCGAAGGCCCTTCTCGAAAACACGGATCTCGGCGCCCGCGAGATCATCGAAAAGGCGATGAAGATCGCTGCGGGTATCTGCATCTATACGAACGAAAATATCAGCATCGAGGAGCTGGCATAGAATGGAAACATTGACGCCGAGGAAGATCGTAGAGGAACTGGATAAATTCATCATAGGCCAGAAGAACGCGAAAAAGGCGGTGGCGATCGCGCTGAGGAACCGGTGGCGCAGGCAGCAGCTTGCCCCTGACCTGAAGGACGAGGTGCTGCCGAAAAATATCATCATGATCGGTCCGACCGGGGTCGGCAAGACCGAGATCGCCCGCAGACTTTCGAAGCTTGCAAACGCCCCTTTTCTGAAGATTGAAGCCTCGAAGTTCACTGAGGTCGGCTATGTAGGCCGGGATGTGGAATCGATGATCAGGGACCTGACGGAGATCGCCGTGAACATGGTCAGGGCACAGCATCTCGAAAGGATCAGGGAGAAGGCAAAGCTCTTTGCGGAGGAGCGGATACTCGACCTTCTGCTGCCGATTCCCCGTCATATCAAGGCCGCGGAGCTTGATGAGGAGGACCGGGAGAGGAACCGTGAAACGCGTGAGAGGCTGAGGGAGCAGCTGCGTGCCGGGAAGCTCGACTCCCGCTATGTCGATGTCGAGGTGCGGGAAAAGTCGATGCCCTTCGGCATCATCTCTAACGTCGGTCTCGAGGATATCGAGATGAACCTCAAGTCCATGCTCGGGAACCTCCTGCCGGACAAGGCGAAGAGAAAGAAGGTCAAGATACCCGAGGCTTTGGTGCTGCTGGAGCAGGAGGAGTCGAACAAACTGATCGATATGGACAAGATCACCCAGGAGGCGGTTGAGAGGGTGGAGCAGACCGGGATCGTCTTCATCGACGAGATCGACAAGATCGCGAGCAAGGGGAGCGGGCAGGGCCCTGATGTCTCCCGGGAGGGTGTGCAACGGGATCTCCTGCCGATCGTCGAGGGTTCGACCGTGACGACGAAGTATGGCCCTGTCAGGACGGAGCATATTCTCTTTGTCGCGTCGGGGGCCTTTCATATCGCGAAACCATCCGACCTGATCCCCGAGCTTCAGGGCAGGTTTCCGATCCGGGTCGAGCTTGATGCCCTCGGGAAGGAAGATTTTATCAGGATCCTGACCGAGCCCCACAATGCGCTCGTCAGGCAGTATACCGCGCTGCTGGCTACTGAAGAAGTGACTGTACGGTTTCTCGGGGACTCGATAGATGAGATAGCCGACATCGCGGCGCATGTCAACGACAAGACCGAGAATATCGGCGCAAGGAGACTGCATACGATTCTCGAGAAGCTCCTGGAGGATATCTCGTTCGAGGCGCCTGAAAAAGGTGGCTCAAGCCTTGATATAGATCGCACATATGTACGGGAGAAATTGTCCGATATCGTCAGGGATGAAGACCTCAGCCGGTATATTCTGTAGATGTCTCTTCCGGGGGATTTGCCTCGCCCTGCTTCTCGCCTCATGCACCACCACGCACAGATCTCCTGACGCCGGCTACCCCGGAGACAGGATCTACGCGGTTGCCTCGTGGTACGGCGCGGATTTCAATGGCAGACCTACCGCCTCCGGCGAGGTGTTTAACATGTACGCCAATACCTGCGCGCACAGGCAGTATCCCTTCGGCACCCGGCTGAAGGTGACGCACCTTTCGAACGGCAGGACCGCCGAGTGCATCGTCAACGACCGGGGACCCTTCATCGAAGGCAGGGACATTGATCTGTCGTATGCAGTGGCCAAAGAGATAGGGGTGATAGGACCCGGAACCTCGAAGGTCCTGCTTGAAGTGACCGGCAGAGACCGTTCCTATATCAGGCAGGTGAAGGTCCAGTCCCCGGACAGGAAGGGGCAGTTTGTCATACAGGTCGGCGCCTTCACTGACATGATGAACGCGGTCAGGCTCAAGGCAGCCCTGGGCCTGAAGTACGACAATGTCACGATCGAGGAGACGGACCTCAGGGGGACGGTCTTTCACCGGGTGAGGCTTGGCACCTTTAAGAGCTTCTCAAGGGCCTACGGGGTTGCGGAGGAACTCGGTCAGGAGGGGTACCAGCCGATCATCGTCAAGTCCGGTCTCAAGGTATAGATGATCAAGAGCCGGTTGCGAAAACTACCGGCTTTTGACGAGAGGCTCCGGTTCTCCTACTCTCTCACCGGTCTTTCTTTTGGCGGCTCCTTCTCCTCGAGGGTATAGGTGACATTCACCTCCATGTCTTTCCTGAGGGAATTGTAGACCGAGCAGTACTTTTCCTGTGAAAGAGAGACCGCCCGGTCGACCTTCTTCGGATCGATATTCTTTCCCGCGATCTGCATGACGCAGTCTATCTTTTTGAAATATTGAGGCGGAGTCGGGTTCCGTTCGGCCACCAGGTTGATTTTGAAGTCCGCAAGCTCGATCCTCATCTTTTGAAGGAACATAACCACATCGATGCCCATGCAGCCGGCGAGACTGAGCAGGAGGGAATCGGTCGGCTTGCATCCCCACTGGACGTGCGCATCGTATTCGATCTCATAGCCTTCCTGAGTGCGTCCGGTAAAGATCAGCTCCCTTTCCCACGTCAGGGTCGCCTTGACATTGGGGTTGATCTTTTCTTTATAGCCCTTTAATGAATCTTCAAGCTGCTCCTTTTTCTCTTCGCTCATGACAAAACCTCCGCATTAGGAAAATAATCACCGTCAAAATTATACCTTAATCAACCCTGTTTTTTGTCGTGATGCATAGGGTAGAATACAATTCTGAAGGAGACTGTACGATGACAATCATATACCTTATTGCCGCATTTGCCGCGGGTGCCCTGATCGCGTGGTTTGCGGGGCGTTCCTATATGCTCGCCGCGTGGGCACGACAGACGACCGATCTGCAGGCGCAGCACGCCGCTGTCGTGACCGATATCGAGGGCAGGGCGAAGGGTGCGGAGGCGGTGAGCAGCGAGCTGAGGGCGCAGGTAAAGGAGAAGGAGGATAAGACCGTTGAGCTGCGTGCCGAACTCGACCAGGAAAAGCAGTATAGGGCGAGGCTCGAAGAGGCGCAGGTCCATCTGAAGCAGGAGATCGAACGGTTCCGGGAGATGGAAAAGAAGCTCGGGGAGACGTTCAAGGCCCTATCCCTCGACGCCCTTGCGAAGAATTCAGATGAGTTCAAAAAATACGCCGACGAGTTCATGAAGCTGGCGGAAGAGAAGCTCCGGTCCCAGACGACGGAGGGCAAGAAAGAGCTTGATACCAAGAAGGAGCTTATCGATCAGAATATCGAGACGATCGGCAAGACCCTCTCGGAGGTCCAGAGAAAGATAGAGGAGGTCGGCAAGTCGAGCGGCGACAAGCTCACCCACGTTGCCGCCCTGATACAAAAACATGAGGAAGTGACCAGCAAGCTCAATACCACGACCGACCATCTCAAACAGGCCCTCGCCAGTTCGAAGAAGAGGGGCGAATGGGGCGAGCGCATGGCAGAGGATATCATCAGGCTTATAGGCATGGTGGAGGGCGTCAATTATATCAAGCAGAAGACGCTTGAGCACGCGGCGGGAAGGCCGGACTACACGTTTCTCCTTCCGAACCGGCTGAAGATCAATATGGACGTAAAGTTCCCGATGGACAATTACCAGTATTACCTCGATGCCCAGTCCGAACACGACAGAAAACGGTTCAGGGACGAGCTGCTGAAGAATACGAGGCTGATGATCAGGCAGGTGACGACGAGGGATTATATCAATCCGGCAGAAAATACGGTCGACTACGTCATCATCTTCATCCCTAATGAACAGGTGTACGGATTCATCAACGAATCGGACAGGACGATTATGGACGAGGCCCTGAGGCAGAAGGTTATCCTCTGTTCGCCGTTTACTCTCTACGCCGTTCTTGCGGTCATCAGGCAGGCGGTCGAGAACTTCAATCTGGAGAGGACCGCCTCGGAGATACTGAAACTCCTGTCCGAATTTTCAAAGCAGTGGGCGATGTACAAGGACAAGTTCAAGATCATGGGCGAGAGGCTGGAGGCGGCAAAGAAGGAATACGACTCGATCGTCACGACCCGCACGAACATGCTCGAAAGACCCCTGAGGAAGATCGAGGAGCTCAGGCAGCGTACCGCAATAGGGACGGATGAGGAACTGAAGCTGACCGATCAGCAGCAGATCTGACCGATGGCAAAAAGGAAGAAGAAATCCTTTTTCGGCAGGATCCTCCTATTCGCCGTCGTCCTCGTCGCCGGCTTTATCGGATTCACCTTTGTGTATCCCGACGTCTCGCTGCTCAAGAAAGAGAACCCGAAGAAGACGGCCTTCATGAAGTACCGAGAACGGGAATGGGAGCAGGAGGGGAAGAAGTACCGGGTCACTCAGAAATGGGTGCCGCTCCGTTCCATATCTCCGTTTCTGATCAAGGCGGTGCTTATCGGAGAGGACGACAAGTTCTGGCAGCATGAGGGCTTTGACTACGAGGCGATGCAGAAGGCGGTCGAGAAAGACATCAAGGAGAAGAAGTTCAAGCTCGGAGGCAGTACTATCAGTCAGCAGCTGGCTAAGAATCTCTACCTCTCTCCTTCCAAAAACCCGATAAGGAAGATCAGGGAGGCGATCCTCACCTGGCGTATGGAAAAGGCGCTCAGCAAGAAAAGGATCCTCGAAATCTATCTGAACGTCGCAGAATGGGGAGACCGCGGCATCTTCGGGATCGAGGCGGCGGCCAGGCAGTATTACGGCAAGTCGGCATCCATGCTGAACCCGGAGGAGGCATCGCATCTAGCCGCGGTCCTGCCGAACCCGCGCAAGTTCAATCCCCTCGGGTCGTCGAAGTACGTGGTGAGCCGTTCGAGGCTGATCTACAGCATTATGGTAAGAAGAGGGATCGTGGTTCCCGAGTACGAGGAGCTCAATGAAGGTTCGGGCGGGGAAGAGGCGACTGAACCTACCGCACAGAGCCCTGCTCCGGTTGAAGAGACAAAGCCGTCAGAGCAGTAGCATTCAGCAGCTATTTGGGGCAGGTGATCGTGTCCCTGCCGAAGGGCGAGAGTTGGCGAAGCTCCTTCACGATCCCCGGCATGATCGCGATGACCCGTTCTATCTCATCCCCGGTGGTATAGCGGCTCAGGGAAAACCTGATGGAACCGTGCACCCCGGTATAGGGTATCCCCATCGCCCGCAGGACGTGCGAGGGTTCGAGGGACCCGGATGAACAGGCCGACCCCGAGGAGGCGCATATTCCGTGCTCATCGAGCCTGAGCAGGATCGCCTCCCCTTCGATATACTCGAAACTGATATTGGTGGTATTCGGCAGACGGCTTCCCGAGTCTCCGTTGACGCCCGCATTCGGACAGCAGGCCAGCAGACCCTGTTCGAGCCTGTCCCTGCGCCTGCTGACCGATAGCCTCTCTTCTTCGAGATGAGCCAGGGCCAGCTCCGCTGCCTTGCCGAGACCGATGATCGAGGCGACGTTCTCGGTGCCTGCCCTGCGGCTGTGTTCCTGGTGGCCGCCGATCAGGTAGGGATAGAAGCGCGTCCCTTTTCTGACATAAAGGGCGCCGATTCCCTTCGGCGCATGGATCTTGTGTCCGGAGAGCGAAAGCATGTCAACCTTTGTCATTCTGACATCGACCGGTATCTTCCCGACAGCCTGAACCGCGTCGGTATGAAACAGGATATCCCGGTCGGCAAGAAAATCCGCGATCTCCCCGACCGGGAAGATCACACCTGTCTCGTTGTTGGCATACATTATCGACACAAGGGCAGTATCCTCGTCAACTGATTTGCGGAAAAGATTCATGTCGAGCAGTCCACGGCTGTCGACCGGCAGATAGGTGATGCGATGGCCTTTTCTTCCCAGGTGGTGACAGAAGTTGAGGACTGCCGGATGTTCTACGCGTGTGGTGATGATATGCCTTTTTCTGGGATTTGATTCGACTGCGCTCATCAGCGCGGTGTTGTCGCTTTCTGTGCCGCAACTTGTAAATATGATTTCCCCTGGATCTGCGTTGATGAGCCGGGCAACATGCTCCCGTGCCTCCTCGATCCTTCTGTGCACCTGTCCACCGAAGGTGTGCATGCTCGAAGGATTGCCGTAACAGTCCGTAAGGAAGGGGTTCATCGCATCGAGGACTTCCGGGGCTGGTCGGGTCGTGGCGTTATTGTCGAGGTATACCACGTTCATGAGTGTGCCTCGACAATGATATCCCCGCTGACCAGTTCCCTGATTTTGTCCTGGATACCCTTTATCGTGACATCGGACATCATGCAGCCGGTGCACATACCCCTAAGGGCGATGATCACCTTGTTGCCCTCGATATCGACCAGTTCAACGTCCCCGCCGTCCGCCTGCAGCCCCGGCCTCACCTGTGTCTCGATCACGTCCTGTATCAGGGCTATCTTCTGCAGGTTGGTCAGTTTCTTCGTCTGCACGGGCGTCTGGGGCAGCTTGAGGGCCCAGAGGTCGCGCAGGATCGACTCGATGTCGCTCCTGCATTCCCCGCAGCCTCCGCCCGCCTTTGTGAAGTTGGTGATCTCATCGACGGTCGTGAGTCTGTTTTCGAGGGCAACCTTGCGGATCTTCTCTTCGGTGATGTCGAAGCACTTGCAGATGACTCTGCCTTCTTCCTTTTCCGGCAGAGGTTCGCCCCGATAGTTTGCGATTGCGGCCTCGAGGGCCTCTTTCCCCATCACCGAGCAGTGCATTTTCTGATCCGGAAGACCTCCCAGGTAATCGGCGATGTCCCGGTTCGACAGCTGCAGTGCTTCATCGAGTGTCTTTCCCTTGACCATCTCGGTCAGCGCCGAAGAACTGGCGATTGCACTTGCGCACCCGAAGGTCTGGAATTTGGCGTCCGTGATCCGTCCGGTCTCTTTGTCGATCGAAAGGTAGAGCTTCAGGGCGTCGCCGCAGATGATACTCCCGACCTCGCCTACAGCGTCCGCGTCGGCAATTTCACCGACGTTCTTCGGCCTCAGAAAGGTCTCCTTTACCTTATCCGTATACTCCCACATGACAACATTTTCGCATGAGGGGAAGTTCCTGTCAATCGTTGACAACCGGGCGGTAACCGGGTATAAGGTAGGTAAGTTTAATATCCCCGGAGGAAAGGAGAACGAAATGGCTACATATGTAATTCTGAGCACATTGACCGACGAGGGCAGAAAGACGATCAAGGAGAACCCCAAGAGGATCATAGAGGTGAATAAGGAGCTGGCCAAGATGGGCGTCAAGGTAAAGGAGCAGTTTGCAGTTCTCGGTCCGTACGATTTTGTGAATATCGTCGAGGCCAAGGACAACGAAACGGTTATGAAGATGTCGCTGGAGATTGGCTCGCGCGGCTCGGTCCAGCTTCTCACACTTGCGGCGATTCCCGTTTCGGAACTGCTGAAGAAAATGGTGTAAGCCCCGGCCGCCTTCTGTATTGACAAACCTTGCCTGATGCGCTTGAATAGTACGTTGCAGGGAAATCGATAGCGGAGCCGGAGGTGGTAGTGAGCGAAGTGAAGTCCGACATGGTGCTCGATACGAGAGGCATGAGCTGCCCGCTGCCTGTACTGAAAACGAAAAGGGCGCTCGAAGGCCTTCACGAGGGGCAGGTTCTGGAGGTGATCGCCAGCGACAGGACCGTGGAATCCGATATAGCGGAACTGCTCCTCAGGATGGGGCATGAGCTGGTGGGGGTCAGGGACGACGGTCCGGGTGTTACGTTCTTTATCCGGAAAAGGTGATTCACAGCCCCAGACGGATTTCAACAGCCGGCTTTGCCGGCTGTTTTTTTGCGGATGATGCTCTCCGTTCCACTGGAGTAACGTTTGTCTTTTGGGGACATTTTCTTGTATCTTAACATGTTGCCGGAGTGGCGGAATTGGCAGACGCAAGGGACTTAAAATCCCTCGGGGGCAACCCCGTACCGGTTCGATCCCGGTCTTCGGTACCATTTTTTTTCGCGTATTATTGCGGGCTTGTCCTTTATTGTTCGAGTTATTTCTTACCCTTTGAATCGGCGCTTCGGCGGCGTCTGTATCTGAGAGGTACCCGTGCTGCTGAGGCGTGATCACGTCTTTATGCGCCTGAAAAACCCGTTCAAAAGTGGCAGCTAAAACGTATCCGCTATCTCTATCCTGCCGCGGGAAAAAACAGCTTATTGCAGAAATAATGCGCTATTTTTTCTTTGTCTGAGTTAAACTAATGGAAAGTTTTGTGCAGCAAGTTATTATGAAGCGTAGGAGGTGGCATATGCTGGAAGGATTGTTTCAACCGATGCACTTGCTCATTATTTTGGCTATTGCCTTGATAGTCATGGGGCCGAAAAAATTACCTGAACTTGGAGCCGGGCTGGGGAAAGGCATCAGAGAATTCAAGAAAGCAATGGCGGAAGCCACCAGGGAGATTAATGTGACCCCTGAAGTGAAGGAAGCAAA
>JAKAIE010000114.1 GCA_021814475.1 Nitrospirota bacterium
CCCTTTTGCCCACATGTCAATTGTGGATCGTTCTTCCGGTGATAACATAATTTGGGCTGCCGTTCTGCTCATATATTCACTATACATGAGATTCACCCTATTGTAAAGCTATTTATGAGACACTACAGTAGTATTTTCCGCCAAGTAAAAAACCCCTACCCATCCGGCGCGTCAGACATATTTCTGTATCTGAGTATACCGCTGCCATTTCCTGCTTATGAATCTGGGAAGATCATCAGTCGTACTGGCCAATTCCCCACCCCAAAAAACACATAATCAGCTTCCAGCATTAAGAAATTATGCATAACCACATACTATATACAAGGGGATAACGATCTTTGCTATGCGTTGTAGTTATTCGTTTTTTGAGGAAGGATAGCTACCTGATTTCAAAAGGAAAGTGGCGGGGCGGACGGGACTCGAACCCGCGACCTCCTGCGTGACAGGCAGGCGTTCTAACCAACTGAACTACCGCCCCCGCGAAAAAACTTTCGTCACAACAAAAAAACGGACTGATTATCACACCTGTAAAAAAACAGCCGCCCGGTATAAAGCAAATTATGGTAGGCGGAACAGGGATCGAACCTGCGACATCAGCCTTGTAAGGGCTGCGCTCTCCCAGCTGAGCTATCCGCCCACAGACAGATTTTATACAATATGTCTTCAGGGTTTGTCAAACTTTTCGGCCACCTCCCCGCGAATTGACAGCAGCAGCATGAAATGTTAAGCTTTTTTATGCGTAAAACCACCGCAATAACAGCAATATCGCTGTATTTGCTTGTCTTTTTGCTCTCAGGCGCCGCCTGGTCCGACATCTACCGGTACACGGACGAATCGGGAGTCGTCTGCTATACCGACGCGCCGCTCGGAAAGAAGACTGACCTTGTTCTGAAAGAGGCTCATGCAGCTGAAAAACAGCAGTTCCAGGCAAAAAAAGGGATTTCGGTCCCGGTGGACTACAGCCACTATATACAAAAGGCCGCATCCAAATACGCCATCGACTCCGCCCTGATCAAGGCGGTCATCAAAACCGAATCAAACGGCAACCACCGCGCAGTTTCGCGCAAGGGAGCGATCGGACTCATGCAGCTGATGCCGACAACGGCGAACGACATGAATGTCAGCAACCCGTTCAACCCCGAGGAAAACATCGAAGGCGGAACCAGATACCTTCGGATGATGCTCGAAAAATTCGACGGCGACCTGACGCTTGCTCTCGCCGCTTATAATGCCGGTCCGGGAGCCGTCCAGAAATACAGGACAGTCCCGCCCATCTCGGAGACCAGGGACTATGTAAAAAAGGTCTATTCTCTGTACAAGGGGAGGCAGACCTACGCCACCACGGGCGTTGCGCGTAATGAACCACCGGCCGAGCCGAAGCAGCCGCCCATCTACAAGGTAACGCTCGATGACGGAACCATCCTCTTTACGAACTCCACCCTGCCTAAGTCCAACAGACTAAGGTTCTGAATGTCATCTGATTTTCCCGCACTGCGGGACGAGATACTGAGGCTGAAGAAAGAAAGGAATGCCGTCATCCTGGCGCATAACTACCAGAGAGACGAAGTCCAGGACATTGCGGACCATGTCGGCGATTCTCTTGAGCTTTCCCGGACAGCGGCTAAGATCGACTGCGAGGTGATCGTCTTTTGCGGGGTCCACTTCATGGCTGAAAGCGCCTCAATCCTCTCTCCCGACAAAACGGTCCTTCTCCCTGAAACCGAAGCTGGCTGTCCGATGGCGGACATGATATCGGTGGATGCCCCCCGTCCGGTGCGGACAAGCTTCCCGGGGTTTGCAAATCCTCCTGCATATGTCTATCCTCCGGAATTCACGCTGAAGGCGATCAAGCGGCAATATCCCGGGGTACCGGTAGTCGCGTACGTAAACACGACCGCAGAGGTCAAGGCCGAAAGCGATATCTGCTGTACCTCTGCGAACGTCGTAAAGGTGATCGAATCCCTTCCTGGCGACACGGTGATATGCATCCCTGACAAAAACCTCTCGCTGTGGGCCGCCCGGAATTCGACGAAGAAGGTGATCGCCTGGGACGGCTACTGCAATATCCATGAACGGGCGACGCCTGAAGATGTCGTCAGGGCAAAAGAGGAACATCCCGGGGCCCTGGTGATGGCACACCCCGAGTGCAGGCTCGACGTCCTCGAAAGTGCCGATCATGTGACCAGCACCTCCGGAATGCTCAGGTTCGCCGGGTCTTCTGCTGCGAAGGAGTTCATCGTCGGCACGGAGATAGGCCTGATGCACCGGCTCAGAAAAGAAAATCCTGAAAAAACATTCTATCCCCTCAGAAGGGACATGGTCTGCCCGAACATGAAAAAGACGACCCTCCGGAGTGTAGCCAGCGCCCTCAGGGAAAACAGGTATGTGATCAAGGTCCCTGAATCGGTCCGCCTTCCGGCGAAACAGGCCCTCGACAGGATGCTCGCGGTCAGTTAGAAGTCGCCACAGGGGCCGTGCATTCAGGCCTGCCTGGGGGTGGCAAATTTCTGCTGGTTGAAATCCTTCAGGTTTTCTATAAGTTGCTGCTCGGTCAGGAGCCCCAGCCTGATGAGGGCCTCTCCGAAAAAGAGGTACTCATCCTTCTGTTGTCCGAGGAGTCCGGCGACCTCTTCTTCTGAAAGGTAATGCTGCTCCACCGCCACCTCACCGAACCTCTCCAGGGACTCTTCCTGGAAGATCAGGATCTTGTCGATATCATCGTCCGTCAGCAAGCCTTTTTCCTTTGCCAGTTGCCCGATCCTGAGGTTATGCGACTTCTGAAGCATCCTCGCCCTATAAATGTCTTCGAAACTCACCAGTCCTTTTTTCTGCAGAAACTGTCCAAAAAGCAGGTATCTCAGGGTCATGTCAACGAGTTCTCCGTAAATGTCGTTCTTTGCTCTATTGTAGCGCCATCCTCCGCCAGAGTATAGGGCATGTTATAATAATTTTTCATTGATGATTATGCATCTCCAGGACGAGGAAGACATCTATTTCATGAATCTGGCGCTCGAGGAAGCCACACTCGCTTACGGAAAAGGCGAAGTCCCAGTCGGGGCGGTCCTTGTCAGCAACGGCCGGGTCCTCTCCAGGGCCTGCAACCTCAGGGAAGCATCCCGGGATCCCTCCGCGCATGCAGAGATACTCGCCATGAGAACGTCGGCAAAAGAATCTGACAGCTGGCGTCTCACCGGAGCCACCCTGTATGTCACAAAGGAGCCCTGCATCATGTGCTCCGGAGCTATCATCAACGCGCGAATCCGGCGGGTAGTATATGGCTGCAGGGACATCAAGGCCGGCGGGGTCGACAGCCTTTACACGATCCTTACCGATCCGCGTCTGAACCACAGGGTCGACGTCACGCCCGGCGTCCTGGAACAGACCTGTGCCGGGCTGCTGAGGCGGTTCTTCAGGGAGAGGCGAAAGGCCTGATGCAGCAGTTCATCCGTATCACCGGGGCGCGTGAGCACAACCTGAAGAATATCAGCCTCACGATACCCCGCGACGCGATCACCGTGATCACCGGCCCTTCCGGATCGGGGAAATCCTCGCTGGCGATCGATACGATCTACGCAGAGGGACAGCGCAGATACGTCGAAAGCCTCTCTGCCTATTCCCGGCAATTTCTGGAGCAACTCCAAAAACCGGAGGTCGACTCGATAGAGGGGCTCTCCCCTTCTATCGCCATAGACCAGAAAACAGTCAGCAGAAGCCCCCGATCGACCCTCAGCACGATAACCGAGATCTATGACTATCTGCGTGTCCTGTACACCAGGCTCGGCAAGGCCTACTGCTACAACTGCGGGTCAGAGATATCATCCCAGGAGTCGGGGAACATCATCGAGGCGGTCCTCTCCCTGGATAAGGGTTCGCGGATACAGATACTTGCGCCGATCGTCCGCGACCGCAAGGGCAACTACCGCAAGGAACTCCAGGAGATGCGGAACGAGGGCTTCGTCAGGGCAAGGATAGACGGCGAGATGATGGATCTGACCGAGGAGATCATCCTCGAAAAAAAGAAGCGCCATACGATCGAGATCGTGATCGACAGACTGATCATCAGGGACGGCATCGAGCGGCAGGCGCGCGAGGCGGTCGAAACGGCCTTCAAATATTCCGACACCGTCACCGTGAACCTCATCAGGAACAACAGCGATATCCTTTTTTCGAAGACCGCCGCCTGCCTCAAGTGCGGGATCAGCTATCCCGACATCGTGCCCCGTTTTTTTTCCTTTAACAGCAAGGCCGGGGCCTGCCCTTCATGCAACGGGCTGGGGTTCGAGGACCTCGAAGAAGATTCGCCCGACCTGGAACTGCACCGCACCTGCAGATCGTGCGGGGGGCACCGGCTCAGGAGGGAGGCGCTCAGCGTCAGGTTCCACGGGATCAGCATCGGTCAGTTCTGCGGCATGTCGATCTCGGAGGCGGCCGCGTTTCTCGAAGGGCTTTCCCTGTCCGAAAGGGAGGGTGTCATCGCCCGGCGCGTTCTGAAGGAAGTCCGTGACCGCCTCTCGTTCCTGTCACAGGTCGGACTCGGCTATCTCACCCTCGACAGGCCTTCAGTCACCCTCTCGGGCGGCGAGGCGCAGAGGATACGGCTTGCAAGCCAGATGGGCTCCTCCCTCACAGGCGTGCTCTATGTGCTGGACGAACCGAGTATCGGGCTGCACCCGCGTGACTGCACCAGGCTCCTGGAGAGTCTGAGCGCAATAAGGGATGCCGGCAACACCGTTGTCGTCGTGGAACATGACGAAGAGACCATCCGCTGGGCGGACCATATCGTCGACATGGGACCGGGTGCGGGCAGACGCGGAGGATGGGTCATCGCGGAGGGCACGCCCCGGCAGATCGAGGCCGACCCCCAGTCGGTGACCGGGAAGTTTCTCTCGGGGGTGAACTCGATAGAAGTCCCTGAAACGAGGAGACCTCTTAACGCCTTTTTCAGCGTGCTGGGGGCCTCGGAGCATAATCTCAGGGACATCGATGTCAGGATCCCTGTCCATGCCTTCACCTGTGTGACGGGCGTTTCCGGATCGGGAAAGAGCACCCTGATCTTCGATATCCTTTACCGGGCCCTGCATAAGCGCCTTGCGGGCCCTGAAGAGATCATCCTCCCGCCCGGCCGGTATCGCGAGATCAGGGGTATCGAACTGATAGACAAGGTAATCAGTGTGGACCAGACGCCGATCGGCAGGACACCGCGCTCCAATCCGGTCACATATACCGGGATATTCTCCCCTATACGCGACCTCTTTGCGCTGCTGCCGGATGCGAAGATGAGGGGATATTCCCTGTCGAGGTTCAGCTTCAATGTCGAGGGAGGCAGGTGCGAGGCCTGCCGCGGCAACGGGCTGATCAAGGTCGAGATGCATTTTCTGCCCGACGTCTATGTCCAGTGCGAAAAGTGCAAGGGTATGCGGTATAACCGCGAGACCCTCGATATACGGTACAAGTCGAAAAATATCGCCGAGGTCCTCGAGATGACCGTGACCGAGGCCCTACAGTTCTTCGAAAATATCCCGCAGATCAGGAGAAGACTAGAGGTCCTCGACGATATCGGTCTTGGGTACATACACCTGGGCCAGCAGGCGACCACGCTCTCGGGCGGCGAGGCGCAGAGGATAAAGCTCTCGCGCGAACTCAACAGGCGGCCGACAGGCAACACCCTGTATATCCTCGATGAGCCGACGACGGGTCTTCATTTCAGCGACATCCAGAAGCTGCTCCATGTCCTGAACCTGCTCGTCGACCAGGGCAATACCGTCATCGTCATCGAGCATAATCTGGACGTCGTCAAATCAGCGGACTATGTTATCGATCTCGGGCCGGAAGGCGGTGAGCGGGGAGGCGAACTGATCGCCGCGGGGACACCCGAAGAGGTGAGCCGGAACAGGGCTTCTCACACCGGAAGGTTTCTTGACAGAGTCCTACGGAGGAACGTCCATGTCTCGTAGGCATATGGCCTGGCTTCTCCTTATCCTGCTGCTTGTCCCGGCGTGCTCGGGGACAAAGGCCTCGACATACCAGAAATCGAAGACATTGATGGATACCTTCGTCACTATAACCGTCGTGGCCAACTCCGCGGAAGACGCCGGGAAGGCGATCGGAAGCGGATTCGACCGGCTTGAGAAGTTCGGCAATCAGATAGACTTCTTTTCCGAAAAGAGCGAGCTTTCGATGATCAACAGGAATGCCGGAATCGCACCGGTACATGTCTCTCCTGAAACGCTGTACCTCATCGAAAAAGCGCTGTATGTGGCGAAAAGATCAGACGGCGCCTTCGATCCTACGATCGGTCCTGTGATGAAACTCTGGGACTTCCATAAGCAGATAAAACCATCGGATGCAGATATCAAAAAGAGCCTCCCTCTGGTCGGCTATCGACGGGTAAAGGTCGACAGGGACAGGGCGACGGTCTTCCTTCCTGTAAAGGGCATGCTCCTCGATCTCGGCGGAATCGCAAAGGGATATGCAGCGGACCTTGCGGTAGAGACGCTGAAGAAACAGGGGATACAGGCCGGTATCGTTGCCATAGCCGGAGACATCAGGACATTCGGGCAGAAGCCGGACGGGAAACCATGGAATATCGGGATCAGGAATCCGCGCCAGACGGGAAGCGGCGATGAAATAATTGCAACCATCCCCCTGTCCGGAAAGGCGGTCTCCACTGCCGGCGACTATGAACGCTTCTTCATCATGAACGGGAAGCGGTACCATCATATCATGGACCCTGCAACCGGTTATCCTGCTCAGGGAACACGCAGCGTGAGCGTCGTCGCCGACCTCGGCGTGTATGCCGACGGCTTCGATAACGCCATTTTTGTGCTCGGACCGGAAAAAGGCAGAAAACTGATAGAGGAACTCGGGAAAGAGTTTCCGGTCGACGCATTTATTCAGTATGACGATGGCTCGGAATTTATTACGCCGGGGATAAAAGGGTCCCTTATGCATGAGAAAAAGCATTAAGAACGCAACGATAGCCGACCGGCTCCTCCTGTTCTTTCTCGTCGTGTCATCGATAGCCGGCGTCTTCATCTCCAAGGAGGCGATGCCGGGGTCCGACACCGTGGTGATCGAGATTGACGGAAAGCCGGCCTTTTCTGCGGCGCTGAGCCAAAACCGTGTGATCCGGCTGGATAGCG
>JAKAIE010000115.1 GCA_021814475.1 Nitrospirota bacterium
CCTTTCGTGGACTCGCCCATGGACCTCGCTGTCTGCTCGGACTCGGTCTGGACCGCGCCGATCCTGGAGGATATTTCGGCTGTTGCCTTTATCGTCCTTTCGGCGAGTTTCCTGACCTCGTCTGCGACAACGGCGAAGCCCCGTCCCTGTTCGCCGGCGCGCGCCGCCTCGATCGCCGCATTGAGGGCGAGGAGGTTGGTCTGATCTGCGATGTCCTTGATCACGGTGACGATATCCCCGATCTCGATCACCCGGCCGTTGAGTTTCTCCACCTGCACGGCGAGTTGTTCCGTGGACGTCTTCACCTCACCGATCGTTGCGACGGTCGAGTCTGTTATATGCCGGCCGCTCTCGGCGATTTCCCTCGCGTCCGCGGACGACTCCGATGCCACCGCCGCGTTCCTCGCAATGTCCGTGATCGTCTGGCTCATCTCTTCGGCCGATGTGGCGACCTGGTCCGCCTGCAGCGTCTGGCTGCCTGCGCCCCTGCTCAGTTCGTCCGCGGTTGCAGAAAGCGACTTCGAAGAGGAAGAAAGGTCCGCGACCCCGGACTTGATGCTGCCGACGATGGCGGCGATCTTCCGGGACATCGTTGCAAAGTCCTGCATCATCAGACCCAACTCGTCCCTCCGGGAGGTTTCCTCGTGCGCCTGGCTGAAATCGCCTTCTGCCATAGCCCTCGACATTCTCGATACAGTGACGATCGGCGAAATGATCGTTGCGGAGAAAAATCGTGCGATGACAATAAGGAAGATGATCCCGATCGTGCCCCCGATGATGTAGCTCCACCGGAGGACCATTGACTCTTTTTCCATACTGACGACCATCTCGTTCACTTTGGCTTTGAGTTGCACATCAGCATCCGCGGCCGCCGCTGTCATTGTCGAAAAGCGTTCGGACTGGATTCCTCCGCCGATCTCCTGCGCCTTTTCCGTTTTGCCCTCCAGAAGAAGCGGGATGACCTCGGTGTCTCTCGTCACCTTCATCGCGTCCCAGGCCCCCTGGGCCTTTTGTATGTCCGCGAGCGCTGTGGTGGAGTCCGTTCCTTGGAGGGCATCACTTATCTGCCTGAAAAGGGCGTCGATACTTTCCGTCTGCTTCCTGATCACCTCGACATGCTGCTGTTTTTTTGCCAGGTCGGGTTCGGACATCATGACAGCGACTCTGCCGCGTGCCAGGCTTATCTCGAGTCCCAGGACAGCGACATTGTGGGCGGTCTGCATGCTCTGTATGATGTCCGTATAGGCGGCACCCCCGATCTGTACCCTCGCGATAGTGACCTGTCCGATGATGATCCCCGCGATCGCCGCAACAATGATTGTCCCGAATATGAGAGAAAGCTTCCCGCGCAGACTCATGTGGTGAAACCAGTTCAGCATGCCGTCATCCTCCGTTACCCCTGTCATTATTTAGTCCGCCTGGTCTCATCAGATGCCAGGCGCCCGGAGAAAGAGAACTGAGCGGCTGTCTTCCGCTGTACGGAAAACTCAACCCCTGCCGTCCATGTCCGGTTAATCTTAACATCGGCATTCTGAAGATATTTCTTTATAGTCCTTTGGTCAGGAGCCGTTCTGAGGGCTCCCCGGAATCGTGAGTATCAGGAATGAATCCGGTTTACAGGCATGGGAAAAAGCTGATAAAGTAGCTGATGAAATCGTGTGTCATGGGGAAGGGCCAATAAAGGTGGTAGCAAATGAAATGTCCTCGCTGCAGCAGGCCGATCGTATCACTGACCGGGAACTGCCCGGCATGCGCATCGCCACGCTTTATGCCGACACATTCGCAGTGGCCGGCAGGACGAATCCCGTGAGGAGAAACACGGATAAAAGGTGAAGGGGATACGGTCTTTTCTTGCTCTGTCGTTGCTCCTTTCACTGCTTGCGTCGGCCTGGTCGCCTGCCTCTGCCGCATTGGACATCTCGGGAATTCTTGAAAAGAAGGGTCCCCGGGCGCAGGAGGTGTTCAGAAGGCCGACCATCTCACGGGTCTCGGAACTGCCCCGCCTGCCGGTGAGTCCGCGGCAGTATGAGTTCCTTCTCGACCACCCACGCCTTTCGGTCGTCCTGGCCCGCCTCTGCGATCCGTCCCTGGACCAGTATTCGATCGAGGTAAGGCCGGACGGTTCGAGTCATGTCAACGACCCGGCGGGGTTGGCCGGTGACGTGGAACCGCTCTTTGCGGGAAGGAACAGCCGGGTCTATTTTATTACAGGCCAGTATGAGCTTTTGAAGATGAAGTTCCATGGGAGGATGGTGCTTGCGGCTGAATATTCCGGGACAGGGGAGGGGCCGCCGGTGAAGGCGACGACGACCAGCTATATCAGGATAGACAGCGCGGTCGCGGGTGTTCTCGCAAAAATGATCGCCTTTCTCTTCCCCCAGAAGGTCGATGCCAGGATAGGCAGGTTCTCCAACGCCGTCAGGCTCGTCGCCCTCGCGGTGCACGACGATCCTGCAGGGGTATACAGGAGGCTCGCCGCATCGCGAGAAATAAGCCCTGATGAACTAAGTGCGTTCACCCGGATGTTTCTGAAGTCCTCCAGGCCATAATCTGCAGAAGACCCGGGAGAGGTCGTCCGCTCGCCAGGTCGAAGATTTTGGTCGGGGCCATTGGTGTCACCGGGGCTCCGCCCGAAGGAGACTGAGACGTGGCGTCACGATGGTGTTTCCCGGACAGAGCCGGAGGTTTCCTGCCGCGGCAAAGTACAGGTTGCCTTTCCTGCCGCAAGCCTTATATTATTTATATATTCAAAAAAAGTGATCGGGCAGGTCAGGGACATGTTCCTGCGGAGCCCGAGAGGAGCAACCATGGCGGAAAAGACTGTCGGAAGCAATAAAGAGTATAAGGCGGCACAGGATGCGTTCGAGATCCTGCTGAATATCCTGCCCACGTCCGAAAAGGGCATACACAATATCGCCTACACGAGCGGACTGATATGCCGTGAGACAGGGATTCCGGTCGAGCAGGCGACCGAGCTGATCATGGCATGGGGCGAGCGGCTGAGGGCGCTGCCGAATTTTCTTGAACTCTATCCCCTCTACCGGAAGCCGTCTTTTTACCGGTACCAGGTGCGGTATGCAGTGCAGAGCGCCTACAAGAGGGCGCAGGACAAGCCATCGTCCCAGTGGTTTCAGTCTCTGACCGGCAAGAAGGCCCCAGCGGCGGCATTCTGGGATACCATGCCCCCTGCAGTGAAGAAGAGAGGGCGTCCCAGGAAGACCCCGGCAGAATAGCCGCCGGATGTTCAATAAAACGTTCTGCAGAATGCTTCAGGCGCGTCCTGAAACATTCATGACTGCCGCCTGTCCCAATCAATGACTTCACCCTTTGCCCCAGAACGAATTGGGCGATAAGTTGTTTTTTTTCGGGTACTTTTGCGAGTCAAACTATTGACGCAGTCCCTTTTTTTCGTTATAGTGTCTTATGGCGAATATTCTTGTAATTGACGACGACGAATCGGTCCGCGACGTCCTGTCTATGTATTTTTCTGAAGAGGGGTATACTGTCACCACCGCAGTGGACGGGCAGGAGGGAGTCGATCTTGTAAAGGCCGGGAAGTTCGACATCATCTTCCTGGATCTTATCATGCCGGCCAAGGGCGGGCTGGATGTCCTGAAGGATCTCTCGGATATGCACAGCCGGATTCCTGCGATCGTCATGACCGCCTTTGCCACGGTAAAGACCGCTGTGGATGCGATGCGTCTCGGCGCGTTCGACTATGTCACGAAACCCTTTATCCTTGAAGAACTTCTGATTCTTGTCCATAGGGCGTTGAGCATCTCGAAGCTCCGGCAGGAAAATGTGATGCTCCGGAAGCAGCTCCGCCACAAATATGATTTTCACCGGCTGATCGGCGATTCACCCCAGATGGAGAAGGTATATGATCTGATCGAAAAGATCGCCGATACCGAGAGCACGGTCCTGATATCGGGCGAAAGCGGCACAGGCAAAGAGGTGGTGGCCAAGACGATCCACTATAACAGTTCCCGAAGTCAGGAGGCCTTTGTGCCTCTGAACTGCGGGGCGATCCCCAGGGAGCTTCTCGAATCCGAACTCTTTGGTCACGAAAAAGGGGCGTTTACCGGCGCGGTCAACATGAGGGTGGGCAGGTTCGAACTGGCCAGTGGCGGGACTATCTTTCTCGATGAGATCGGCGAACTGCATCCGTCTCTGCAGGTGAAGCTCCTGAGGGTGCTCCAGGAACGGGAGTTCGAGCGGGTAGGGGGTATGAAGACAGTGAAGGTCGACGTGAGGATCCTGGCGGCCACGAACAAGGACCTCGAACAGGAGACAAAGGCCGGAGCCTTCAGGGAGGATCTCTATTATCGTCTCAGCGTCATCCCCCTTCATATACCGCCGCTGAGGGAACGAAAAGAGGACATACCCCTCCTGATGGATCACTTCGTGAATAATTTCGCCAGGAAGAAGAAAAAAGAGGCGCTGAAGGTAGCTCCCCGTGCGATGGCATGCCTGAAGGTCTACCCGTGGCCCGGGAATGTGCGCGAACTCGAAAATCTGGTGGAGCGGATGGTGATCCTGGACGAAGACGGTATCATCGACCTGGACGATCTCCCTGAGCGGTTTCATTCACTGCAGAGGGGGGGGGGCGCCTGCTCGGGACGGGGAAAGATGCTGTCGGACGAATCCGGGGAGTTTACCCTCACGGATGAGGGGATCGACCTCAATGAGGTCATCGACCGGATCGAGCGGGGCCTGATCCTCCAGGCGCTCGAGAAATCGGGAGGGGTGAAGAAGAAGGCCGCGGAACTCCTTGGGTTGAACCGGACGACTCTTCTTGAAAAACTGAAGAAAAAGGGGATCGAGACCCCGGGAAAAGACGTCACCACATCGTGATTATTGCTGCGTCCGTCATATAATTGACGCCTCTCCTTGGTAATTATCATTTAAAATCAATATCTTTTCGTGGCACGGTTGTTGCTCGTTTACCGGTGTAATGAGACATGAACGAATTATAATCATTGCGCTGCTGCTCCTCTGTCTTCCGTTTCCGGTATTTGCCGGTGATTTCGAGGACCAACTGAAGGAGCCTGTCCTGAAAAAGGCCTGGGCTGACCTCAAGGTGCAGAAGAACGACGAGGCGATCAGGCTTTTGACCGCCTTCACGTCCGACCTTCAGTCTGCAGCGCAGTACCACTTTATCCTGGCGAAGGCGTACGATGCGGAAGGAAAGAACCTCGATGCCCGCCGGCATTACCGGCTTGCCTATCTGTATTTTCCGAATGGCGAGCTTAAGGAGATCTCGCTGATCAATAAGGCCGAGGCGGCGCTGAGGCTCAGAAATTATTATGAGGCCCGGAATGATTTTGCACTCTTTCTTAGGCAGTTTCCGGAGTCGAAATACCTGGTCAGGGTCCAGTCCGGTCTTGTCGTGGGGCTTATCGGTTCCGGACAGCTGAAAGAGGCTCTTCAGCTCCTGAACAGGCTGGACCCGGATCCGGGAGTCCTGTATGCAAGGGCAAATGTCATGCAGCGACTCGGCATGACCAGAGAGGCCTCCGGCGCATATGCCGAGGCATTGGCAAAGGACCCTTCGTATGTGGACAGGCTTGATGAGAGGACCCATTTTGTCTCGGAGGGTTCTGCAAGCCCGTTTGCGAGTCTGGCCCCCCCTGCCGACGAGACGCTGTATTACCTGGGCGAGAATTACCGGCTGATGTCAGATGCGGCCAATGCCGAGAAGTACCTTTCACGGATCACGGAGGGGGTCTACAAGGATAAGGCTGAGATCAGCCTGGGCCTCCTGGCGCTCTCCGGCGGAATGCCCGACAAGGCGACAACCCTGTTCAGCGGTGTTGTCGGGTCATCCGACCGTGAGGTCAGACGACAGGCTCAGCTTTATCTTGCGCAGGAAGAGCTGAGGCTCGGCAAGACGGCGGAGGCACGGGCGAGGCTGGCGGACCTAAGAAGAAATTATCCCTACACGCCGGAATACGACCGGGCGCTCCTGATGCTTTCCGACCTCGCGGCCAAAGACGGCAACCTGGATGAGTCGCTGGGCATGCTGAAGGAGCTGATATTCAGGAGGTATCCGGTCAGGGAAGCACTCGACCAGGTCGTGGCGATCCTCCGCCAGCTGGCTGAAAAGAAACAATACGACAAGCTCGCAGAGGTGTGGAGGTCCGCAGGCTCGTGGCTGCTCGACAACACCCGTGAGAAGTTCCTTGTCGATATGGCCGAGGCGCTGAAGGGGACCGGCAGGCCCCAGATAGACATACTGCAGTGGATGGCGGATAACGGCTCGGATGCAAACAGGGGCCGTGCGGTCATAGCCCTAGCCGGGTTTTATGCAGACCTCGGAGAAAACGCGAAGGCGAAGGAATACCTCGGTAAAATCCGGAACAAAAAGGGGCGGGAAGACGATATCCTGAGGATCGAGGCAAGGATGCTGATGACGGCGAAGGACTACAGGGGGGCAGCGGCAAAATTCTCCATGATCAGAAAATACATGCCTGCAGACCTCGACCCGTTCGGGTATTCAGCCGCCTCGTCGGGAGAGCCGGCCCGGTTCTTTGTCCGGTTCGGGAAGGCGGTTGCGGAGACGGGAGGCGACGCAGAGTCCTTTTCCCGGTTGGCTGATATCGGGTATGACATGGGCAGGAAAAAAGAAGCGATGAATTATTACCGGGCCGCGCTAGCGAAAGACCCTGGCAATGCATGGTGCCTCTACCGTCTGGCGACGATGTCCGCCGGCGGGGAGGCCGAGGAGCTGTTCAAAAAGGCCTCATCCGGCGCCTCGCCTGTCGGCATGTTCTCTGCCGCGCGTTACCGCGAGCTGGAGCTTTCGAAAAAATATCCGGAGACAGCCGACTGACATGGAAGACATCGGCAGACTCAATGAGGCCTTTAAAAATTTTACGCTCGCCTCGAAGAGCCTCGAATCGTATTACGAAAGGCTGCAGGAAAAGGTCCAGTACCTTACCGACGAGATCGCGCAGAAGAATATCCAGCTGGGCGATGCGCTCAGCAGGACCGAAGAGGCGAAGGACTTTTTGAAGGGGATACTCCAGAGTCTCCACGAGGCGATCATTGTGCTCGACCCCGACCGGAACGTGACGATGGTCAACCGTGCGGCCGAACAGCTCCTCTCGCTTCGGGCGGAGGAGGTCA
>JAKAIE010000037.1 GCA_021814475.1 Nitrospirota bacterium
TCGATAGCCGGCGTCTTCATCTCCAAGGAGGCGATGCCGGGGTCCGACACCGTGGTGATCGAGATTGACGGAAAGCCGGCCTTTTCTGCGGCGCTGAGCCAAAACCGTGTGATCCGGCTGGATAGCGGCATCGGGCCTTTCGAGGTGGAGATCCGAAACGGCAAGGCGCGCATGAGAGAGGCCCACTGCCGGAATCAACTCTGTGTGAAACAGGGGTGGGTATCGAGCGGGATCATCGTCTGCCTGCCGGGCAAGGTGGTAGTATACGTGGGGAGTGGACCGGGCAGGAGAAAAGATATTGATGCAGTTACAGGATAAGCAGAGAATAGCCGTCCTTTCGGCATACGCCCTCGTGCTTCATGGCTTCGAGGCGATACTGCCGATGCCCATCCCGTGGGTCCGACTCGGTCTGGCTAATATAATCACCCTCGTGGCGCTGCTTCTCTTCGGATTCAGGACGGCAATGTTCGTCACTCTCATAAGGGTCACCCTCGCCTCGATGTTCACCGGGACGTTTCTCGGGCCTTCGTTCATGCTCAGCCTGGGAGGTGGTATTGCAAGCACGGTTGCGGTCGGCGCGGTGCATGCGGCGGCGAAAAATCTTTTCGGACCGATCGGTCTGAGTCTCATCGGCTCCCTCTTCCACAATCTTGCCCAACTCGCCTTCGCCTGGCTCCTTTTTGTTCAGCGGATCGAAGCGGTCCTCATCATAGCCCCTATCATCCTGATGCTCGGAACCGTCACCGGGGTCGTAAACGGCGTCATAGCCGACCTTCTCCTGCGGCAGCTCAGGGAGGGTGACACCGGCGGGACTGTCGGGGATCCGGCGCTGTAGAAGCCTGATATCGGGTATAATACGACTGTGAAAATACGATGCCCGATCTGCCGCGAGATGACCACATGGGAGGAAAACCCCTTCAGGCCCTTCTGCTCCGAACGCTGCAAACTGACCGATCTGGGGGGATGGGCCACGGAGACATACAGGGTGCCGGCGAAAATGGAAGAAGAGGAAGACGAGGGCGGCAGCGGACAGGAAGAAGAGTCCCGGGAATGATTATGAATACTCACGCAACAGGAGGTCTGAGATGATACGGATAGGAGTCGCCGGCGCGTCCGGAAAGATGGGAGGCAGGATAGCCGCTCTCGCGAAGGAGTATGAGGGACTTCAGCTGAAAGGCGCCTTCGAAAGGGGCGGCTGCCCGGGACTCGGATCCGACATCGGACAGATTGTCGGCATCGGAGAGTGCGGCGTGAGACTGACAGAAGGGATCTCGTCCGTCATCGGGGAGGTCGACCTTATCATAGACTTCACTTCAATCGAGTCGACCAGGGAAAACCTCCGGATCGCAGCGGAACACGGCAAGGCGATCGTTATCGGGACCACAGGGTTTTCAAAAGAGGACCTGGCCGGGATGGAGCCTCATTTCCGGACAGTGCCCTGCGTCATGGCGTCGAACATGAGCCTCGGGGTGAACCTTCTCCTGAAGGTCCTGCAGGACGTCGCGAGGGTCCTTGGCGACGAGTATGACATCGAGATCGTCGAGGCGCACCACCGCCTCAAGAAAGACGCGCCGAGCGGAACCGCCCTCAGGATGGCACAGGTGATCTCGGCAGCCCTCGGCAGGGACCTCGATGAGGTCGGCGTCTACGGCCGTCACGGCATCATCGGCGCACGCACGAAAAAAGAGATCGGTATCCAGACGGTCAGGGCGGGTGATATCGTCGGCGAGCATACCGTCATGTTCGGAGGGCTCGGGGAGCGGATCGAGATCACCCACAAGGCCTCCAGCAGGGACACCTTTGCCCGCGGCGCACTGAAGGCCGCGCTCTGGCTTGCGGGAAAACCGGCAGGGCTCTACGACATGCAGGATGTGCTCGGGCTGAAGTAAGGCGTCGCTAGATCTTTTCGAACATATCCTTCGCCGCGCCGCAGACAGGGCATACCCAGGTCTCTGGGATATCCTCGAACGGGGTCCCCGGGGCAATGCCGCCGTCCGGGTCTCCTGCCTCGGGATCATATTCGTAACCGCAAACAGTACATCTCCATTTAGCCATTTGCCGACCTCTCCTTATTGTTTTTCTCTTTTTCCCATGATAGACGATATCAGACGCAAAAACAAGCGCTGATCCGCCCTGAACCTTTTTGCTTGCATCGATTTGCTAAATATGTATATAATGTCTACTTAATCACGCACCGCCTTTGGGCGGGCCAGCAAAGTTTTCAGTGATTTCAGCGGGTTAGGCGATGGTGAAGAAATTCAATAAATCTTCACATTTTGAAAATATAATGTATGAAACTGAAGAACAAAGAGGTGTGCGATGAAAGAAACTGACGTATTTGAGGATATAATCGAGCTGGGAAAGAGCCGCGGCTCCCTGACCTATGAGGAGATCAACGATGCGCTGTCGTCCGAGTTTTATACTCCCGACGACCTCGAAGAACTGCTCGAACTGCTTGATGATATGGGGGTCACGGTTGTTGACGCACCCGTCGACGAGATCACCGAAGAGGAATACACTGAAGAGGAATATCCCCAGCAGGAGAAATCCGAGGACCTCGTCCAGGCGTACTTCCACTCCATGGGCAATATCCCGATCCTGACAAAAGCTGAAGAGGTCGAGCTTGCCAAGCGCCTGGAAGAAGGCAAGGGCATCATCCGCGAGATTGTCACGCCGATGCCTCTGTATAAGGTGATCGAGACAGAACTCTCGGAAGAGCTGAGCCTGTCACTTGAAGAGACAGAGGAGGTCGACAGCGATGAGATTATTATCAAGTCGACTGCCGAGAGCCTCAGGGTGCTCGACGGCCTGTTGTCAAAGCTCAACGATGCGGACAGGAAAATGGCCCGGCATGGCTCGCTGAAGGATCTGCAACGCGTTCTAGCCGACAAGAAGAAGAAGGGGCAGAACTCCGAGAAACTCAACGTGCTGGCAAAAGAGGTGCAGGCGGTGTACAGGCATGTGGAATCCGAGACGGGCCTGAAGATGCCGGCCATCAGGGAGCAGGCGGAGCGACTTGCCAAGGCGAGGCTCCTTGTGAATGACGCGAAGGAAGAGCTGATCACGCACAACCTGAGACTCGTTATCAATATCGCAAAGAACTATATCGGCAGGGGCCTGTCGCTTCTGGACCTCATCCAGGAGGGAAACATCGGTCTGATGCGGGCGGTCGACAAGTTCAAGTACGAGAAGGGCTTCAAATTCAGCACCTATGCCACATGGTGGATCAGGCAGGCGATGACTAGGGCGCTGATCGACCAGACAAAGACCATCAGGGTCCCGGTGCATATGATGGAATTTTACAACAAGGTCGTGAAGACTTCCCGGGATCTTACCGTTCAGCTCGGCAGGGAACCGAACAACGATGAGATCGCAAAGAGCCTGGGTGTGTCGCCGAGGAAGGTGGAGGAGGTCTTCAGAGCTGTTCAGGACCCCATTGCACTCCAGACGCCTGTGGGAGATGAGGATACCAGTCTCGAGGACTTTATCGCGGACACAAACAGCCCGTCACCCATCGCGAACGCTGAGAAGAGCGAGTTCACTGACCAGATCCTCCAGCTTCTGCATACGCTGACACCTAAGGAGAACGAGGTGATCAAGATGCGGTTCGGAATCGGATTCGACCGTGATCATACGCTTGAGGAAGTCGGAAGGCATCTCTCCCTTACCCGTGAGCGGGTGAGGCAGATCGAGGCCAAGGCCCTGCGGAAACTCAAGCACCCTACGAGACTGAAGGCTCTGAATGTGCTGACCGCGGCGTAACTGCGGAATTTTTGGACAGAGGGCGGGGCATGATATGTGCCCTGCCCTTTTTTTATAGCACCGGTTTAATGCATGCCTCCTGCTGAGGAGGTGTCGCCCTTAGCTGCCCTCATCAGGAAGACCAGCGGCAGGATGCAGATCATGAAGACGCTCAGCAGATGAAATGCGTCATTGAAGGACATCATCGACGCCTGCCTCAGCATCTGCCCATATATGCTCCCCAGCCCTTTCTGTGACGCGCTCAGAGGGTCCATTCCCTGCAACTGCATTGCCCGTGCAGCGTTATGTGAAGCGATCTGGTAATTCATATCAAAGGGCGTCAGGCGGTCCGTCAGCCTGAACTCGTGGAACTGTGCGCGGCGCGCGATCATCGTCGTCACGAAGGCGACCCCGAAACTTCCGCCGAGGTTTCTCAGCAGGTTAAAGATCGCGGAGGCGTTGCCCATATCCTCTTTCCTGATGCCGGACATCGTCAGGGTCGTCAGCGGGATGAACAGAAACCCCATACCGATGCCCAGTACAATCCTGGGTATGATGATCGTACCGAAATCCGCGTCAAGACTGAAATGGGACATAAGATAGGTCGAATAGGAAGCAACAACCACTCCGAAGCCCAGCAGTGCCTTTGGGTTCATCTTCGTCACAAGTCGACCCGCAATCGGCATGGCGAGCAATGTCGCGATACCCCCCGGCCCCAGCACCATCCCCGCAAGGGTCGAGGTATATCCCATCAGAGTCTGCAGATATACGGGAAGCAGGACGATGCTGCCGAAGAGATTGAAAAAAGCGAAGAACATCACCATCGAACCCGTGCTGAACGAAAGATTCCTGAAGGTTCTGAGATTGACGATGGGGTGATCGACCACCGATTCGACATAGAGAAAAAGGAGAATAGAGATAACCGATACCGCAGCCAGGGCCGTGATATAGCCGTTCGAAAACCAGTCCTCCATCTGACCCTTGTCGAGGACGATCTGGAGAGAACCCAGTCCGACCGCAAGCAGAATCAGCCCCCAGTAGTCGATCTTCATACTCATCCTCTTCATGTAGGGCGGATCCGTGATAAACAACGTCGCCATGAGGACGGAGACGACGCCGATAGGAATATTGATAAAGAAGATCCAGTGCCATGACCAGTTGTCGGTGATCCAGCCTCCCAGCAGCGGGCCGATGATCGGGCCGAACATGATGCCGACCCCGAAAATCGCCATCGCCATGCCGTGCTGCTTCCGGGGAAACGTCTCCAGCAGTATTGACTGCGAAATCGGCTGGAGCGCACCACCGCCGATGCCCTGGAGTATCCTGAAGACGACGAGGCTCTGGAGGCTCCAGGAAATCCCGCAGAGAAAGGAGCTGAAGGTGAAGAGCATGATCGAAAAGATCAGGTACCTCTTCCTGCCGGCGATCCTGCTGAGCCACCCGGTCATCGGGATGATAATCGCGTTGGAAACGAGATAGGAGGTTATAGTCCAGGTGGACTCGTCGATGCCGGCCGAAAGGCTGCCCCGGATGTTGTCGAGGGCAACGTTCACCACAGACGTGTCGACGATCTCGATCAGCGTCGGCAGCATGACGGTCAGGGCGATGATCCACTTGCTGACCAACATCGGGCGGTCTGTTTCAGCCATGAAGGATTCCGGTCAGGAGGTCCGCACGCTACTGAAGGACAATTGTCGGCTCGACCGACATCCCCACCCTCAGCAGGTGTTCCGGGTCAGCATCCCTGTCGAGAACGATCTTCACCGGGATCCTCTGGACGATCTTCACAAAATTCCCTGTTGCGTTCTCCGCGGGGAAGAGTGAAAAGGCAGACCCCGTGCCCGCCATGATACTGTCGACCTTCCCTCTGAACTTCCTCCCCGGATAGGTATCGACCTTTATTTCGACCTTCATTCCGGGTTTCACCTTGCCGAGTTGCGTCTCCTTGTAGTTTGCAGTGACCCATACATCCTCGAGCGGCACGACCGCCATAAGCGGCTGGCCGGGCTGGACCTGGTTGCCGGGCTCAACCGACTTTTTCGTCACGTAGCCGTCTGCGGGGGCAACGATCCGTGTATAACTCTTCTGGAGGTCAGCAGCCTTCAAGCCGGCCTCGCGCTGTTTTATGACAGAGGACTGAGAACGAAGAGCAGACTCGGACTGTCTTATCACCGCCTGCTGGGTCACCTCTGCGGATTCAGCCTGTTTCACCTGGTCACGGGCCGCCTTGACCTGGGCGACGGCAATATCATGCGCGGTTCTCGTCTTTTCGAACCGCTCTTTCGGAATCACCCCTTTCTGCAGCAGGTTCTTCGCGCGCTCAAGGTCAAGTTCCGCCTGCCTGAGGCCGGCCTCCTGCAGATCGAGATTTGCACGAGCAGCCTCCACATGGTAGCGCAGCTCAGAAAGACGTCTGCCCGCGACGTCTACACCGACGGTGGCCTCCGAAAGACGCGCCCGGTCTGCGTTCAGCCGTGAGGCCGCCTCGTCGAGACCCGCCGCAAGGTCTGCATCGTCTATTTCGACAAGCAGGTCGCCTTTTCGTATCAGCTGGTTCGTGTCGACAAGGACCCTCCTGACTGTGCCGGGCACCTTCGAAGCAACCGTGTGGATGTGCGCTTCAATAAAGGCGTCATCAGTTGTGATATGAGTGCTCTTATACCTGAGATACATAAATACCACCACCGCTCCCACGATCCCCAGCGTCACAAAGACGGCAGCCGCAATCTTCTTTCTCCCTCCGTTGCCGCCCTGCTTGCCCTCTTCCTGTTTTATCTCGTCCATTTCATCCTCACAGTATTAATCTCATAATTGAACGCATATTTCCGAAGTATCTCGCTCATCTCCCGAATTATAACCCCTTCTTATATTGAGAAGCGCCGAAAGCCGGGCGTTATTATTTATAGACCCCGGTAAGATCTCTGCCGGTTGCATACAGCACGGCCGCTTCCGCCTTTTTCCCGTCATACACCGCCCGGAAATAGTTCGTTTCGGCGACGGTCAGAAGAGTCACCGCATCGAGGACCTCGGTCGCCGTGCCGACACCTTCCTCATAGCGGGCCCGGTTTATCCTCAGGTTTTCTTTGGCCTGCCTGACCGCGTCTTTCGTCACAACGATCTTCTCCCTTGCGGTTGACGAGGCCAGAACGTACCTGGTAACCTCGAGACGTATGTCTTCGATCAGCTTCTCTTTCTGCTCTCTGAGCTTCCCCCTCTGCGCAGCGATCTTCTGCAGTTCGGCGCTGGTACTGCCCCCGCTGAAGAGGTTGATGCCGACACCAAGCGTGAGGGACCAGTTGCCCGCAGGGGTCTGGTAGCGGTTCTGGGTGAAATCATATCCGCCCCGGACAACGAGCCGCGGATAGAGCTCCGCCTTTCGGCCGGTCTCATCCATATCTAGCGCCTTCATAGTCTCCTCAACAATCCTGAGCTCCGGCCTCTGCGCCACGGCGGCCTGCCAGGCCTGCTCCTGCGTCATATCAGCGAGATCGCCTGCGCCGGATTCCTCATCGATCGCCGCAACCTCCTCATTCAGCGGCCGCGAAAGGATGTTGTTCAGCCGGGACTCAGTGACCGACCGGACGTTGATCGCCGCAAGCCGTCGCTGGAGCGCATCAGAGAGCCTCACTTCTGCCTGGAGGACGTCGTTCTTCGTCACCGCCCCCTCGTCAAGGAGGACCTGCGTATCATGCATATGAGCCCTCAGTCTTTCGAGTTCGCCTTCGGAGACCACAACCATCTTCTGCGACTCCAGCAGGTCGAAATATGTCAGTGCAAAGTCGATCGCAACTAAATTCCTCACCCTCCGGGACTCGATGCCCAGGGCAGACGCCCTGATTTTGGCCGCCGCGTAACGCGAGGCGTTGCCCTGGAAATCATACAGTGTCTGCTGTATGCCGAGGCTGTATGCGAGAAAGTCCCTCTGAGACAGCGGAACAGTACTCGCCCCGAAGATCGCAGAGGGCTGATCCGCCAACGCGGTGCCCGAGAACGACGCGTTGACCGAAGGCAGAAGCCTTGCGCGGTCGACCAGGCTCTCGGCCCTGGCAACATCCTCATCATAGGCAGAGATCTTCAGGTCCCTGCTTTTTTCGACTGCGATCTTCAGCCCCTCCGAAAGCCTGAGTTCTGCTGCCTGCGAGGTTCCGCAGAAGAGACATGCCGCCAGGATGAAGCAGGGGACGATCGTTCCGTAGATCCTCATTGTGAACACCTCTCTCCCTTCCTATTCATAGCGCAGCGCATCGATCGGGTCAAGGAGAGACGCCTTATACGCCGGATAAAATCCGAAAAAGATCCCGACGATGCCGGAGAAACCAAAGGCAAGAAGGACCGACAGCGGCGATACCACCGTATCCCACCCTGCCAGCATGGATAAAAGTTTCGCAGTGCCGACCCCTGTCACAACCCCGGCAATACCTCCGATAAGCGACAGGATGAGCGCCTCGATGATGAACTGGAGCCTGATGTCCCAGGTCTTCGCGCCGATCGCCATGCGTATGCCGATCTCCCTCGTACGTTCCGTGACCGAGACGAGCATGATATTCATGATGCCGATGCCTCCGACAAGCAGGGAGACCGAGGCGATGGCTCCAAGCAGGATCGTCATCATCTTTGCCGACTGCTCCGAGGCCTGGAGGATCTGCGTGAGGTTTCTCACCGAGAAGTCGTTCTCCTGCTGCGACCCGATATGATGCCGCTGTTTCAGCAGGTCTGTAATCTGCCGCTCCGCCGCGTTCATGTCCTCCAGACTCCTTGCCTGCACGTACATCATCCGTATCATCCCCGGGAAGGAGGTGCCAAAGAGTTTTTTCTGCGCCGTCGTGACCGGGACGTAGACAACGTCGTCCTGATCGTGTCCCCCCGGGTCCTGGCCCTTGGCCTCGAGGACACCGACAACCGTGAACGGGACGTTCTTTATTCTTATCACCTGTCCGACAGGATCGAGCGCACCGAAGAGGTTGTCGACCACCGTCTGGCCGAGGAGGCAGACCTTGCCCGCGCTCCTGACCTCCTGGTCCGTAAAGAGCCGGCCGGAGGAGATTGTCCATTCCCGTGCAGTAAACATGCTCGGCGTCGTCCCCGTGATACCCGTCGACCAGTTCAGGCTCCCGTAGACGAGCTGCGCCACACCTCCGAGCACGGGAGCTACCTCAGACACGGCGGGGCATTCCCGCTGCACTGCATCGGCGTCATTAAGGGTGAGCGTGGATTGGGTGCCCGCCCCCATGCGCACGCCCCCCGAGGAGGTTGCGCCGGGAAGCACCATCAGGATATTGCTTCCGATGCTCGAGATGAACTCTGATATTTTTTTGCTGGCCGCAGTGCCCACTGCGAGCATCGCGATGACCGCCCCGACGCCGATGATGATGCCGAGCATCGTCAGTGCGGACCTCATCTTGTTGACGCGGAGTGCCCTGAAGGATATGCTGACTATAGAGGGGATATCGATCATGATCTGCCGGATACTTCGTCACCGACGACGATCCCGTCACGGAAAAGTATCCTCCTCCTGCTGTACTCGGCAATATCTTTTTCGTGTGTCACGAGGATGATCGTGATGGAGGACTCTTCGTTTAATTGCACAAACAGGTCCATGATCTCCTCACTCGTCTTTGTATCGAGATTCCCTGTCGGCTCGTCCGCCATAATGATCGGAGCATTGTTCACAAGCGCCCTGGCGACCGCCACCCGCTGCTGTTGCCCGCCCGACAGCTGGTTGGGATGGTGCCCCTCCCTCCCGGCAAGGCCGACCCGGGCAAGGGCCTCAGAGGCGCGGGATTTTCTCTCCTTTGCGGAAACACCCGCGTACAGCATAGGGAGCTCGACATTTTCGAGCGCAGAGGTCCTGGGGAGAAGGTTGAAGCCCTGAAAGACAAAACCTATCTCCTTATTCCTTATCGCGGCCAGCTCGTCTCTGCCCATCTTCGCCACGTCGATCCCTTCCAGAATATATTTTCCTTCCGACGGCTTGTCCAGGCAGCCAAGGATATTCATGAACGTGGACTTGCCTGAGCCCGAAGGCCCCATGATCGCAATGAATTCACCCTTCCCGATCGTTATCGAGACGTTGTTCAGGGCGTTCAGCGCTATGTCGCCGAGCCGGTAGGTCTTGGTGATATGTTCTGTTTCGATGAGGGCCATATCACAAATGCATCCGCGGCGGACCTGTCTGGCCCTGGCTGTTCGCTTTCCCGAGCGTCTCTACAATCACCTCTTTACCCTCCTGCAGGGCCCCTGTAACGATCTCGGTGAAAGAACCGTCACTGACGCCGGTCGTCACTGCAACCCGCTTCGGCTGCCCGTTTTCGACTGTCCAGACCCCGGGCCCCCTGTCCCTCTTCCCCTTCTCCTTCTTTTCCTTTGATACCCCCGTTTCGGCAAGCCTGAACCTCAGGGCAGCATTCGGTACACGCAGGACATCCTTCCTGTTCTGGACGATGATTGACACATTCGCCGTCATGCCAGGCTTGAGCTTCTTTTCCGGGTTTTCCACCTTGACAACCACGTCATAGGTGACAACATTCTGGACATTGATCGGCGCATTCCTGATTTCCGACACCAATCCCCGGAAGGGACTGTCGGGATAGGCATCAACAGTGAATTCGACTGGCTGGCCGACGGCCATCTTACCGATATCGGCCTCGGCCACGTTGCTGTCGATCTGCATCTTGGTCAGGTCCTGCGCGATCGTAAAGAGCGTCGGCGTCTGGAAGCTCGCCGCGACGGTCTGTCCCGCATCGACATTCCTGGAGATAACCACCCCGTCGACCGGAGAGACGATCCGTGTATACCGCAGGTTGGTCTCGGCGATCTTCAGCGCCGCCTCCGCCTGCGCTACCTGGGCCTTTGCTGCTCCTGTGGCAGCCTTCGCCGTATCGAAATTCGTTTCAGCGGTATCCATGTCGCTCCTTGCGACATACCCGCGGGAAAAAAGATCCCTGTTCCTCTTCATGGTGCGTTCCGCATCGGTTTGTGTTGCCCCGGCCTTCACAAAGTTCGCGCGGGCATTCAGCACATTCGCCCGCGCCTGCTCCACCTGCGCCTCAAACGTGGCAGGATCGATCTCGGCAATGAGCTGGCCTTTCTTCACCGCAGAATTAAAGTCGGCATGAATCTTCTTCACCGTCCCCGATACCTGCGTGCCTACCAGTACCGTCGTCACCGCATTGACCGTTCCGGTTGCGGTCACGGACTCGACGATGTCGCCCTTCGTGACCTTGTCCAGTCTGAACTTGGGCGACGCATTGTCCTTTTTCCAGAACAGCAGCAGGGCCGCCGCAATGACAACCACAATACCCACAAGCAGAAGAATCTTCTTCATCAGTCCTCCATCCCTCAGGCCCCGGGCCTGAGCGTACCCTTCACGAATATCCTCACGAACTCGGCGACCACCTTGTCCGTATCCATCGCACGGTATTTCTTCCTGAGCATGACCTCATTTGCATTGAAATAGGCGTAAAACATCCCGAAAAATGCCCGGGCGGCCAGTGCGGTGTCGCACTCGCGCACCACACCCCTTCTGATCAGCCCTTCGAAATATGCCCCGAGGGTATCGATCATCTCATCGATAAACGAGTGATAGATCTCGTGGATCTTCTCCGGATACCGGCTGATCTCCGAATGCATGATCCTGATCATCTCCTTGCGTTCCGAAAGTGTCTCGAGCAGCCTCCCCGCGACTTCGACCATAGCCTCTTCATAAGGCAGTCCCGAAATCTCGGGTATCAGCCCCCGCAGGACCGTCAGGAAAGAGTTCTCCTTCAGCACCTCCTCGAAGAGCCCCTCCTTCGAGGTGAAATGCCTGAACAGCGTGAGTTCCGCAACCCCCGCGGTCTTTGCGATCTCTTTCGTCGTCGCCCCAAGGTATCCCTTGGTCGAAAAGAGTTTCAGTCCTGCATCGAGTATTCTGTCTCTGGTATTCCTGATCATCGGCTTCAATGTTAGCGCTTACTTACATTTTATGATACGACAAGACAGGAAGAAAGTAAAGCTTGACAGCCGCTGAAAAGAGCAGGCAGAGTAATAACCAAGCGGTACACTGCCATGCGCAACTATTATCGGTTTATCATACCCCGGATGAACGGAGAGGAGATCGAAACGGATTTCCGGAGACAGCTCGCCCTCGTCCGCAAGGGTATCGCCGGCTTCATCGTCTTCGGCGGAAAACTGCAGCAGGTCAGACTTCATATAAAGCGGCTCCAGGAGGCATCGGGTCTGCCGCTGATCATTGCCTCCGACCTCGAAAGGGGACTCGGCCAGCAGCTGAAGGGGGGCACGTCTTTTCCCCCGGCAATGGCCCTTGCAAAGGCAACGAAGGGGCGGGGAAAGGGAAATACCCTGTCAGGAACTAAGCAGGAACTGCTCCGCGACTCATTCAGGGCACTCGCCGAAGAGGCGCGCTACGCAGGCATCAATACCATCTTCGCCCCGGTGCTCGATATCAATACGAACCCGGACAACCCCATTATCGGGGTAAGGGCATTCGGGGAAGACGTCGGGACGGTCTCGTTCTTCGGAACCGAGATGATACGGGTCCTGCAGGAAAACGGCATTGCAGCCTGCGGCAAGCATTTCCCCGGCCACGGAGATACGGATACCGACTCCCACATGCGTCTCCCTTCGAGCAATCATTCCCTGCGCAGTCTCTGTGCTAATGAACTGGTTCCTTTCAGAATGGCGATCGTGACCGGTGTGCAGATGCTGATGCTCGGACACCTCAGGGTGCCTGCTATCGAACCGTCGGGCATCCCCGTCTCTCTTTCTCCAAAAGCGGTCTCGTACCTGAGGAACAGACTTCGCTTCAAAAATATCCTCATTACTGATGCGATGAATATGGGCGGCCTGAGTGCTCTGCGGGAAGAAGAGGCCTGTCTCATGGCCCTACGCGCCGGGGTCGATATCCTCCTGCATCCTCTGCATGCCGGCCGCGTTGCGTCCTATCTTGCCAGACAGGGGTATGAAGGCAACAGCACCAGGTTAGACCGGTTCCGCATGGGCCTCCTTCGGTTTCCTGACGAGACCAGGCCGGATTTCGTACGGCACGCCGGCCTTTCCCGGACCTTGATTCGCTCCGCCCTGACAGCACCGCAGAGGTTCAGGTTACGCGCCGCGCCACTCGTCGTGATCATCTCCGATGAAGAAGGGCAACAGGGACAGGCCTTCATCCGTGCCCTGAAACAAGGCATCCCGGACTGTCAGATCAGAAGAGCAGGCCGCGGCGCCGACGTCAGAAAGATCACTGATTCGGCCGGGCCTGATGCGCAGGTTATCGCCGCGGTATTTTCCGAGACAAGGGCCTGGAAAGGGGAAGCGGGGGAATGGTTCAGGGAGATGATCGGCCTGATAGCCCGGCAGTCGGACATTACCCTCTCCTTCGGCAACCCGTATCTGCTGAGAGAGATCCCTGCAGGGAAGAAAATGTCCTGTTACTGGAACTCGGAATCCGCGCAGGAAGAAGCCGCAAAAGTTCTACTGAAGCAATACCGGCCTTAACAGTACCTGAAATCATCAATCACCGGCCCCTACGCCCGCATCACTGCGTCGGGATCAGTATTGGCCGCCCGCCACGCCGGGATGACCGTGGCAGCGGTGTACGGCACGACCGTGAGGCAGAAGATGGCGGCGATCTGGTACGCGTCGATGAACGGAACCAGCCGGAACTCGGGATACAGAACAGACCATCCCTTCAGCACGGGGCTGAAAAGCGCGGCGGAGGTGAAAAAGACATGAAGATAGGCAAAGAGCACGCCGCCCGAGAACGACAGCGCCGAGATGATCATCCCCTCCCAGAACTTCAGGAGTATGACGTCAGAGGTCTCCCAGCCGGTCGCCTTGAGGATGCCGATCTCCTTCCTCTCCTCGGCGCTCAGCCCGGACGCCTTGTCCCAGCTGAAGATCATGAAGGCAACAACGCACCCTGCAAGTATCAGGAGCACAATCCCCGCCCTCCAGTTGAAGACAGCATCATAGGTTCTGAGGATCTCGCTGCGCGTGACAGGCCTGGCGCCGGGGAGTATCTTTACGATCTTGCTCGCAACGGTGGCAACCTCCCGCGGGTTCCTGACACTGACGACCAGATCAGTCACCAGTCCCTCCTGTATGCCGAAGATCCTCCTGAAATCGGGCTCGGACAGGAGGATGAGGTCAGACGACACCAGTTCCGAATCCGAACTGAAGATCTCCTGCACCGTCAGCATCTCTGTCTGGCCATCATAGGTCCTGAACGGCATCATGTTCCCTTCCGACGCGACGCTGGTCCTGGAGACGCCGCTGCCGATCGCGATGCTGCCTTTGGCGTATTTGGACCCTTCAGGCACCATAAGCGTGTAATTGGCGCGAAAAACGGAATCGTAATAGTATCCCCAGAGCCGCCCCCTGACAGACGCCACCCCCGCAATCGACCGGAGTTTCTGCGCCGTCTCCTCCGGAATCAGATCCTGTCTTCCCGCAACAAGCTTCTGAACAATGATCTCGGGAGCATCCTTCAGCACTGCAGAAGCCTCCTTCCTGATCGCATACGTCAGAAACAGGACGGACGTAAGCAGAAAGACGACGAGGGTATACACCAGAACAAGGGCGGCATGCTTGCCCTTTCTCCGGTAAAGGAAGTTCAGCGCCAACCCTATAAAGTTCTGCTGCCGATCAATCCACGCCACGTTTCACCAGATGAGGAGGAGGAGGTATAAGAGACCCGGAAGGGAAGTGCTCGAAAGACATCGGGTAGTCCTGAAACGGCGTATTCAGATCGGCCAATGCAGGATTCCGGGTATACCGGGCATCCGTAAAGAGACAGAGGTCGGACAACCCATACTGCTTCACCATCGCCGCCTGCTCTGTGAGCATCGGTCTCAGCCGCTCACGGCTATAGGCCGCGTGCGCGAACATCAGCCCGAACAGGGCAACGTTGATCGCAACATATACCGAGAATATCATGAACTTTCTATCCTTCATTCGTCTATTGTAACCGAATTTCCACGCAACTGTCTTTCCTCCCCGCCCTTTTTCTCCGGACTACGGCCCACAGGAGACTGGTCCCGTCCTGATCAGACATTCCCTCCTGCTTCCGATTTCGGCTCAGGGCATGTTATAGTGTCACCCATGAAAAACCGTATATCGCTGCACTACGGCTGGGTCATTGTCTTCATCGGCATGCTGAGCATCTGCGCGTGCCTGGGTTTCGGCCGTTTTGCCATAGGAATGCTTCTGCCCTCGATGGCCTCCGCCCTCAAACTCAATTATGCCCAGATGGGTTTCATCAGCACCGCCAATTTTGCCGGTTATCTCGTCTCGGTCCTTGTCAGCGGCCACTGGTCGTCGGATATCGGGCCCCGGAGGCTGATATTCGTCGCCCTGCTGGTCGTCGGCTTATCCATGGCGTTCGTCGGCCGTGCGGCGACTTTTTATCAGGTGCTGTTGCTCTATACCATAACCGGCGTCGGGAGCGGGGCGGCAAACGTGACGGTGATGGGTCTCGTCTCCTCCTGGTTTTCGAGCAGGAAAAGGGGGCGCGCGGCGGGGTTCATCGTCATCGGGAGCGGGTTTGCGATCATCCTGTCCGGCAGGCTCATACCCTTTATCAACAGGGCCTACGGCCCGGAAGGATGGAGGACTAGTTGGCTCCTGCTGAGCGCAGTCGTGATCGCAACCGCCCTGCTCAGTGTCCTTCTTCTCAGGAACAGGCCCGAGGAGAAGGGACTGCAGCCGGTCGGCGCCGGCGATGCAGCCCCCGCAGCGGCCGGGAAAGAGAAACGCGGGACGACCAGTGTTTACCGCGAGAAGATGATCTATTACCTGGGCCTGATATATTTTCTCTTCGGCTATACCTATGTCATATATGCAACCTTCATCGTCACGACACTGGTCAAGGAGAGAGGCTTTTCTGAATCGGTCGCCGGCAACTTCTGGTCGATGGTCGGATTTCTCAGTCTTTTTTCCGGTCCCGTGTTCGGGACCCTCTCGGACAGACTCAGCCGCAGAACCGGTCTGATCATAGTCTTCACCTTCCAGATGATCGCATACCTCCTCGTTGCCTCCGGACTGCCCGGTGTCTTCCTGTACCTCTCGATATTCTTTTTCGGCATCGTCGCCTGGAGCATACCCTCGATCATGGCTGCCGCGGTGGGAGATTATGTCGGCGCCCGGAAGGCGGCAACCGCCTTCGGACTCGTCACCTTTATCTTCGGGTTCGGCCAGATCGCCGGACCGGCGGTCGCCGGGGTCCTGGCCGAAAAGACCGGGAGTTTTTCATCCAGTTTTCTGATGGCAGGCATATGTGCAGGGCTTGCTATACTGCTGACAGCATTTCTGAAGAGCCCGGCCGCGGATTAACTGACAATACGGGCCCCTCTCTATTCCTCTTGCTTCTTCCCCCCGTCGTGTTCTACTGCAGGGTCCTCAGGGACCCTCTCGACCTTTATCTTCAGCACGCGCCGGCCCTTCATCGTCACTATCGTGAACCGGTGCCCGTCGACCTGAAATACGTCGCCGACGGACGGAAGCCTCTGCAGGTGCGAAATCAGGAACCCGCCGAGGGTGTCATACTCGTTTGACTCCGGAATCTCGAAACTGTAATCCTCGTTCAGGTCGCGTATCGCGAGCGAGGCGTCCACCAGCAGCGCGCCGTCGCGGAGCGTCTGGACCGGGGTCTCGGTGTCATACTCATCCTGTATCTCTCCTACGATCTCTTCGATAAGGTCTTCGATAGTCGCCAGGCCGGCGACAGCGCCGTATTCGTCGATCACGATCGCCATATGCTGCCTCGTCTTTTGCATCTCGCGAAGGAGTGCGCTGATCTTCATCGTCTCGGGGACGAAGAGAGCCGGGTGCAGGATGCGCTGCAGCAGAATCTCCCGCTTATGTGCCAGTTCGTTGAAGACATCCTTGTTATAGAGTATGCCCCTGACCTCCGACCGGTCCAGGTTGAAGACCGGGTACCGGGAAAAGTTCTCCTCCGAGATCTTCCTTACCACGACATCAGGTACTTCGTCGATGCTGAAGGCGACCATCGACGTCACCGGGACCATCACGCCCTTGACCGAGATGTCCGTGAACTTGAAGACGCTGTGGATCAGTTCGTGTTCGGTCGCCTCGAATATGCCCTTGTCCTTGCCTTCTTCGATAAGCAGCTTGATCTCTTCCTCACTGATAAACGAACGCTCGGAAAAGGCCTTGGCGCCGAAGGGGCGGAGCACCAGGTTTGTGCTTGCCGTAAGCATCGCGACAAAGAACGACGCGAAATGTGACACGAAGGTTATCGGCCCGGCAACGAAGAGGCCCACCTTTTCAGGGTTTCTCAGCGCAAGCGACTTCGGAACAAGTTCCCCGATGATAAGAGAAAAATAGGATATCACGATTACCACGAGGCCGAGCGATATCGCCGGCGCCCAACGAGACAGGAGGGGCACCGGGACCGCCGCGATCAACGGTTCTATCGTCTTGACCGACGCCGCGCCGCCGATCGCCGACGTGAGGGCACTGAGGAAGGTGACCCCGACCTGTACGGTGGCCAAAAAGCGGTCGGGTTCAGACTGAAGTTTCAGGAGCTTGTTGGCGGGAGAACTTCCCGCCTCGGCGAATTTCTTGATTAATGACTTGCGCGACGTGACAACCGCAATCTCCGAGGCGGCAAAAAAACCGTTCAACAAAAGCAAAGCAAAGATAAATAGGAATTCGAGTACCATTATCAGCTAGTTACATTATACACGATATCCGGCATATCACCATGCCGGCGGTCAGACGGCTCCCAGGTCCCCAAGCGCAAACTGTACTATGGAAACAACGGCTATCGATGCGGTCTCCGCGCGGAGTATCCGGCTGCCGAGAGATGCAGTCACAAAACCGCTCCCGTGGGCTATCCGGACCTCGGTCTCTGAAAATCCGCCCTCGGGTCCGGTGATCAGATCGATCCTCCGGAGTCCGTGGAGACCACTCACGACGCGCTGAAGCGGATCCCCTCCGCCCTCCCAGAATATGATGCCGCGGACCGCTTCAGCATTGTCATTGTGAAAAATACCGTCGTACCCGATAACGTCCTGTACCGCGGGGATGACCGGCCGTCCCGATTGCCGGGCCGCCTCCTCGGCGATCTTCCTCCAGCGCGCCAACTTGCGCGTCTCGCGGACCTGGCTTCGCCCGGTGACCACCGGAACGATCTCGTGCACGCCGAGTTCAACGGCCTTCTGGACCACGAGGTCCATCTTTTCCCCCTTCAGCATACCCTGATACAGACGTATCCTAACCGGGGATTCCTGTATGGAGGGGAGACGCTCCTCGACACGGGCAGCCACTTCTTTCCTGCCGGAACTGAGGACCGTCGTCCTGAAGACGTTGCCCGCATTGTCGTGGATGAACAGGGTGTCGCCTGGCACGGTCCTCAGGACGACAGAGAGATAGACCGCCTTTTCTCCGGCGATGATAATGTTATCGGATATCTGGTGATCAGGAAGAAAGATCCGGCGCATGCACTATCAGTGCTCTACGCCGCTGAAAAGGTCCTTCAATTTATCCTTGAAACCCTTCGAGACCTCGGACCCCTCAAGGCCGGCAAACTCCTCGAGAAGCTCCTTCTGCCGCGGGGTAAGCTTCCTGGGCACATCCACCACGACCAGCACCACCTGGTTGCCCCGCGCAGTCGAGCCTATTTTCGGAGCCCCCTTGCCCTTGAGGTGAAAAACCTTTCCGGAGGGAGTGCCGGCCGGTATCTTCAGCTTTGCGGTACCGTCCAGTGTAGGCACCTCTATCTCGGCGCCCAGGGCCGCCTGAGGAAACGTCACCGGCATTTCGCAGATAATTTCCGTCCCGTCGCGCCTGAAGAAAGGATGCTCCTCCACATGGAGGACGATATAAAGATCACCGCGCGGACCGCCAAAGGTTCCCGGCTCGCCCTCTCCCTGTATCTTCAGCCGTGAGCCTGTGTCGACACCTGCAGGGAACTTCACGACGACGCTCTTCCGGCTTTTTACCCTGCCTTTGCCATGGCACGCCTTGCAGGGATTGGTGATGATCTTTCCCTCCCCCGAGCATCTGCCGCAGGTCTTGGCCACGCTGAAAAACCCCTGCTGGAATCTCACCTGCCCAGTGCCGTTGCAGCCCGTGCAGACGTCAGCCTCCGTGCCCGGCTCGGAGCCGCTTCCCCTGCATTCAACGCAGTCGTCCCACCTCGGGAACTCAATCGTCTTTTCAGTGCCGAAGACAGCTTCAACCAGGTTCACCGAGAGGTCGTATCTGAGGTCATTGCCCCGCGCCGGCCGCTTCCCCCGCTGACCACTGAATCCCCCGAAGAAGTCGCCGAAGATATCCTCGAAGATATCCCCGAATCCCGCACCGGCACCCGCACCGAAAGGCCCGTATCCGCCACCCGGCCCCTCCGCAGCACCGTACCGGTCGTAGTTCGCCCGCTTTGCAGGATCGCTCAGACAGGAATATGCCTCGTTGATCTCCTTGAACTTCTCCTCTGAGGCCTTCTCCCCGGCGTTCCTGTCAGGATGATACTTCATCGCCAGCGCCCTGAAGGCCTTCTTCAGTTCAGCGTCGGTCGCATTCCTTGAAACGCCGAGGATCTCGTAATAGTCTTTCACGGGGCCTACTTCTTGTCCTTATCAACGTCCTCGAATTCCGCCTCCACCACCTCTTCCTCTGCCGGCTTCGCGGACGCTCCGCTGTCAGCCCCGGGCGCCGCGCCAGGCTGCGCGCCGGACGTCTGCTGGTAAAGATGCTCGGCGAGTTTGTGAGAAACGGTCGTGAGGCGGTCGGTAGCCTTCCTGATCTCGTCAGGGTCCGCACTGGAGTCCTTCACCTTCTTGCACTGGGCAAGTGCGTCCTCGATATCCCTCTTTTCATCCGGGGTGAGTTTGTCTGAATAATCTGCAAGGGATTTCTCGACACTGTAGACCAGTGTGTCGGCGGTGTTGCGCGCCTCGGCAAGATGCTTTTTCTTCTTATCTTCATCGCCGTGGGATTCCGCATCACGCACCATATTTTTGATCTCATCCTCGCTCAGACCGCTCGAGGCCGTGATCCTGATCGACTGCTCCTTGTTCGTGCCCAGGTCCTTAGCCGACACATGAAGGATGCCGTTGGCATCGATGTCGAACGTCACCTCGACCTGGGGGATACCGCGAGGCGCCGGGGGAATGCCGATCAGCTCGAAGTTTCCGAGAAGCTTGTTATCAGCGGCCATTTCGCGTTCACCCTGGAAGATCTTGATCGTCACCGCGGGCTGGTTGTCCGTGGCGGTGGAAAACACCTGACTCTTCTTCGTGGGGATCGTCGTATTCCTCTCGATAATCTTCGTGAAGATACCGCCGAGGGTCTCGATGCCGAGCGACAGAGGCGTCACATCGAGCAGCAAAACCTCCTTGACGTCGCCCTTGAGCACGGCAGCCTGGATCGCCGCGCCGACGGCGACGACCTCGTCGGGGTTCACCGTACGGTTCGGCTCCTTGCCGAAATAGCCCTGCACCACCTGCTGCACCTTCGGTGTCCTCGTCTGCCCTCCTACAAGCAGTACCTCATCGATTTCGGAAGGGGAGAGATTCGAATCCTTCAGCGCGTTTTTGCACGGGCCCGTGGTGTTTTCTATAAGATCGCCGACCAGTTGTTCAAACTTGGACCGGCTGATCTTCTTCAACATGTGTTTCGGACCGGTGGCATCGGCAGTGATAAAAGGCAGATTGATCTCTGTCTCGGTCGCTGTTGACAGCTCGATCTTCGCACGCTCCGCGCCTTCCTTCAGCCTCTGGAGCGCCATTTTGTCCTTCTTCAGGTCAATGCCCTGGTCCTTCATAAACTCCTCGACCATCCAGTCGATGATCCTGATATCGAAGTCGTCGCCGCCGAGGTAGGTATCGCCGTTTGTCGACCGCACCTCTATGACGCCTTCTCCTATCTCGAGGATCGAGATATCGAAAGTGCCTCCGCCAAGGTCATAGACCGCGACCTTCTCCTCTTTCTTCTTGTCCATCCCGTACGCAAGGGCTGCCGCTGTCGGCTCGTTGATGATCCTCAGGACGTTCAGCCCTGCGATCCTCCCAGCGTCTTTCGTGGCCTGGCGCTGGCTATCATCGAAATATGCCGGGACGGTGATGACCGCCTCGGTGACCTTTTCGCCGAGGTAATCCTCTGCCGACTGCTTGAGTTTCTGCAGTATCATCGCCGAGATTTCGGGAGGGGAATATTTCTTGCCGAGGATCTCGACATGGGCGTCACCGTTCGAGGCGCTGACGATCTGGTACGGCAGCCTCTTTTTGGCGTGTTCGACCTCGTCGCTGGTGAATTTCCGGCCCATCAGCCTCTTTATCGAAAATATCGTATTCTCGGGGTTCGTAATCGACTGTCTCTTGGCGATCTGACCGACGAGCCGCTCACCCTTCTCCGTGAGGGCAACAACCGACGGTGTCGTCCTGTTGCCCTCCTGGTTGGGGATGACCACAGCCTCGCCGCCCTGCACTACCGCCACGCACGAGTTCGTCGTCCCGAGGTCAATTCCTATCGCTTTTCCCATATCACTCCTCCTCCTCATGTATTCTGTTAATTTTAATCTCATGCTCATCGTCAACCGGTGCCGAAAGCCCCGGCTCCTGCTGAGCGTCCTTCTGCGGCTTTACTGAAACCGATACCAGGGAGGGTCTCAGCACCTTGTCGCGGTAAAGGTATCCCGGACGCATCTCCTCTGCCACCATCTTCTCCTCCATATCATCGCGCTCGACCTGGACCATCGCATGGTGGCGCGAGGGATCGAAAGGCCTGCCGGCCGCCTCGATCCTGGTGAGGCCGAACTTTTCGAGCGTCCTGAGCAGCTCTTTGAGAGTCATCTCGACTCCCTGGACCAGGCCGTCCTGGGACCCGCCTGGAGCATGCCTCAGTGCCAGTTCAAGACTGTCGAGCACAGGCAGTATTTCATACATGAGGGACTCATTGCCGTAGCGCACGAGCTCCTCCTTGTCCCTGTTGACACGCTTCCGGTAGTTTTCGAAGTCGGCATAGAGCCTCAGGTATTTGTCCTGGATCTCCTGTGCCTCCCCGGACTCCCTGCCTGAACTGTCCAGTTGTTCCGAAACTTCTTTCAGCGCCTCTTCCATGTTCTCTTCCTCGTCTATCTCAAAACCGTTCTTGTCTTCTTCCACGTACTTTCCGACCTCCTATTTGCTGGACAGCATCTCGGTGATGTATCTGGCGGTCCGCTCGACAATCGATATCGCGTGAAGATAGTCCATCCTCGTCGGCCCGATAATGCCGACCGCACCTATAGGCCTGTTGCCTTCCTTGTACGACGCAGTCACGAGACTGAACTTCTTCATCTCTTCCAGCGGGTTCTCCGCACCGATGAATATCTGTGTGCCCTCGGACTCGGCAACCCGGTCGAGGAAACTGACCACGATGTTTTTGTCCTCGATGGCCGACATCAGCCTCCTGATCCGATCGATGTCACAGAAATCCGGCAGACAAAGCATCTCCGCAAGGCCGGAGACATACACATTTCCCGGCGTTGAGGAGAAGATATCCCGGCATATCCTGATCGCCTCGTCGATGAGACTGTCGCAGAGCATCTTTTCCTTCATCATCTCGCTGATGAGCACCCGTTTGATCTCTTCGAGAGTCGCCCCGGAAAAATTGACATTGATATATTCCGCTATCCGCCTCAGGTCGGCCTGCGAAAACTCCGGATCGATCGCCACTACACTGTTCCTGATGATACCTTCATCAGTGAACAGAATCACGGCCACCTGATCCCGCCTGAACTTGATCAGTTCGATCCTGTTCAGCGTCGTGGAACCGGCCTTCGGGGAGACCGTGATCCCGATATAGTGCGACAGCGACGACAGCATCCTCGCCGCATCGTCGAGCAGCAGGTTGATATCCTTCCTGAGGGTCTCCAGTCTTCCGCCCAGATCTGCGGCCAGGCCGTTCTTCAGGTACTGCTTCTCCGCAGTAATGGTATCGACATAGTAGCGGTATCCGATATCCGTCGGCACCCTTCCGGCCGAGGTATGCGGCTGCCGGAGATACCCGACCTCCTCCAGATCGGACATGATATTGCGGATCGTTGCCGGAGACAGCCCGAAGGCATACTTCTTCGTAACCACCCGCGATCCCACCGGTCCGGGGGAATTAATATAGCACTGTATAACTGCAAGCAGGACCCGCTTACTTCTCTCGTCAAGCATTATTAGCACTCTCCATAGTCGAGTGCTAATAATCTAACAGGTATCAAATTCACCTGTCAAGCAATAGGGCTTTTATGCAACATTAACAACGGCTTCTACCAGCCGAGCTTTCCGTCGAGGAGCCTGTCGTACATCTCGCCCGGCAGGAAGCAGCATCTATGGATGTCCGGAGAGTAATACTTCGTCCGGATGCCGCCCCTGCGCCGTATCTCCCTCGGATCCAGCTGCATCGAGCCGACCGAAAACGTCCACCAGTTGCCGGCATACGTGGCCAAAGGAGCGGTATAAAGGTCGACAACCGGAAAGACCGATTTCAGCGTCTTCTGTACCTCCACGACAATGTCCCTGTGGAAATGGAGCGACTCGGAGAGGGTTACAAACATTCCATTCGGGGTAAGGCTGTTCTTTATCGAGGTGAAGAACTTCTTCGTAAACAGGCTCTTGGCAAAGCCCACGATATCGGTTGAATCGACGATCACCAGGTCGATGTCATGCTTCCGGCCCCTCACGAACTCGGCGCCGTCCATGCACTTGATCTCGACCCTTTTGTCCCCAATGCCCGAGGCGACCGACGGGAAGAACTTCTTTGAGACATTAATCACCTCTTCGTCGATCTCGATGAAATAGACCTTCTCGACAGACCTGTGCCTCAGCACCTCCCTGACCGTTCCGCCGTCGCCGCCGCCTATGACGATCACCTTTTTGGGGTCAGGGTGCGCACTCATCACCACATGCGTCAGCATTTCGTGATAGAAGAATTCATCTTTCTGCGTGATCTGGACGACCCCGTCCAGTATCAGCATCCTGCCGAAAAAGGGGTTCTCGACAACTTCTATCTCCTGGAACCTGCTCCTGCCGCGATAGAGTATCCTGGTGACTTCATAGGAATACTGTATCGGCGCATAAGGGTCCTTTTCATAGAAACGTATCATCACGTGCCTCCGTCAGATCAGAATGGTTTTGGGGATCGAGAATCCGTTGAACTCGGACGAGTAGGACGTAGTATAGGCCCCCGCCGAGAGTATCAGGATAAGGCTCCCTATGTCAGGCTCCGGGAGAATCACGTCCTTGTCGATCACATCCACGCTGTCGCAACTGGGGCCGGCGATCGTCCACTTTTTTGTATGTTTCGCTCCCTCCACAATATACGTATATTTGATACCGCCTATGCTCTCCATCAGTCCGTTGAAGACCCCCACTTCGATATACATCCAGTCCTCATCTCCGCGCGCCGCCTTGCCATGAACGCGGGACACAAAGATCCCGGCATCGCCGACGACCGCCCTGCCCGGTTCGATAAAGATCCGCGTCTTCCGGGGAAACTTCTCCTGGATCAGCTCGTTAATGTTGCGGTCAATCGAGGGTATGTCCACGACGCTCTTGGTATAGCGGATCGGATACCCGCCCCCAATGTCCAGGATCGACAGCCGGATTCCCGCCTTTTCGACCCTGTCCCAGAGGATCTTCGCCTTGTCGAGAGCCGAGTTCCAGTTGTAGATGTTCGTGCATTGAGAACCTACGTGAAAGGTTATGCCGACTGGGTTCAGCCCCTTTTTCTTCGCATAGATCAGCAATTCTTCCGCCTCGTCGAGCTCGACAGCAAACTTCTTGCTCAGGGGCCATTCGCTTCCCTCGTTCGGCACCGCAAGCCGCACATAGACATTCGCCCCTGGGACGTAATCGTGGAGCTTTCGCACCTCGTCCTTCGAATCAAAAGCGAAATAATTGAGTCCGCATTCCCGCGCCATCCTCAGGAACCTGAATGACTTGATCGGGTTGCTCGTGATGATCCGCTCCGGCTCAACCCCGATCGAGACGAGCTGATCGAGTTCCCCCTCAGAGGCTATCTCGAACCCCAGCCCGAGCCTGCTGAGCATTTTCAATATCTCGATATCCCCATTGGCCTTTACAGCGTAAAAGACCTTCGAGTTCCTGATCCTCTTGCCGATAGACCTCGCCCTGCTTTTTATCCGGGCCTTATCCATAAGGAGAAAGGGCGGCTCAAGATCCGTCGTCTTCAGATATCTCATCACGCGACGGATCGTCGATCGGGGTACGATCTCGGTATGGCTCTTGTCGATGCGCAGTCTGTTTTTCATATCGATATTATAAGATTATAAGCAGAATTATTAAACGGTATTTTACAAAAAATATTCAACAGGACGCCAAGAGTCCGCAGGCGCCGCGGGACAGATCACTGATCCATCGTTTCCATCGTTCGGAGCAGGGAGCGTCAGTTCTGGTCCGGGACCTTCATGAACTTCCGTTCATCCGCCCTGAACTGCAACTCATGTTCTATGCGCAGTTCGTCGATCGACTTTTCATCGAGAACATACGGTGTCAGCAGGATGACCAGTTCCGTCTTCTGCTTGGACTGGTTCGCGTGCGAAAAAAGGTCGCCGATGACCGGGAGGCTGCCCAGCACGGGAACGCTCCTCTTCGCGTCGGTCACCTTGTCGACGATAAGACCTGCGATCACGATCGTCTGGCCGCTTTTAACGTCCACCATCGTGTCGACCTCCCGGTAGTCGATGATCGGCATCGTGCTTTTCCCGTCGGGGGAGACGGAATCGCTCTTCTTCTCGGAAATGCTGGGATGGATCTGCATCGTGATAATGCCATCGTCACTGATATTCGGTGTCACATCGAGAAATATGCCGACCTCATCGACGCGGGGAACGGACGATGTCTGGATCACCGGGGGATTCCCGGTCGTGGTCGTGGTGAGCACCCACGATACCTCCTGGGTCGTCAGTTTGATGAGGGCGCGCTGGTTGTTCAGAGTCGAGATCTTGGGACTCGACAGGATCTTGACCTGGCCCTGGTCCTTCATCGCGTCGACGAGGACATCGAACTGGCCGTCGGCCCTGGTAATCTTGTAGCCCCCCTGGACGAGGCCGCCGGACACCGCGGGGAGGAGCGTCTGTGAGAGCTTCGAGGAGGCGCTGAACTGCCCCTTGCCGAACGGTGTGCCCAGGATCATGTTCCAGTCGAGACCAAGGGAATAATCGTCGTTCAGCGTGACCTCCACGATATGCGCCTGAATCAGGACCTGCCTCTTGATGATATTCTGCACGTCATCGAGAAAACGGCCGACCCGTTCGACATTCTCGGGGTAATCGGTGATATAGACGATCCCGGCCATTTCGTTGACGAAGAGTTTCTTGCCGCTGTCGTCCTGACGGCTGAAGCTTTCGTCGCTGCCGGAGGCGGGTATTTTATGCAACTCATTTTCCGCTTCTGTCTCTTCCGCTGCCGCTGGCGCTCCCGTGGCCTTCCCCTTCTGGGCCTGGACGTTCTGTCTCGCCCTGACACGATCCTCCTTCTTACCGAATACCATAATCTCCAGACTGTTCTTGATGTCCTTCCAGAAATCATTATCCACCGAGGTCTCAACAAAGACCTCCCCGTTCGATCCGCCCGAGGAGGTCGAAGATGCCCCTGAGGAGGACGAAGAGCTCGTGTCCGAACCCCGGGACCCTGACACTGCGGCATTCATGCGGCTCTTCGATTTTCTCTGGTCCTTGATGTAGCTGAGATAGAAGGTCTTTGAGATCAGCTGAGGTTTGCCCACGCGGATCATGCCGTTTTCAACGTATGTGGTGTAGCCGAGAGGCTTCAGAACTGAATACAGTATCTCCATCAGGCCTTTGTGTTTGATATCGACAGTGACCTCACCCCGGACATCGCGGTCGGCCACGATGGCAATATTGCTGTCCTTGGAGAGGAGGAAGAGGACATCCCTGATATCGGCCTCTTTCACAACCAGGGAAAACCTCTTCTGTTCGTGGTCGATTGCCCTGAATTTCTGCTCCTCGGACACCACCGGCGCGGCCGGAGTTTCGTGACGCGCCGGCATGGTGTAGTCTTTCAGCGCCAGGGTATTGGATACCGTCGACATCCTGGGCGCGCTGCAGGCAGCCGTGAACACCATTAAACACAACAGTCCTATGGAAGAGAGCCTCATCTCATTTCTCCTTAGCCGATTCATTAATTATGCTTATTTCCTTCGCGCCGCCGCCGCTTCCCAGAAGAACACTGTACGTCTTGATCGCCGCAATTCTGTACCCCTCCAGACGGTCACCTACCGCGACCACACGGCCGTCGACAAGAGCAAACCGCCTGTCCCCGCTGGCCAGGATGCCCTGCAGCGCGGGCAATCTTTGGCTTTCGGCCTTCGCACCCTCCCTCACGGGCACCTTCCGGAACCTGAACGGATCCCGCCGCCATACGAGAGGGTCCTGCGGCACCGGAAACTCGCCGCTCGCCTGCGGGATGCCGGCGCGCTGCACGAAGGCCTTAGGCCCAGCGGGCGCCGCGGCATCCTTTCTGCCCTGAGGCCTGCGCCCCAGGAAGAAATTCACATTCCAGGCCACAACCCCCGCCAGGAGCAGGGAGACGAGACCGATCACATAGCGGTTACGAAGCATCGCGTCCGCCGATCGAATAGATTTCGAGAGTCATACCCGCCTTCAGAAGCTCCCTGCCGGGCCGGATGTCGAGTTCCGTCAGCCGGCAAAACCTCTCACTATTCTGCACAAGCCTGATATATTCCGCAATACTCCTGTATGATCCTTCCATTGCAACTTTTATTACATGCGCCCTCATCGCAGATCCCTTTCCGGCCTTTGCGCCGCGGCCAGGACGTCCTGTCCCTTTTTGCTCTACGGTCTGCACCTCCAGGTTCCTGACGCCAGCCTTCTGCGCATACAGGGCAAGGGAATCCGCAAACGGCGCGATCCCTGGCTTGTCCGGAAACATCAGCGCAAGATTTGCCGGAAGACCTGCGCCCTCCTGGCCTGCCGGCTGGCGATAAAGGTCTTCCGTCTCGCTCTTCATCCTTCGGAGCGCCTTCTCCCTGTTCACGACGTAGAGCAGTGAGCTCACCAGGGCCGCACACAGAAAGACCGAGAAGATGATTATTTCATTTCTTTTTTTCAATGTGGTATGCCTCACAGCGATATTCCGCTTTAAGAAATTTTTCCTTATCTTTTTCTATGGTAGAGATCAGCGGTTCCTCATTCCTGCTGCAGGCGCCAAGTTCCCGCGTAATCTCCGTAAGGTTCGTCAATATCTTCTCCCTGCCGGCTGAAGGGTGATAGGGGGTCAGAAAGACAAGGTCAACAGTCCCCGTCGACTGGTCCCCTTTGAAGCCGAAGCTATCCATCACGCTACCCTCAGGCAGTCTGTTCGCGATGAGCCTCAGCAGGTCGTAATAGGAGAACTGCGTCCTCCGTAGCATCCCGATCTGGTCTCTGAACAGGAGATAGGGAGACGCCTCCCTGCCGGCCTCCTGACGCGCCTTCCGTATCTTTCGCGACTCCTCAAGCAGCATCCTGGCGTCGCGATATTTATTTTCATAGACGGAAAAACCGATGGCCATGACGGCTATCACAAAGCACGCCGCAATTCCCATGGCTAACCGTATTGTCCTTGCCGGCAGCTGCCGCAGGGATTTCCGTGTGATGAAATTGGCCGCGGAGCCATCTGCGACACCCGCCGCGAGCCCGAGCAGTGAGGAGTAGGCATACCCCTGAGGGGCAGATTCATCCCCGCTGATGATCTCCGCGTCCACCGCCTCGCGCAGGGAGTCGGCAACACCTTCGGCCCCGCCTCTCAGCCCGCAGAGCCATATCTTCTTGATGGGGTTGTCCGGATAGAGTTCCTGGTAAGAGAGTTGCACCTTGTAGATGGCGTCCATGATCCGGTAAAGCTTCATCTTCTGCGCCCGGTCTGAAGCAGGAGCATCCGCTTTCTCTTCACCGGGGTATGTCAGGGGAATACGTTCATTGTAAATGACTTCAGCATGAGAAAGTACCGTCACCTCGATCGTCTCGTTATCGATATCGAAGATTCCTCCGGTCCCGGCCGGTTCCCCGCGGCTACTGCCGAAGAAACGCAAATCTGCGCGAAACGCGGAGGTAACCGTCCTTACCTTGAGGCCGGCCGAAGACAGCAGCTTGGAGTATTTCCGGGCCACCTCGGGACTGACCAGTTCCACTAAATACGTCCGCTGCCGTTTATCGGCATCCACAGGCATGAAATGGAAAACCGGCTCCGCGATCTTCAGTTCGGCGATGACCTTTCTGCGGATCACCTTTTCGATATCAGGCAGCGGCATGGCCTGCAGTTTGTAGCGTGTGGTGATGACTTCCTCCGACGGGACGATAATATGTGCCCTGTCAAATGACGCGCCTGACTCCCGGGACACCCTCCCGATGATTTCCTTAAGGCCAGCGGCATCTCCTGAAAACGGGGAGAAGGTCTGCGCGTAGCTGACGCCCGGTTGCCCGGCCAGCAGGATCCTCAGCGCGCCGCCCCTGAAATCGAGATAAATGTCCATGCGCCCGGTCATGGCCCGGTCACCACGTACGACATAGACGGGCAGGTCGCATAAATGGAGTTGATGTTGTCCGCAATAAAGACACCCATGTCGCCGGGCGACACGACGACTGAACCGGCACCGCACGAGGAATCGTTATTGTGAAGCGCACATCTGAAGAGCGCCTTGCCGACAGGCAATGCCGCAGACAGAGTCGCATTATCTATATTCACCGTGACGGTCTGGACCTGTCCGACATCGACCGTCATCGGCGGCAGCTGAATGCATAGAGGCGTCACGGTCGCGGCCGGAGAAAACGCACTGACATAGGTGGCCGTAACGCCCAGGTAAAAGCGGTTCGCATTGATGGATGCGGTTGACGAATTCGTAAGCGTAACCGACGCCCCGCCGCTGAGGCGGTTGGTCGGCGTTACCTCCTGCTCGTAGATCTGGAGGTCAGGGTCCGTGGTTTCATTGATGTCATCGGAGGTTCCCGCCGTCCGGTCAGGCCCCGAACTGCGCAGGGTTCCGATCCGTCCCGTGGCCGGATCCGGGGCTGTCACGGACCAGACAAAATCATTGCCCCAGGCGTCCTTTCCATACTTCGAGGGGTCAAAGCCCGCCGGCATATATGGGGCATTATCCTTGCACCTCTGCTGGTAAAGCATCCCGCTTGGGTTCACGAGAGCATCGAGGGTTTGCGGCAGTTGGCCGCATTCGCCGACAAAGCCAAAATTTGTCCGTATGCCGTTCTGTATCATGGTCTTGTCGCCAACCATCGCCTTCTTCAATTCCAGCATCCGCTGTTTGGTATCATCGATTTCATTGCTCTCCCACATCTTATAGGCGAAGGGAACCATGATCCCCGCCAGGATCGCGATGATGGCCATCACCACGATCACCTCGATGAAGGTAAACCCCCTGCTGCCTCTCTTCCGTCCGGTTCTCATCGTCCGCGTATGCTCCCGGCGATCTTGTAAATGGGGAGAAAGATCGACAGCAGCACCAGGAGGACAAGGCCGCCGAGCAGGACAATTATGAGGGGTTCGATATATCCGAAGACCTTCTTGATAGTCTCGGGAACCTCCTTGTCGAATATATCGCTTGCGCGCTGGAGCGTGTTGTCGAGGCTGCTCGTCTTTTCGCCTATCGAGATCATATCAACCACGATCGCCGGGAAGATGCCCGTCTTCAGCATTGCCTGGCCTATCCCCTCTCCCGTCATGACCGATTCGGTCACTTCGTGCAGGGCGTCTCCGATCACCGCGTTCTGGACGACCTCGGCCGCAATCGAGAAGGTCCGTTCGATATTCAGACCCGATGCGTACAGAGTCGAAAGCGTCTTGAGGTAACGCGACAGGTTTATCTTCAGGGCCAGCGAGCCGAAGACCGGTATCGCCAGTATGACCCGGTCCACCGTCCTCCTGCCTTTATATGTCTTCTTCCAGAACCTGAGGGCGATGAAGGCGGCAATGACCAGGGCGGCGACCAGGAGATAATACGCATGGAAAAAACCGATAACCCCCATGACTATCCTCGTCGGCAGCGGCAGTTCTGCGTGCAGACCTGTCAGGACGCCCAGCAGTTTCGGAAAGACGAAGGTGAAGATGACCGTAACCAGTAGACCCGCGGTTCCAAGGACCATCATCGGATACATGAGCGCCGACCGCACCGCTTTCCTGAAATTGATCTGCCATTCGATATAGCTCATGAGATGGAGAAGGCTTTTTTCGAGCGTCCCGGAGGCCTCGCCCGCCCTGACCATGTGCACATAGTAATCAGGGAACACATTGGTGTTCTCCCACATAGCCTCGGAAAGGGACATGCCCGCCTCTATCCTGTCGTGAAGCAGTTCGGCGGTGCGGGCAATCTTTTTCCTTTCCTGGTTCTTGATCAGGTCGCTCAGCCCGCCCAGGATCGGCAGGCCGGACGATATGATGAGATAGAGCATATAGGAAAAGTCGAGGAGTTCCTGCGGCCGCAGTCTCAGCGCCCCCTGCCCCCCCAAATCGAAGATGCCTGACCGCGTCGCTTCTATGAGCGTTAGCCCCTGCGCCCCCAGTCTGTTTTCGAGATCCCCCTCGTCCTTTGCCTGCAGCCTGCCGCTCTGAATATTCGAGTTGTCGTCTATGGCCCTGAAGATGTATGTCGCCACTACACCGAGATCCTCGCGGCGCTGCTGACCTCTTCGAAGGTGGTGAGCCCAGAC
>JAKAIE010000038.1 GCA_021814475.1 Nitrospirota bacterium
CGGCAATCAAGGAGTATCTAGAAAATCATAATCAGAATCCTCGGGTGTTTTCATGGACCGCACCTGCAGAAAAGATTCTGACCAAAATAGCTAAATGTAAAGAAGCGTTGGAGACACTACACTAGGTAATCCCTTCCCAGTCCGACAGCATGGGCTTCATAATAGGCGGCGGCCTCATACATCTCGTGTTCAGCTTGCGGGAGAAACCCGACTGACTTCATCTATATCTTTCACGAGCTTCTTTAAACACGAGATCAGCAGGTCTTGTCTCGATTATCCCCTCTTTATATTCTCTAAAGCGGCGTTCTGCTTCTTCAATCCACCATTTTTCCGCGTCAGAATCTTCTTCCTTGTCCAAACTGTCGATAAGGTGTTCAGCCAGGATCGCGCGCTCGCGGGGAGACAGCAAGAGTGCGCGTGCTTCAATTTCATCAGCACTTACAGACATTCGGCACCTCCTACCCAACGGATATTTTATCTTAACCATATCGAGATGGTATTTCAACTTCTGGGACCGGAGCACCAACCACGTCTTGATCCTCATTTTTAGAGCTTACAAATTTGCAGCCATAAAGAAGATGGTGTACGGCTCAAGACCCGCGTCTGGCCGGTGCAGCCTGTATTTATTTATAGAAAAGAACTTCTCGCCAAACCGAATCCCACATAGACCGCCACCCCTCCGGAAACAATATAGGCGACGGACGTCAGCTTCTTTACCGACCCGTCATTCTTCACCAGAGAGACGATCCCGGACAGAAGGGCAACCGCGCCGACCACCACAAGATTGATGCCGACAACAAGACTGAAGATATTACTCAGAGAACCCATATGCACACGCATAACAGATCTTCATCTCTTCCCTCTCAATTCCTTTCACTGTCTGACAAAGGAGGGGTTTGGCCGATATACTCTTCCAGCCACCTCTTCAATAAGAACCTCGCCCCGCTTTTATCCAGCGGGCTGTTGCGGTTCCCGCAGTGCGCGTCCTGGACGCAGGAAGGGCAACCGTCGATGCACTGGCAATCCTCGATCATCCTTAGCGTCGCCTCGAGCCATTCAGGCGCTATCTCCATCGCCCTCTTCGATAACCCAACACCGCCGTCGTGGCCATCATAGATGAATATCGCAGGGAGATTGAAATCCGGGAAACAGGTATGGCTCAACCCGCCGATGTCACCGCGGTCGCAAAGGGCAAACAGGGGCATGCAGGCTATGGACGTATGTTCGACGGCATGGATCGTCCCCCCGAGATCATGCATCCCCGCCTCGATCGCCGCCTTCGTCCCTGCGTCCAGCACCGTCCAGGTCCCTTCCGTCTCGAAGACATATTCCGGCATATCAAGTTCGTGCGTCGATATCCTCGTCCTGTCCGAGATCTTCTTCCGGTCGTACCCGATCACCTTCTGGGTGATCCTCAGGTCCCCCCAGAAAAACCTGAGGTTTCCGAAGCACCTCTCCTCGCGCTGCGTGATAATCTCTGTCGTATCAATGCTGAGTGGCTGGGTATAATAATGCACCTTCGCCTCCCTGCAGACCGCCCTCTTCCTCTCCGCGTTCAGCTCCGTCACGACGTACTGTCGCCCGCGATGCAGGTAGACCGCCCCGGGAAATGCCTCCTTGAATACCCTGCCGCCGCTCAGCTCGCCGATAGGTCTGCCCGCCTCGTTGACAAGGGAATACCTCTCCCCGATCGACCGGATCCCCACCTCGCGGTGAGGCCTTCTCTCCACAGGGAACCAGACCCCTCCTCTTTTTCCGGGCGCGAGCTTCTTCTCCTCCACGAGTTCACCGATCGCCGGGGCAAGATCCTCCATCACGTACACCTGGTCTTCGGCCCGCAGCGGCAGCTCCGCCGCGGCGCAGACGAGGTGGCGCTTCACGATCTTCCTGTTTTGAGGGTCGATAACCGCGGCCTCATGGTTCTTTTCGAAAAACTCCTCGGGGTGCCGCATGAAGTATTGATCGAGCGCGTCCTGGATCGCAACGAGGGCAACGAGCGACTCCTGTCCCTGCCTGCCGACGCGTCCGGCCCGCTGCCAGGTACTCGACACGGACCCCGGGTAACCGCAGAGGATGCAGCAGTCGAGCCCGCCTATGTCGATGCCGAGTTCCAGGGCGCTAGTCGAAACCACGCCGAGAAGCTCCCCCTTAAAGAGTTTCTGTTCAATCTCGCGCCTCTCCCCCGGCAGGAACCCTGCACGGTAGGGACTGATCCGGTCGATCATTTCAGGCGCATAACTCATCGTCCAGGTATAGATCAGTTCGGTGATCTTCCGGGACTTGGTGAAGACGATCGTCCTGAGCCCCTGACGGAGACATTCGACGAAGAGCTTTGTCGTAAACGTATAGGGGCTCTCGATGGCGCTAAAAAAAAAGAAATGCTTGCCCGGGGAAGGGGCCCCGCTCTCGAGGACAGGCTCAAAAGGCAGGCCCGTGAGTCCTGACGCAAGCATGCCGGGATTCGCGATCGTGGCCGACGCGGTGATGAACTGGGGGTCTGCGCCGTAGTGGCCGCATATTCTCCGCAGACGCCTCAGCACCTGCGAAACGTGGGACCCGAAGACTCCGCGGTAGGTATGAATCTCATCGACCACGACGTACCTCAGGCCGGAGAAAAACTCTTTCCATTTTCTGTGAAAGGGCAGCAGGGCTAGGTGGAGCATATCGGGGTTCGTGAAGATCACATTCGGCAGCGCGTCACGGATCTGTTTCCTCCTGTGCGCCGGCGTATCTCCGTCGTAGACGTCGCCGATATCTCCCATCCCCACAGCCCTGCTCACCTCGTTGAGGCTCCGGAGCTGGTCCTGTTCGAGCCCCTTCAGAGGGAAGAGGTACAGGGCCCTCGTGCGCGGCTCGTCCATCACCTCCTCGATCACAGGGATGTTATAGACAAGGCTCTTGCCGCTGGCAGTCGGCGTCATCAGGACGATGTTCCGCCCCTGCCGTACAAGATCGATCGCCATCACCTGGTGGCTGTAAAATGTCGTGACACCCCGCTCCCTCAGAACGCCTCTCAGCCTCTCCTCCAGGTCCAGCCTGAGAAAGCGCGGGGCCTGAGGGTGCAGATACTTCTGCCCCGCCACCTGCAGCTGCGTCTCACGGTCCTGTTCGAGGAAATCGACGAGTTCGGGAAGACCCATGCAGAATTGTAACATATCAGCGGACTATGCCCCGCCCGGCTGCCGGAGACGGCCAGACATCTGCTTCCGCTGTTTTTCCTGGTTAATATACATGTATAATGAACTATATCCAGCCCCCGGGCAGGGTCTTTAGATGTCAAAAGAAGACGAATCACTACATAAAAAGTTATGGCGGTGGGAAACCGTCTCACTGGCAATACTCGTTCTCGGGATGGCATCGCTCGGTCTGATCGTCGGCATCAATTATGTATGGGAAGAGGAGATACAGGACTTTATCGTCGTCGATGCCGCAACCGACCTGCGCAATGATCTGACCTCCTTTCACCTGTGGTTCGAGGAGTATATCAACGGGGACGATACTATCGATCCTGAAAAAAACCGCGAGCTGTTCGTAAGGGTGAAGAAACTTGCCCGCGCACTGCTGACCGGCGGGAAGACCCAGTCCGGTTTCGTTCTGCGGCCCCTGGATGACCCCCAGCTGCGTGAAAAGGCCGCGGCGCTCAATACACTGCTTGACAGCCTGGAGGATCGTGGAGTCGTGAGGCTCAGGGAGAAATCCGTGAGCCGTTCAGGTTCTCCGAATGATCAGGCCTTCGACAAAATATTCGGCGAGATCATCTCCCTGGCCACCGAAATCGAGGATAGCATGGAAAAGGATATTGTCAGGTCGATGCACCAGTTCCAGAGGCTCTACCTGGTAATCCTTGTAGTATGGGCCGTCATCATCTCCGGGACGACTGTCGGGGTCGGCGCTCTCTCTCAAAGGCGCAGGCGTTCCATCCACGCCCTGCGCGAGAGCCAGGAGATGTTCCAGTCGCTGGTGAATTCTACTGAGGATTCCATCTACCTTGTCGATGCAGAGTGCAATTACCTGTTCGTCAACAAACGGCACCTGAACCGCCTCGGGCTGACGGACAGTTCGCTCACCGGCAGAAATTATGAGGATTTCCATACCCCCGAGGAGACGGCCGAATTCAGAAAGAGGATAGACAGGGTGATCAGCACGCGCGAGTCTGCGCAATACGAGCACCAGAGCCTGAGAGACGGCAGGCATTTCCTCCAGACCTTCAGCCCGGTAATGGACCCGGACGGGAGGATTTCGGCGGTCACCGTTGTATCGAAGAACATCTCGGAACGGAGACAGATGGAAAACGATCTGCGGGCGCTTTCGCTGACGGACGAACTGACAGGACTCTATAACCGCCGCGGATTCTTCACCCTCGCCGCACAACAGTTGAAGATCGCCAACCGTATGAATAAAAAACTATGCCTCCTGCTGGCCGATCTGGACGACCTCAAGGTCATCAACGACACCTTCGGCCACCATGAGGGCGACTCGGCGCTGGTGGAAACCGCCAATATCCTCAGGGAAAGCTTCAGGGAATCGGACATTATCGCACGCATCGGGGGGGATGAGTTTGTGGTCATGCCGATCGAGATGACGGACGATCGGGCCGCAATGATCCTCGAGCGCCTTAATCAGGGGTTCGAAAAGGGCAATGAGAAGAACCGGCTCCGCTACAGGATATCGATCAGCACCGGCATCACGATGTTTGACCCGGCCATGCCCGCTGCCATAGAGGAGATGCTGAAACAGGCGGACGACGCCATGTACGAACAGAAGAGACTCAAGAAACTCGGCCAGGGACAGCCCCGTAATGGTCTCCCTCAGGATGAACCGTCCTGATCAGCGACGTGTCGAAGATCTCGTCGCGCGCGACCTCCCGGCTTATATAACCAAGCCTTTTCAGGCAGCCGGCGAACTCCATGGTTGCGCGGATATATCCCGCGGACAAGTCGGCGCAATATTTCGGGGATACCCTCAGAGTCTCCAGGACAAAATCACTGTCTACAAAACCCACATACCGGGCAATAACGGCTGCGGCCTCCCGGGGATCGGATCTCAGGAAGGCGGCCGCGTCCTCGTGCAGAGAGAGAAAACTCAACACGGCCTGAGGGGCCTTCTCCAGAAAGGCCCTTGATGCAAGAATGCCATAGCTGGGGTTTTCAGGCCAGATGAGCGACGGCGGACAGAGGGTCCTGAATCCGGCGTAACGGCGCAACGCCACTGCGAGGGCCGGGGTCCCCACCGCAAAGTCGATCGTCCCCTTCACCGCCGCCTCGGTCGCCTGGTCAGCCCAGGCAAAGTTGACCACCTCCACTGCGGTTGTCAAGCCTTGCCGGTCGAGGAGTTCAGTCAGGATAACATCATGAATCGACCCCCTGCCGGGAACCCCGATCACATGCCCACTGAACTGCGCGACCACCCCCGCAGGATCCCCGGCCTCCGGCATGCCGGCGAAGCCCGCCCTGCCGCTGATCACCGTTCCTTCGATATGCCCGCCGGCGACGCAGACGACAGGCACACCCCTGGCAATTCCTATGATTGCCGGGGGCAGACCGATATACGCAAGGTCGAGCTCGCTTTTTTCGAAGGCCTCGATGATCGCCGGTCCGGTACCGAACAGGCGCCAGCCGATATCGGCCCCCAGACGCATCCCGGTGTCGTTACCGGCCATGAGGAGTACGGCGGTATGGTAAAACGTAGACAGATGCCCTATTCGTACCTGCATTCGACCTCAGCCGGCAAAAGAGGAATCAGTCCCGCCAGCGCTTTTTCTGCACACCTGCCGCCAGGAGCAGTCTTTCCGCCTCCCGCAGGGTCTGTTCTACCTGCGCATCGACAGGGTGTCCGAAATGTTCCTGATCGAAGACAGGCACATGGACCGTCACGTCGGGGCGCATGCCCCGGTCCGCTGAAAAGACGAGCGCCCCGGACTCTACGATCGTAGACTCGCACATATGCATGGGACTGCAGGTATTTGAAAGGGCCTCGGCAATCCTCCGGACATCCTGTTCAGTCTTCCGATATTCCGTGGAGTCAGGCATTTCCTCGCGGGCCGGTGTATCAAAGGTTCCGAAGAGGTTCAGCTGAAAGCCTATCTGGAAGAGGGCCCCTGTCCGGCTGGTGATGTAGTATGGTTCAGTATCGTAGCAGACCTTGCGAAGTGCAATGACCCGGGAGAGTTCCTCCCTGTCCCTGAAAAGACCTTTTATGTTGAGCTCCGCATCCACAACACGCACCCCGGAATACGCCGTTGCACCCGGAGGCCCCGGCTATACCGCCTGTTTCTTTATCCTGCCTTGCCGGGACAGGAGAAAATCATATTTGTGCTTGAGGTCGACGATCGAGCGGAGCAGGACCGCATAAAGCGGATTGAGCCTGAGATACGGCTTCAGCGTATTTGCCATTTTGACCAGGTTCGACTCGCATTCCTCGACGCAACTCGTCGACACGTCCTTCGCCGACTCATCATACGAATAGAAGATCTCCAGATAAATGTCGGTGACCAGGCAGAACTCGTTCAGTATCGTCTGGGTAATCGCCTCATCCTGGGATATCCTTTTTTTCCTGAGCCTCCGCATAAACTCGACATGCTCAGCCTGAATATTCTTCAACTGTTTGATGATCGATTTCAGGTCATTCGCAGTACGGTCGAAAAGGTTCTTGTAGACATAACTCTTGCCGATTTTTTTCCAGTGCTTCAGATGGTTTTTCTTCCACTCGGCCATGTCGGACCAGAAAACGACCAGCGCAGGATCAAAGTCCTCGCGCTTCGCGAAGAGACCGTACGTCTCGAAGGCGAGCTCATCGAGCCTTCTTCCCATATCTATAATTTCCTTTATCTCTTTCATGTGGTGTCGAAAACAAGCAGAAGCGTCCGAATTCCGTCGGGAACCGGATCAATTCATTAAGATTACCATATTACAGGACAAAAATATAGAACTAAAAAAGCAGGGTCCGACGGCCGGACGTGTCCGTTCCCTCGGGGAAAGGCCACAGGGGTACGGCCGGACAGGGAGGGGCAGACACTACCGGACCAGACAAGGCAACTCTCTCCTGTACCCGCCTCTCCCTCGGTACGCCTGGCGGACTGCGGGGGGCTGCAGAGGTATTTTCCCTGTATGATAATCAACGACATCCTTTACCATATTCAGGAGTTTCACCTGCTCCAGCAAGCTCATACCCGCCATTTCAGCGCACGCACGGAAATCCCCCCCTTTGAAAAAATCAATACTCCCATTGCTGAGTTTGGTGTCCCAGAGGTCTTCCAGGGACTGCAGGATTATCCCTTCAGCCAGGCTCTTAATGCTCATTGTAGGTTCCCCTTTCTGTGGCAGTCATGACGAGTATCTTCGCACTGTATCGACAAGCTGCTGATGCAGCAACGGCTTTGTTATCCTGTCGTTGACCCCGGCGTTCTCGGCCTCGGTCTTCTTGTAACCATCGAATCCGGTAGTCAGCATCACCACCGGAATATTCATTCCCTCGGGCCTGTTCCTGAGTTCCCTGGTGAAACTTATCCCGTCCATCTGTGGCATCCGCAGGTCCGTGATCACCATATCGATCACTCCCCCGTCTATTTTGTCGAGGGCATCCCTGCCGTGGACAGCCTCCAGGACCGTATACCCCTCGGTCCTGAGTATGAGGGAGATCAGTTGCCGTATCGCAGACTCGTCGTCAACGATCAGTATCTTCTTTTTCATGAACGATCAGCTCCTGCCGCGACATGACGATACGTGCCTGCCCTTCCCGAAGGCCCGATACCGAGATAAAAAGGGCAACGCGCATGCCGGAACTCCCTGCAGTACTCCTCCAACTCAAAGAGGCTGGGGACATACGGGCCGTCTCCGGCGGTGCAGAACCCAATCCTGTGAATCAGCAGGTACGGACACTGCATACCACCCCGGCGATCATCCTTTACTGGTATGTTTTGCATATATCTCACACTTTCTGAAGTCCCCGCCGCAGTACATGATGGTCGATTCTACGACCATGCTGCTGCTGCTGGTGCAATAACATTCCTCGAACGGATCAGCAAGATACGGGCAGAGAACCGGATGAGTATACTGAGGCAGGGCCATATTCTCCGTCCTGCCTGCGCCGTCCTGACTGCTGACAGTCTGTCCGATTATATTGATCATGGTGCTCCTTTCTGCGTTCTAAAGCGCTGTTTCCAGGGAACTAGAATTACAAGAAGCGTGCCACGATTGCCGCATCGACAACAATCATTTATAATCAATATATTACAGACATGTTTTCCGAAACACACCTCAGAGGGGGACTGAATATGGGACAATTACCAGTGGGTCACCAGCGCCACACTTCTGTGGCGTGCCACACTTTAGCGGACGATGCTAATCCGAAAAATTACCATCTATCTGGTATTTGGAAAGCTTCCTGTACAGCGTCTTTCGATCAAAGCCGAGCAGCCGTGCAGCCCGGGCCTTGTTCCACCCGGCCTTTTCGAGGGCCTTCAGAATTCTCATCTTGTCATCCCCATCCCCGAGCGCGCCGGGCGGGGGCTCTCCGGAGCGGAATTCCCGGATATTTCTCGGGAGATGCTCAACTGTGATGGTTCCCTGCCGGCAGAGGACAAAGGCGTGCTCAAGGGCGTGCTCGAACTCCCTGACATTGCCGGGCCAGGGGTAATCCATAAGAACCTTTGTGGCCTCCGTCGAGACACCCCCAACCTGCCGGTCCAGCTTCTTGTTGAACTTCCCGATGAAGTGGTGCAACAGCAGCGGGATGTCGTCGGTCCGCTCCCTCAGGGGCGGGAGCGCCAGTTCCATCACCCGCAGTCTATAGTAGAGATCCTCCCGAAACTCCCCTGCCCTGATTTTCTGTGTCAGATCCCTATTGGTGGCGGCTATCAGGCGCACGTCCACCTTGACAGGCACCGAATCTCCGACCCGTTCGAACTCCATCTCCTGCAGGACCCGCAGCAGCCGGAGCTGTGTGTGCGGAGAGATATCGCCGATCTCATCCAGAAAGATCGTCCCGCCGTCCGCCCGCTGGAACCTGCCGATCTTGTCTTTGACTGCCCCGGTAAAGGCGCCCCTGACATGGCCGAACAGCTCGCTTTCGAGCAGGTTCTCCGAAAGCGCCGAACAGTTCACCTTGACAAGGGGTTTATCCCTCCTGACGCCATTATAGTGAAGGGCCTCCGCCACGAGTTCCTTGCCGGTTCCGCTTTCGCCGGTGATCAGAACCGTAGTCTGCACGTCCGACAGACTCTCGACAAGCGCATATAGCTCCTGCATCTTCAGACTCTTGCCGACAATATTATGATATTGCTGACGATCTTTCAGGTCCCTTTCCAGGTCAGCGATCCTCGTCTCGTCCCTGACAACAACGACAGCTCCGGAGAAGGCTCCGTGATGGTCGAGGAGCGGGGACGTTGTCAGAGAGATCACCTTCCCGCCCTTAGGGCACTCGATACGGGCGATCTCGACGGCGTGCTTCCGCCCGATCGTTTCGGTCAGAGCCCCGATGCAACTCTGATTGCAGGCTGTAGACAGGGAGGTAAAATCCCTGCCTATCGCTGCCCGCGTCAGTCCACATACTTTCTCCGCAGCATCGTTGAGTTCCACCACGACCATATTACTGTCGACGGTGATGATCGCGTCCTTGACCGACCTGAAGATCGCCTCAAGATTCAGGCGGTAGCGCTCCTTTTCAGCGTTGATCGCTTTATGCATCAGGGCCATCTTCGTCACCCGCAGAAGGGTCACCTGGTTTACCGGTTTCGGGATATAATCAAAGGCTCCGAGTCTCACCGCCTCGGATGCGGTGTCGATGCTCGGGTCGCCGGTAACCATGACCACGGGCGTGGCCAGACCCCTCGCCCGGATTTCCCTCATCAAATCTATGCCGGTCCTGCCACCGAGAATGATGTCGGCAAATATAACGTCGAATTCGATCCCGCCTATATGGGAGACAGCCTCATCGAAATTCCGCGCGGTTTCAACAGAATAGCCCTCATCCGTGAGAAACGCCTCAAAGGTGAACCTGATGCTCTCCTCGTCGTCGACAACGAGAATTACGGGTCTGTCAGCCATCTCTCCTCCTGGAAGGCAGTTCCATGATTACCGAGGTAAAGCTGCCCAGAGCACTTTCCAGTCTCAGCCTGCCGCCGTGGTCACGGATTATCCCGTGGCTGATACTGAGGCCAAGCCCCGTGCCTTCGCCGACAGGCTTTGTTGTAAAGAACGGGTTCATCGCCTTTTCAATGATCTCGGAGGGAATACCCGTCCCGTGGTCGCAAAACATGATACTCACCCAGGGCTCGTCGTCCACAACAGTCTCCTCTGCGACAATTTCAAGGACCTTGTCTTCGTGGGCCGACGGATATTTCCGGTTCAGGGCGTAGCGGGCGTTACTGATGACATTCAGGACGACCTGCTGTATCTGCTGTGGGTTCGCCCAGATCTTCGGCAGCATTTCGGGCATCCGCACAACCAGACGGACTCCGTCTTTTTTCAGCTGCGCTTCGGTCAGAGTCACCGAGTCGCGGAGGACCTTTTCGAAAGATACCGCCGACTTGTCTTCACGCCGTTCCCGCGCAAAGGAGAGGAGGCTCCTGACAATGCCAGCGATCCGGTCCCCTTCCCTGACAATACGCTTGGCGATATCGAATTCCCTCGACCCCTCGGCGCTCTTGTTCACAAGGAGCTGGGCATAATTGATGATACCGGTAATAGGGTTATTGATCTCGTGGGCGACGCCGGCGGACAACTCTCCCAGCGACGCCAGATGCCCTGCGCGCATTGCCTCTGCCTGAAGGGTCGTTCTTTCGGTAATATCACTGGCAACGATAATGACATTCCGGACGTTCCCGTTCTCATCCCTGATCGGGAAGGCCCGACGATCGAATACCCTCCCGGCCGCGGTTGTTACCGGAAGGGCCTCGGGCCTCCCGGTACTGAAGCTCTTCAGCGCATAGCAGTTTTCGCATCTCTCCCTGTATCCGAACCAGACAGAATAGCAGTATTCTCCGGGAAGGGCCGAGGCCTCCCTGCCGACACGTGCCGCAAAGGCCTTGTTCGCCCAGCGAATCCTCAGGTCCGGCGTCAGCAGCAGAAGTTCGTCGGTCATGGCGTCAAGCAGGGTCCGGAACTCGTGCGAAAGGCTCCGGAACCGTGACTCGCTCTCCTTGAGGGTCTCCTCCGCGCTCTTCCTGAAATTGATCTCGTTCGTCAGAAGCTGCACCGCTGTCTTGAGCTCGGCCGTCCGCTCCTGCACAAGGTGCTCCAGTTGCTCCCGGTGCCTGCCCAGTTCCTCGTCAACCCTTTTTCTTTCCGTGATATCCCGGTCAATGGCAAGGATGTAGGGCCTGTTCCCCAGCGTAATCATACGCGCAGATATCTCAACAGGAAAAACAGATCCGTCCTTCCTCACATGCCTCAGCTCAAAGGTGACCGTTTCCCCATTTTTCAAAAGCTCCGCAGATTCCCGGCCTTTCTCCATGTCATCAGGAAAATTGAGAGACCTTATCGGCCTGCCGATCAGCTCTTCGCGGGAATAACCGTTCATGGCAGAAGCGGCAACGTTGGCATCGACGATCACCGGACCGTCGGAGCCAGCCGGATCGAGGAGGAGTATGCAGTCCGAGGCGAGATTGAACAGCGAGTGGAAACGCTCCTCGCTGTCCCTCCGCGCATCCTCTGCCTGGATCCTCTCCCTCACCTCCTGCTGGAGTCTGCGGTTCGTGTCGGTCAGCTCGCGCGTCCGGTCCTCGACCAGATATTCCAGCCGTTCGTGATACCTCTTCAGTTCCGCCTCCGCCTTTTTGCGGTCCGTGATATCGGTGAAAATGCCGACAAAGCGGTTGACACTCCCTCCGCTGTCATACAGGGGGTTGAGGACAGCGTGCCACATGACCACCCTGCCGTCGCGCCGCAGCCGTTCAGAATCATAGGAGTAGCGTATCCCCTGACGCACATGCCCGAGCATTGCACCTGCGGAAGGCTGCGCCGGATCAGGCCAGACGTCTGCGATCTGGCGGCCGACGATTTCGTCCTCGGCAAGCCCTGTCTGGAGGATGCCGGACCTGTTGACCGAAAGACACCTGCCCTCGGCGGAGAAGAGGGCGACACAGTTCGGAGACCCCTCGACAAGACCACGGTAATGCCGTTCCGATACAGCGATCTTCGCCGCTGCATCCCTGCTGAAATACACAATCATAAAAAAAATACCGGACATGCTGAAAAAAACGAGCGTCGTAAAGATCGCAAACAGCCGGTAGGCCCTGATGTGGCTCGTCGCACTGAGCAGCACGATGGACCAGTGGTCGTGCCCCAGGGAACGCTGCGTCACCAGGAGTTTCTGCTGGTCGAGTGACACGAGGTTGTCATGCCGCCGCTCACCCTTCATCAGGGCCGGGAATGGGCCCGGCCCCAGCTGACCCGAGGCGGCCAACTGGGCCTGCTTCGCGGGAGAAAGGGGCCAGAGACTCTTCAGGTGAAAATCGTCCCTGCTCGAAAGGAATATCACGCCCTGGGGATCCACGAGGAAGCAATACGGGTGTTTTTTGAAACTCGCCTCGATATCGTTCAGATTCTCCCGGATCACGACCACCCCGACTACCGCATCCGAGGAGTCCCTGACAGGATAGTAGGCAACGTAGAACCTTTGGGTGGAACCCGGGTCGACAGTATATATGCTTGCAAATGCGCCCGCAAGCCCCTGACGGAGGCATCTGTTGGCCGCCGGCGTGTGCGCCGGCCTGAACTCTTCGCCCGGTCCGGTACCGGACGACGCGACCACCCTGCCCCGTCTGTCGTACAGAAGCGCGGCAGCCGCGGAGGCGTCCAGTATCCGCACATACTGCCTCAGCACCGCTGAGGCACGCTCGCGGTCATCCCCTCTTCCCGTCACGACTGCCTCTCTGACCGCCGGCTCCAGGGCGATCCCGGTCGCCGCCTGTTCGACGCTGCTCAGTTCCGAGGTGAAGTGGTTTGCCAGGGCGCTGATGTAACTGTTCGCATCCCGCATCTCGATAGACAACGCATGGCTACCGGCAAACTGTGTCAGCACCCAGCCTGCCAGCACGATGCCGATGAAGAGCAACCCCGGCATGAGAATGTGGCTCCGGTTCTGCGCGGCTGCCGGGTGTTCCTCATACACACCCGCAATCCTGAACTGCGCATATGCCCAGACCGACAGCGCCAGGCAGATGGCGAAGACACCCTTGGCCAACTGGATCGGAAATCCCGCAAGGTCGTAAAAATTCCTGCTGTTGAACACGGAGGCCGGCCAGAATCCGGCCTCATGCACCACCAGCCCGGCGCTGAGCGCATAGAGACCCAGGGAAACGCTCCCGCAGGTCAGCCATTTTCTTTCTGACCCGCGGCTCTGCAGAGATATCTTTCTCAGCGCCGCCGCCGAAAGCATGCCGCCGGTAAAACCGAAGCAGTAGCGGAATGAGGCATCCATTTCCTGCAGCCCCCATGCCCCTCCCAGCAGCCCCAGCAGGAGAAGGGGAATATAGGCCAGTCTCATGGTGGACAGCTTCCTTCTGTCTGAAAAGAATCCCCGAAGGCCGAATTCGAAAAGGAAGAGAAACGATGAGATCGAAAGGACCACCCGCACGCCGTTGAGGGACTGGCTGCTGTAATATCCGCTCGAAAAAATCCCGAGCCACTCCTGGATTCCGTGGACGCCGCTGAAGGCCCCCAGCCAGATCCACTGAAGCTCAGTCGCTTTGCGTCTCCAGAGGTGGACGCAGATCAGGGCAAGCATCAGCATCCCCAGCCCGTACAGGAAAAGGATGTAGTCTATCTGGTTGCCGAAAAACTCGTACATGCCGGTTTTTGTCTTTTTGACATATTCGGGCCCCCTGGTCCCACACTCTATTAAAACAGATTTGGAGTACTTTTAGCAGGACGACGGGAACGCAGTCCCGGCAGCCGCCAGCTAGGAGACCGGGAGGAACATCGTAATCGAAAAAAGCCTGTCCCCGGACCGGTTCATGGTGAGGTCGCCGCCGTGAGACCGCACGATATACCGGGCAATATACAGCCCAAGCCCCTTCCCCTCCACACGCAGGTCCACGGCCTTTCTGCCCCGGTAAAACGGATCGAAGAGAGACTTCAGCTCTTCTCGCTCGATCGGCTCCGAAGTGTTCGATATCGTCAGGGCGATATGGCCGCCCAGGAGAGAAAGGGTCAGATTTATCCTGCCCCCGGCCGGGGTATATTTCACGGCATTGTCCAGGAGGTTCTCGATCGACCTGCGGATAAGGTTCTCATCACAAAGACAGCTCACCCCGGGGATCTCGGTAGTGGTCAGGGTAAGCCCCTTCGCCTTAATCTGGGGCTGATACAGCTCAGTCAGTTCCTTGATCATGACATTGATATCGGCCTTATTCTTGAAGAGGTCAAGAGGCTTGAACTTCGACGACGCGAGCATCGACAGTATATTGAGCAGCTTGATGATCCGGTCCGTCTCCTTCAGACCGAAACCGATCACCTCCCTGTATTCCGCCGCGGGCCGCTCCTTTCTGAGGGCTACCTCGAAATTCCCCTTAAGCGAGGCGAGCGGCGAGCGGAGTTCATGGGACACGTTCGAGGAGAACGTCTCCTGGAACGTGAAAATATCGGCTATCGGCTTCATCGCGCGGTTCACCAGCAGCCAGCTCATGATGTACGAGAGCAGGAGCATCGCCGGCAGAGACATAAGGATGAGTTTCAGGGACGCAGTGTCATACGTGATCTCTCCGGCAAGGGACTTGGCAGCCCGTCCGACATAAGTGCCGTCGATGGGGAAATAATATACGAGATGTTTCTCGTTCCTCACCGTTGTGATCTCGAACCCCTGCACGCCGTGGAAGGCGTCGTCGAGCAGCTTTTTGTTCAGGGAGGGATAGAAATTAACCGAGTTCCGCGTTGACACCACGACTTTGCCCTCCCGGTTGAGGATCTGGAATCGGTTCTCATCCCACATGTTCCTGAACGGATCGAGCCCGGAACGGTTGAACTGGTCGAGGAACTCCGTATAGACGTCCTCCCTCATATGCCGTTTTGCGCTGTTCACCATGCTTTCGCGCCAGAACAGGTAACTCAGGACAAGAATGAGAATGTTGAACACAACCACGACCGACGTGAAGATAATCGTCAGCCGCCTCTTCGTGGGATCAATCATTCGTGAGCGGGCGCTGCCGGTCCTCAGCGGCCGTCGATCATGTAACCGACGCCCCTGACGCTCTGGATAATCGCCGATGAAGAAAATTGCCCGAGCTTCTCTCTCAACGACTTGATATGCACATCAACGAAATTGGTGTTCGGATTGAAGTCATATCCCCATATGTCCGCCAGCATCTGCGCCCGGGAGATCGCCTTCCCCCTGTTCTTCAACAGATAGATGAGGATCGCATATTCCTTAGGACGAAGCGTGACCTCCTGACCGCTGACAAAGACACGGTGCGAGATCGTGTCCACAAGAAGGTCGTGGTAGGTCAACTCGGTCAGCTTGTCCTGTTTGCGCCTGAGGAGGGCATGAACGCGCGCCAGGAACTCCTCGAAAGAAAACGGCTTGGTCATGTAGTCGTCGGCGCCGCTGTTGAGGCCCGTGACCTTGTCCTTCACCGAGTCCTTCGCCGTGAGCATCAGGACAGGCGACTGGATGCCGTGTTCCCTGACCTGCCTGCAGAGATCAATGCCGTTGATGCCGGGGAGCATGATGTCGAGGATGAGGAGGTCATATTGCCTGGTCATCGCAAGGGTCCTGCCTTCTTCACCGTTGATCGCATGGTCGACTGCATAGTGTTCCTCTTCCAGGCCCTTCTTGATAAAATTCGCCACGCCCTGCTCATCTTCAACAAGGAGAATATTCATTCCTTTTTCCTCCCGCATTGATCCTGTTTCTTAATTTTACCACATTCATGCCCGGAATATTTTTCGGCACGCCCGTCTGCGACCGCCTTGCTACGGCTATGGGACGGCTGTTGCCAGCACCACAATATCTGCATTATAATGAGCGCCTATGAAGGCGAAGGCAGCAACGTATATCGGTCTTTTCACCAACCGCAGGATGGCGGTGATGGTCCTGCTCGGCATCTCCTCGGGGCTGCCCCTCTCCCTGACCGGAACCACCCTCCAGGCCTGGATGACGGTGACAGGCGTAAATCTCAGGACGATAGGCATTTTCTCCCTGGTCGGCCTTCCTTATACCCTCAAGTTCCTCTGGTCCCCGTTCATGGACCGGTTCCTCCCCCCGGTGCTCGGCAGGAGATTCGGCAGGAGGCGTAGCTGGATCCTCGTCACCCAGGTTCTTCTTTTCGCCTGCACATGCATGATAGCTCAGATCTCTCCGAAGGAAACACCTCTTCTGATGGCCGCCTTAGCGCTGAGTCTGGCCTTTTTTTCGGCCTCCCAGGACATCGTCATCGATGCGTACAGGACAGACGTGCTCCATGAAAAAGAGCGCGGCCTCGGCTCCGCGATCTTCGTCACGGGATATCGTATAGGCATGCTGTTCTCCGGGGCGCTGGCGATGATCATGGGAGACCACATCGGCTGGCCGGCCACCTACCGCGTCATGGCCGGCCTCCTCTTTATCGGCGTCGGGGCCGCGTTGGCCAGTCCCGAACCGGAGACAGCCCCCCGGCCCCCGAAAGACATGGAAGAGGCGGTCTTCGGCCCGCTGAAGGACTACTTCAGCAGGGAAAGCGCTGTACCAATACTCCTGCTGATCATCCTCTACAAACTGGGAGACGCCTACGCCGGGACGATGACGACCGCGTTCCTGATCCGCGGCATCGGCTTTACGCCGACAGACGTCGGCACGGTCAACAAGGGACTAGGCCTGATATCTCTCATCGTCGGCGCCACACTCGGCGGCACGCTCATGGTGAGGCTGGGCCTGTTTCGGTCTCTCCTGATATTCGGCATCCTGCAAGCGGTCTCGATTCTCTCTTTCGTCTTTCTCGCCTGGATGGGAAAAAGCTATCCCGTGATGATCGGCGCCGTGGCCTTCGAAAACCTGACCGGCGGCATGGGAACGGCCGCCTTCCTGGCGATGCTGATGACACTCTGCAACCAGAGGTACAGTGCGACGCAGTTTGCCCTGCTGTCGTCTCTTGCGGCCCTCGGCCGCGTCTTCATCACACCCACATCAGGTTATGTCGTCGAGGCTATAGGCTGGCCGTGGTTTTTCCTCGTGGCCACGGCGACCGCCCTGCCGGGACTGCTCCTGCTGACTTCACTGAGGCGCACGATCGAAGGGCTGCAGCAGTCATGCTCCTGACACTGTTGCCGCGCGCGGCCTCAGCAGGATGAGCCCTGCCCTGTCTTCCATGTAGGCCCTGAAATCCTGGTCCAGCACCTTCCCGTGAGAGGACGACGCATGCCTCAGGACAAGGTCCCCGTCGCGCCTGACAATAATACCGACGTGAGAGACATCGAGTCCCGGGGCATCGGTGTAGATGCCTGCATAATCACCGGTCTGCAGTTTCTCCACGATGCCGCCGTCGATCAGGGGGGAGGGGATATAGATGATCTCCCGCACCACAGGAAGAATCCCGGGAATGAAGAATGAACCGTCCTCTTTTCGGTTCAGGGACTTCGTGATGCGCCGCACCCGCCCCCTTCCCACTGCCGCGGTCACGTCCCCGACAAACTGGCTGTTATATACCGCCCAGTCGGAAAAAAAATGGTTACGATGCGTGAACGATACGAGCCCCTCGCGGTACCTGATACGCCGGAGAAGTTCCAGAAAACCTCCGAATGAGGAGGCATGCCGCATCGCCTCCACATAATCGAGCAGCGTAAAGCAGTCGACCTCCGTCAGGCTGAGGACAAGGCTTTCAGCCTCCGCAGGCCCGGCGAGGGTATCCGCCCGGTAGGGAATCCCGAGAAACTGCCTGGAGATGAATTCGATCCGGGCGCCGGTCAGCTCCCTCTCCGGGAACTTTCTGAAAAGTTCGTCAAGGGCAGGTCGGGAGAATCTCTCCCTTGCGGACTCGTCTGCAGGCACAATCGCTTCTTCCTGCCTTCCGGAGGCGCTTACCCCTTTATCCTGTAGCCCGCCTTTGTGATCGCACCCTTGATGTCGCCCGTCTGGATAGTGGACTCGTCGAAGCTGACCTCGGCCTGTCCGACCGTGACGTTAGCCCCGGTGACGCCGTTCAAACCTTCGAGCGCCTTCTTTACCCTCATCACACAATGCTGGCAGGACATGCCGTCGATCTGGATTGTAATATTTGCCATAAACGCTCCTTTGATAAAAAATTGGTTTCATATATAATAAATCCAGCAGGGAAAGTATTTCAAAAAACCCGACATGAAAAAACGCATTATAGCATTTCTCTCACTTCTGTTCGGCTTCTTCACAATCGGGGCTCTCATATCCCTGCTGTATATCACCTTCACCACGCGCGAACTCCAGAAGATCATTACGCTCCACGGAGTCGAGATCCTGCGTCAGGACCTCATCATCAAGATCCAGAATGTGGAGCAGGACCTCCTGACCGTGCATACCGAACTGGGAAGGAATCTCGACCATATCATCGCGAACGTGACTGACCTGGACAACGCGATCAACCACTGCTCCAGCTGCCACCATTCGCCCATGGTCACCCGGAAACTCGGTGCGATAAAAAATCATATCCAGAAGTTCGAAACCTCCCTGAGCTACTATATCACCGCCTCGGCCAACGACGAACGGATCAGGGCTCTGAAGCTCGAATCGTACACCACGGGGTCCGAGTTATCAAGCGTCGTCACCGAGATGGCCCTCATTGCCAACCAGAGACTCCAGGAAAGGACGACCAGGGCGTTGACCGGCGTCAGGAGCGCCCAGTGGATACTGATTATTACCCTCGTGATGGCCTTCCTGATCGGGCTCTGGATCGCCGTCACCCTGATCCGGAATGTCCTCAACCCGATCAGGGAACTCATGGTCGTCTCCCGTAACATATCATCGGGGAACCTGGGGTATACCACCGACTACACGGACAACACCGAATTCGGCGAACTGGCCGCATCGATCAATGAGATGAGCCTCTCCCTCCGGGATGGCAATGAAAAGGTCGTCCATCACATGGACCGTCTCGCCGGCCTGTATAAGGTAACCCTGCCGCTCCATGCGGTGGCTTCGAACACAGATATCTTCAGGGAGGTTTCGGCAAGCATCGGCGACCTGCTTGAGGTCGAACAGTGCGGTATCATGCTCGCGGATGCAAACGGGCTCACCGTCTCCCACCGGCTCCCTGCATTCGGACTGACCGATGAGGAGGCCACGTCGATCGTCATCCCCCGCGATGATATCCTGAAGATATACTTTGCAAATAACAGGAGACCCCTGGTGATAAACGGACCTCCGGATAATCCCCTCCTGACCGGTCTGGTCGGCGCCGGCCAGCCTCTGCCTGCGAACATGCTCCTGGGGTGGGTCCGTCTCCAGGGGGAATTGGGCGGCATCATCCGGCTGGCGAACAAACGTCATGGCGATTTCACCGAGGAGTCAGTCCGCCTCATCGGCATCATCTCGAACAATGTTTCGGTCGCCATCGAAAATGCCAAGCTGTACCAGGACCTCAAGGCACAGATGACTGAACTGAAGGAGACCCAGGAGCAGCTGGTACAGGCGGCAAAACTGGCCGCCATCGGCGAGCTCGCCTCGAATGTGGCCCACGAGATCAACAACCCGCTGACCAGCATCATGGGCTATGCGGAGCTTATCAGGGAGGAGACGGACCTTCCAAGTATCATGCGCGACATCGAGATCATCGGCAAGGAGTCCCTGAGGGCCCGTAATATCGTCCAGCAGCTGCTTGAGTTCGCGCGGAAGCGGCCGCTCGAGATCAGGGAAGCGAGCGTGAACCGCCTGCTGAAAGAGACGGTCGAGCTCGTCAAGGTCCAGCTCAAGAATTCACGGATCAAGATCGTGGAGCAGTATGCGACACTGCCGCCGATCAGCGGAGATGCCAATCAGCTAAAACAGGTGTTCCTGAATATTATCAATAATTCGATTCACGCCATGACCAACAGCGGCAGCACACTGACGATCGCCACGGAGGCACTTGAAGGCAGCGTCGCGATAGCGATTTCGGATACAGGCCACGGAATCCCGCCGGAGGTGCTCCCAAAGATCTTTGAGCCGTTTTTTACCACAAAGAGGGAGAAAGGGACCGGCCTAGGCCTGTCGATCACCTACAAGATCATCCAGAGCCACAGGGGCAGGATCGACGTCAGCAGCGAAGTAGGAAAGGGGACGACTTTCACGATCACGCTCCCCCTGCATGTGGCTCATCCCGGGCTGGTGCAGACCAGCCTTTGAGGGGCTCTCTCAACAAACAGATCACGACCGCATGCTTTCGTTATTGAGGGTCGTTCCTCCCGGAGCCGCCTGAGAAAACACATCCGGATAAACCCATCAAAAACCCCCATGACGGACAGAGGACCTCTGTCCGTCATGGGGGTTCGATGCGGCCGAAAATAATATCGTATCCTAGATCGACACCGTGAGGATCTTCCTTACCTGGTCGGGGTATTTTGCGATCAGCCTCAGCTCATCATCGGTCAGGGGCTTCTGTGTATGCAGGTTTGCATACTGGACCAATTCGAGGATCTTCCGCGCCTCTTCGTCGCTGCCGAAGTGGATCCCCAGGTTGTCGTACACATGCCTGAAGCCCTTGACGCCGCCGTACTCGCCGGTCGTGATGATCCTGCCGGTCTCGAGCAGCTCCGGTTCGCCCCTGCCGACGTCCTCGGGGTCGTACAGCTCGTAGTTTCTGCGGTCCTTCAGAGCGCCGTCCGCATGGATACCGGACTCGTGGGCAAAGGCATTCGAACCCACGCCCGGCTGGTTGATCGGAATCGGCAGATTGAAGGCATACGAACCGTATTTCGCTATCTTCCATGAGTGTTTCAGGTCGACATGCTCGTCGAGATGAACCTTCTGGCTCAGGCCGTGAGAATATTTCAGCGCAAGAATCGTAGAGACGAGGTCGCAGTTGCCGCACCTCTCGCCGTAACCGTTGATCGTCGTATTAATATAGGTATCGACCACTCCCGCCTCTATGGCCCCCTGCGCCCCTGCACAGGAGACCGCCTCTGCCATGCCGAGATCGTTGTGGCAGTGCATCTCGATCGGGAACTTGGTAGCCAGAGACAGGGCCTTGATTCTTTCATAGATAGTGATGGGGTCGTCGGCGCCGAGGGTATCGCAGTACCTGAACCGGTCGGCCCCTGCCTCCTTGCCCGCAAGGGCGAAGTCTATCAGCCTGTCCAGTTCCGTCCGGGAGGCGTCCTCCGCATTGACGCCGACTGTCTCGGCGCCCAGCTCCTTTGCCAGCTTCACCGCCTCGACCATAGACTTCACAATGTCCTTCCAGGTCTTTCTCCCCTGGAATTTCCCCTGGATCATGATCTCCGAGGTGGACATCGACAGGTTCAGGTGCCTGATATCGGGACAGTTTTTGAAAGTAAGCTGCACGTCATCGACAACAGCCCTGCACCATCCTTCAAGGTGGATCCGTTTTATGGCGCCGAGCTTCGCCAGTTCAAGGTTGCCGTTGATATAATTCACCTCGTGCTTGAGCGTCGGGAACCCGATCTCGCTCTGGTAGATGCCCATTTCGTCGAGATAGATGTTAAGCATCGTCTTCGCCAGTTTCGGCAAAAGGATCCGGGACGTCTGGACCCCGTCCCTGTTCGTCACGTCTATCAGATATACCTTATTCATATTGTCCTCGCTTGGTACAGGTGTATTGATTGCTTCAAAGAGAAACAGTCTGTCATTATAACACAACTGAAAAGCACTGGAAAAGATGAGGGCACTTTGTTAAAATGATAAACTCATTTTCAGGGGGTGGACGACCATGGAATTAAAAGGAAAGGTTGCGTTAATCACCGGCGGGGCGCGCGGCATCGGCAAGGCGATCGCCGAACATCTTGCCGCTAAGGGCGCGGATCTCGTCATCGCCGACATCTCGTACGACAGCGCGGCGGAGACTGCGAAGGAGCTCGCCTCGACGGGAGTCCGGACGCTGGCGCTTAAACTCGACGTCTCGAAGTCCGCGGAAGTCTCGGCCGCCTTCGAATCCCTTATGAAGGAATTCGGACGGCTCGATATCCTGGTCAACAACGCGGGCATCACCCGCGACGGGCTCCTGCTGCGCATGAAGGAGGAGGACTGGGATGCGGTCATAGGGATCAACCTCAAGGGGGTGTTCCTCTGTTCGAAGGAAGCGGTCAAAGTCATGGTCAAGCAGAAGTTCGGCCGGATCATCAACATCGCCTCGGTCGTCGCCTTCATGGGCAACCCGGGCCAGGCCAACTACAGCGCCTCGAAGGCGGGGATTGTCGGCCTAACCAAGACGACGGCGAAGGAGTATGCAAGCCGGGGAATCACCGTCAATGCGGTCGCGCCGGGCTTCATCGCCACCGCCATGACCGACGCCCTTGCTGAAAATGTCAGGCAAGAAATGTTAAAATCAATACCTGCCGGGACGTTCGGTTCGGTGAAGGACGTTGCGGGAGCAGTTGCCTTTTTCGCGTCGCCGGACAGCAGCTATGTCACCGGGCAGGTCATTCACGTCAACGGCGGCATGTATATGTAGCAGGGAAGCGTATCGCCGGTCGGGAACCCCGCCGGCATGTTTGTGTCTTGATGATGTTTATGCAAAAAACTGAATTTCACTGGGAGGTATGGTAATGGTTGAAGAAAAGGTTAAGGAAATCATAGCAAAGCAGCTCGGCGTCAACGCAGCCGAGGTAGTCCCGGATGCATCGTTTGTTGAGGATCTCGGGGCGGATTCGCTCGACACCGTTGAACTCGTCATGGCATTTGAGGAGACCTTTAATATAGAAATCCCTGATGAAGACGCTGAAAAGATCGCCAAGGTGAAGGACGCCGTCGAGTATATCAAGAACAAACAGTCTTAATGGAGAAACGCAGGGTAGTTGTCACAGGGCTGGGGCTGATTACGCCCCTCGGCGTCGGCATCGAAAAAAGCTGGGAAGGCCTTACTCAGGGCAGGTCCGGCATCGGCAAGATCACCTACTTCGATGCCTCTCTCTTCCCGACGCAGATCGCCGGCGAGGTGCATGACTTCAATCCGGAAGACTACATCGAGCCCAAAGAGGTCAAGAAGATGGACCGTTTCATCCATTTCGGGGTGGCGACCTCGATAATGGCGATGAAGGACGCGGGGTTATCGATCACCGGGCAGAATGCAGAGAGGATCGGGGTCTGCGTGGGCGCAGGCATGGGCGGGCTCCCTACGATCGAACACTACCATAAGGTCTTTCTCGAAAAAGGCCACAGGAGGATCACGCCGTTCTTTATCCCCACCCTTATTATCAATATGGCAGCCGGACAGATATCGATCAGGCACGGGGCGAAGGGGCCGAACCAGGCGCCGGCAACCGCCTGCGCGACCGGAACCCATGCCATAGGGGACGCCTTCAAGATAATACAGCGAGGCGACGCGGATGCGATGATCGCCGGCGGAACGGAATCCTGCATCACCACGATGGGCGTGGGAGGATTCAACGCCATGAAGGCCCTTTCCACGAGAAACGATGCTCCTGAAAAGGCGAGCAGGCCGTTTGACAGGGACAGGGACGGTTTTATCATGGGTGAGGGGTCCGGGATCGTGATCCTCGAGGCCCTCGACCATGCCCTTGCCCGGGGTGCCCGCATCTACGCCGAACTAATCGGCTATGGCCTCACCGGCGACGCCTACCATATGACCTCGCCTGCCCCCGGCGGCGAGGGAGCGGCACGATGCATGGCGATGGCCGTGCGCGATGCCGGGATTGAGCCCGGCCAAATCGACTATATCAACGCCCACGGCACCTCGACAAAATACGGTGACGAGCTCGAGACAATCGCAATCAAGACCGTTTTCAAGGAACACGCGACGAGGCTCGCAGTCAGTTCGACAAAATCAATGACCGGCCATCTTCTGGGCGCCGCAGGCGGCGTTGAGGCGGTGGTATCGGTCCTGACCCTGGAGCACGGCATTATCCCCCCGACGATCAACCTCGACACCCCTGATGAGGGGTGCGATCTGGATTATGTGCCGCACAAGGCCAGAAAGGCGGACATACGCTGCGCCATGTCCAACTCCTTCGGCTTCGGCGGGACAAACGCCTGCCTGATCTTCAGAAAACTCACCAACTGACCGTCTTGTCGCGCCCTTCCGGAAAACACCCGGCTGCTGCACTCGAAAAAAAAATCGGCTACACGTTCGTAACCCGTGAATTCCTCAACGAGGCGCTCACGCATAAGTCCTTTCACCACGAGCAGGCGGGAACCGCACCGGCCTGCAACGAAAGGCTCGAATTCCTGGGGGATGCGGTCATCGGGCTTATCGTCGTCGAGTACCTCTTCCGCCTGGGGCCGCAGTACACCGAATCCGAACTCGCTAGGATGAAGTCGTACCTCGTCTGCGAGGCGGTGCTTGCGGAAATAGCGGAATCGGTCTCTCTCGGGGGCTTTATCCGGCTCGGCAAGGGAGAGGATGCAACCGGAGGCAGGACAAAAAAATCGATCCTCTCCGATTCGCTCGAGGCGCTGGTCGGGGCGGTCTTCCTCGACGGGGGGTTCGGGACGGCCAGGGATCTGGTACTGGGGTTCTTCAGGGAAAGAATAGACTCCATTATCGCTAAGGGCGAATTTCATGATTACAAGACTGCCCTCCAGGAGAAGACGCAGCTGCTATACGGTATCCTGCCGGAATACAGGCTGATAGACCAGAAGGGGGCCGACCACAACAAGGTTTTCACCGTCTCCGTCTCCCTCAGGGGAGAGGAACTCGGAACGGCATCAGGCCAGAGGAAAAAAGAGGCAGAGACGAATGCAGCCAGAATAGCGCTGGAAAAGATCGCCGGACGCACCCGATAGACCTGCCCACCCTTGAAAACCATATCCTACCGGGCTATAGTGTTAATAACCGGAAGGAGAGAGGATAACCGCGAAGTGGAGCATCAATACAGGATACTCATCGCTGACGACGACAGTGAAATCAGATCGGTGCTGAAGAACTTCCTCGAACTGAAAGGGCATATTGTAGAGACGGCGTCGAACGGCCGCGAGGCGCTAGCACGGGCCGATGCCACGGCCTGCGACATACTGCTCACCGACATCAGGATGCCCGTGATGGACGGCATCGCCTTGACAAGAGAAATGAGCAGGCTCTACCCCGACGTGTCAATCATGGTAATGACAGGGTACTCGGACGAGTATTCCGAAGAAGACGCGCTGGGCGCCGGGGCCAGGGACTTTGTCACCAAGCCTTTCGCCCTCCATGACTTCTCGATCCGTTTCCAGAAAATGCTACGCGACCACGGGGAGATGCTGGCGCTCAGAGCCCTTGCCTATCTGGATGTCCTGACCGGCCTGCCGAACAGAAAACTTTTCCATGACCGCCTGAAGCAGGCACTCGAATATGCGCAGCGCTATCATCACCTCTTCGCCCTTCTGTATCTCGACCTGGACAATTTCAAGGAGGTCAATGACACGCACGGACACGAGACCGGAGACCGGCTGCTTACTGATGCCGGCATGAGGCTCAGGCACTGCACCCGCAGGTCAGACACCGTCGCCAGGCTCGGAGGGGATGAGTTTGGAATCGTCCTGGCACACCTGACGGATGACAAAGAGGCTGAACAGGTCTCTCACAGGATAATCGAAGCGCTCTCGCGTCCCTTCGATGTTGATGGCAGAACATGTTCCATCGGCGTAAGCATCGGCATCAGCATCTTCCCTGCAAGCGGGGAAGATGCCGAAGACCTCCTCAGAAATGCCGATGCCGCCATGTACGAAGTGAAAGCGACAGGCAAAAACGGTTACCGCTTTTCCAGAAAATCCGGCTAAGATCTCCCGCCCTTCTTCATCCCTCTCTGTCGCCCCGAACTGAAGCACGGCTATTGTGTCTTTAAACATCAATAAGTTAAACTTGTTTAATCAAAACAATACCGGGCTGAACTCGTCGGGGAGCGCAGCCCCAAGGAGAGAACAATGAATCTCGACAACGTCTCGTTGAAGTGGAAAATCGCCGTCCCGATCATTCTCGCGATATCTATCGGTATTGTCTGTACCATCACGGTAACCGGGATCAAGACAAAGGCGATCGTGCTCGCCGAGATAAAGAATTCCGGACTTGAAGGGTACCGTGACACCGTCCTGAATGCGCTCACCACGATGATGATCACCGGAAATTATGCGGAGTCGAAAGACCAGTTCCTCGATCAGATGGCAAAGATAGCGGGAGTCAGGGTCCTGAAATCCGCGAATGTGACAAAGGATTTTCCTGCTGCAGGGCAGAATGGTAAATCTCATCATACAGCCGATGCGCAGGAGATGGAAGTTATGGAGAAGGGCATCGAAAAAGTGGTCGTCGAGGGAGAGCATATCCGCGGCATATATCCCTACATCGCCCGGTCTGATTTCATGGGGAAAAACTGTCTGACCTGTCACAATGTTAAGGACGGGGATGTCCTCGGAGCGGTAAGCATAACCCTGCCCCTGGCAAAGACATACGGCAGGATCCGGTCACTTCAGTATCTTTATTCCGTACTCGGGTTCGGCGGGATCGCCGGCGTCATGCTGCTCGTCGTCTTCATGGTGGGTTATTCGCTCAGGCCTCTGTCCAGGTTCATGACGGAACTGAACGAGATCAGCAGCAAATATGCCGGACTGGAAGTGTCCCGGCGCGGCGGGGACGAGGTCGCGCAGGTCGAACGGAACATCAAGGAAGTGATAACCCATTTCACGACAATGGTCAACCAGATCATGGTCGCCTCCAGCAAATTCCTCCCTATCATCGACATACTGAAAGACGTCGTGGCAAAGGCGGCACAGGGAGCTCAGAGCCAGTCGGCGCAAGCGACCCAGATCGCCACCGCCGCCGAGGAGATGAGCCAGACGATCAATGACATCGCACGGAATGCGGCATCCGCTGCCGAGACCTCGGTAGAGGCTCTGGACATCGCCTCTTCGGGAAAGGAAGTCGCCGACGGCTCTGTCGGGGGTGTCAAGGAAGTCCACCTAGCAACCGTAGCGCTTTCCACAATGATGGAAGAACTCAACCGCAGGGTGGCCGAAATCGGTGATATCGTGACAGTCATTAAAGATATCGCTGACCAGACGAACCTCCTCGCCCTGAATGCAGCGATCGAGGCGGCCAGGGCCGGTGAGCAGGGGAGAGGCTTTTCGGTCGTGGCCGACGAGGTAAGAAAGCTGGCGGAGAGGACTATCAAGGCAACGAATGAAATCTCCACGAGGATCCAGACAGTACAGACCGAATCGACTCAGACAGCGCACTCGATGGCGGAGGCTACCGATAAATCAACCCGTACCGCCAGGCACATCGGGAAGGTCGGCGATTCACTCCAGGCGATACTGAGCGAGATCCAGAAGGTGAAGGACGAGATAACCAAGATAGCGGTTGCGGTCGAAGAACAGTCGGCGACAACCAGTGAAGTCGCCCAGAACATAGAAACCACCTCTGCAATCGCCCGCGATATCGAGGAGATGGCAGGCAAGGCGCATGCCGAGGTATCCCGCCTCTCCGAGGTCGCCGACGAACTCCGGTCGATCACCTCGGGCGTCAAGACAAAGGGCGGTGCGATGGTCATGCTCGAACTGGCAAAGAGCGATCACAGGAATTTCGTGGGAAAGATATCTTCCTGCCTGAAGGGAGAATTGCCTATGGAAGCGTCCAAACTGCCCGATCATCACACCTGCAGGTTCGGCAAATGGTATGACAGCGCGGGTAGCGAGCTCTGCGGAAACTCACCCAGTTTCGGTGAAGTGTCCGCCCCTCATGAGAAGATCCATGAACTCTCGAAGCAAGCCGTCGCGGCCTTCAACTCGGGAGACAAACAGAGGGCAGCACAGATTTACGAAGAAGTCGTCAGGGTGTCCGGTCAGATAATCACCATCGTCGACAGGATCAAGGAAGACTGCGCAAAGGAATAAGCCTTCCGGACAGGAGCCCCCGAGGAAGGATCAGGCATGAAGAAGGTACTGAGGATCGGATAATAGTACCGGCAGGTATGCTCCACACGAGTCGGCAATCCCCATTTTTGCACCGGAAAAAGAGGGCGCAAATAAAATACCGCTACACAGGCTCGATGTAATCCAGTTCCTTCGCGAACGTCTCCTCGAGACCGTGCAGCGCTGCAAAGGCGATCGAGAGACAGACCGCACCGACGATCAGGGCCGACTGGACAATGCCGGCATATCCCTTCAGGAACTGGAACACGATCGTGATCGGGATGACCGCCCCCCTGATGAAGTTCGGCACGGTCGAGGCGACGGTCGCCCTGAGGTTCGTTCCGAACTGTTCCGCAGCAATCGTTATAAAGATCGCCCAATAGCCGACCGCAAAGCCTATCGCCAGGCATAGCATATAGAACTGCTCAGCGGTCACGCCATTCTGGAGAAAGTAAAGACCGATCATGCCGCAAGTCAGAAGCAGAAAGAACAGCACGATCTTTTTTCTGCTTTTGAAAAACTGGCTGAGGAACCCGCTGACAAAGTCGCCAAAGACAAGGCCTATATAGCAGAACATCACCGCCTGTCCCGCATTGACCGGACCTATGACCGAAAGCTCCTTCGCAAATTCAGGAGAAAAGGTGATGAGGATGCCGACACAGAACCATATCGGCAGTCCGATGAGCACGGACCTCATATACTTGACAAAGCGCACCCGGCTCGTGAAGAGGCTCGTGAACTTCCCCTTACGGACGCCGGTCCTTGCGGCAACCTCACGGTACATGCCTGACTCGTAGACACTCACCCGGGCGATCAGAAGCAGCACCCCCAGACCCCCGCCGATATAGTAGGCGATCCGCCAGTCGAAGCCGCGCGCCACGAAATTCGCAAGGATCGCCCCTGTCACGCCGACCGAGGCGACGACCATCGTACCGTAGCCCCTGGATCTCTGCGGCAGGTTTTCGAGCACCAGGGTGACACCGGCGCCGAGTTCACCCGCAAGCCCCACCCCTGCAAGGAACCGCCACGCTGCATAGGCCTCGATCGAACCGACCATGCCGTTTGCGATATTGGCGATCGAATAGACGAGGATCGACCCGAAGAGGATCTTCACCCTCCCCTTCCTGTCGCCGAGTATGCCCCAGAAGATCCCCCCGAGGAGCATCCCGGCCATCTGCATATTAAGGAGGAAGACCCCTTTATCGAGAAGAGCCTGGCCATCAAGGCCGATGGACTTAAGGCTCTGCACCCTGACAATACTGAAGAGTATCAGGTCGTAGATGTCGACGAAATACCCGAGGGCCGCAACGATCACCGGAATGGTGAAGACCTCCCGGAGGTGCGACCTTTCCTGCGCAGAACCTGTCAAAACAGAATTTCCCTGCCTTTCATGTGTTTACCACCATTGCATAAAAACTTACTAGTATACATATTTTCCCGGAAAAAAGAACCTGTCAGAACTGACAGGTGACAGATTGGAAAGGGAACTGTAAGATGGGGCGGTGAGAAGATTAGATGACAGTCTGTGGGGAAGAGGGAGAGTGAGGAAGAGGGAGAGTACCACAAGGGGATGCGGGAGACTTTTCCGGGTTGCGCTGGCCGGAGTATTTATTTTGGCAGCGAACGGGTATGCGGCCGATGCGAGGATAGAGGGTGTCCTGCAGGAGAGGCCCGGACAGATCCTCCTGGGGCAGAAGATACCGGTCCTTGGTACTGTGCCGTACAGGAACCTCGACTACCCGTCGAAAGAGCCCTTTGAAGGGCAATCGATCAAGCCTGCCTATAAGGGAGGGCCTGCGAAAACGGTCACCCCTGAAGATACCGGAGAGACGGAAGAGGCCCCTTTTTCGATGGAGATAGCCTCGGTTGCACAATCCCTGGACTGGAGCCCTGTCAGGATCTACGCGTTCGTGATGAACAACATAGATACGGAATGGTACTGGGGCTGCATGAAGGGGGCTGAGGAGACACTGAGACAGAGGTCCGGCAATGACTGCGACCAGGCGACCCTTCTGGTTGCCCTGATGAGGGTCTCGGGGTTTCCGGCGAGATACGTACGTGGGACTGCCGAGATCTTTGCCGGCGGGAAAAAGGCCAATCTTGACAAGGCCAGAAACCTGTTCAGCACGGACGATCCCCTGGCGATAGCCGAGCAGCTTCAGAAGGCCGGGATCCCATACAGGCCGGTTATTGCCGGCGGGAAGATCTCGAACTTCCAGCTGGAGCATATCTGGGCCGAGGCCCTGATCCCCTACGGCAATTACAGGGGCGCGATCATCGACGATTCGGGCAAGACCTGGCTGGGACTCGACACCAGTATCAAGATCAGGTGGTATGACTACAATAAGCCAGCGGACATAACCCAGGCCGTTCCTCTGGCGGGTATACGGGACGAGTATCTGGGCGTCCTTCGTAATGAGACGCCTCTTGAGTATATCAGGGACAGGCTATCCGCGGTCAATGGAAGTCAGCCGTATGAAGATTACCAACTGAGGAAGACACTCCGGCCGTTTCTTCCGAAGATCCTGCCTTTAGGGCTGCAGTTCGAACAGAGGAACATCTCAGGTGAATACACGGAAATACCCGATGAGCTCAAACACAAGGTGAGATTTGTTGCGGCAGACCCCCGGGGCTCTGCACTCTTTGATATAACCCTCGAAACCCGCCGGGTAACCAACCGGAAGGTGATCGTGGCATATGAACCCGAGACGGTCGAGGACCAGGGGATCATCGATTCATACGGAGGCCTGGACTATACGCCCGCGTACCTGGTGAGGCTGAGGCCGGTTCTGAAGGTCGACGGCCGGATGGTTGCTGCAGGCAGGGACGGCCTGATGATGGGTTCTGACCATGCCCTTGAGATCGAGCTGATATCGCCCAATGGCATCGAGAAGATAACCGCCACCCATATTACGGGCAATGTATCTGCGATAGGGATAACGGCGGGAAACGTAAACCCCTCCGGCATTCCTTCAGGGGGAGTCGGTGATGACATCCTGGACAAAGACGATGCAGAGACGATCCTCTCGAAGGAGGCGTACAGGTACATGGACAGGTGGAACAAGGCAGAGGACGAACTGGGATCCCTTCTCCGGCTGAACCTCGCAAGGCCCATCCCTGCAGTGGTGACTGTCGGCGGGGTGATAGAGGTGACCTATCTCCTGG
>JAKAIE010000116.1 GCA_021814475.1 Nitrospirota bacterium
TGGAACTTTCCCCAGAAGATGATCGACGGAATGAAACATGTAGCCTCCTCCGCCCTGTCTCCCGAACCCGAGGAGGGAGAAAAGCTCGGCGCCGTCGTCTCCCTCGCCACTGGGATATCCGATATCATGGCGTCCGCGGCGGACAGGGAGACAAAGGAATCCAGGCTGCGCGTCATGACAAAGTCATACGGCATCCACGCCGGTCCTGCCGCGGGGAAGATGGACCTGCTGATCGGCTCCTCCCTCAAGGACCTCAAGGACTTCGCCGACGTCATGAACATCAATCTCAGCCGTTCAAGGATAAGCCGCCAGGGGGCGCTCTGGATGGAGGAGCCGGCCACTGAGAAACAGGAGACCGACGTGCTGACCTTCAGGACCGATTCGCTGAAGACGATCGATACCGTGCTCGACATGGAAGAGTCGGCGGAAAACATATTCCTGAAGGGCATCCAGGAGATAAACAGCACGATGCTCGGCAGCAACTCCCTGAATGACGTCATCCGGATAGTGATGGAGACGATGTACAGAGGTCTAAAGACGTCTCTCCTGGCAAAGTCGCTCTTCTTCGTGAAGAATACAAAGGAGCCGTCGATGGAGATACGCCTCGGATTCGGCGCGGATGTCGACGCCCTGAAGAAACGTTTCGTGATACCGGTCGGCGGGGAAAAAGACATCTTCAACATCGCGATCACCAAACACAGCGACCTCATCATAAAGGACGTGGACGCCCCGGACATCGGCTCGTTCATCCCGCCATGGTTCCGGAGGGTGGTGACGGACCCGTCCTATGTAATCCTTCTGCCCCTCACCGTAGGCGAAAAGATCATCGGACTGTATTATCTCGAAGGGGCCAGGTCGGGGTTCCAGGACATATCGAAGGGACAGCTGAACTACTTGCGTATCCTGCGGGACCAGACCGTCATGGCGATCAGGCAGCAGAGGGGATAGGACGGCGATGAAATTTTACCTGATAGGAGGCGACTTCGGTATCGACCGGCTCGTGGCGGGCCAAGGGGAAATCCCGAGGCCCGGCCCCGGACAGGTGCTGGTGAGGATGAAGGCCGCATCCCTGAATTACCGCGACCTCCTCGTCATCGAAGGAAAATATTCGCGCAAACTTCACCTGCCCCTCGTCCCTCTTTCCGACGGGACAGGAGAGGTAGTCGAGACGGGCGACGGGGTCTCCCTATGGAAACAGGGAGACCGGGTTGCGGGGACCTTTTTCCAGGAGTGGCTCTCTGGAGAGATTACTCCCGGGGCTTCACTCTCGGCGCTCGGCGGCGCAATCAACGGCGTGCTTGCCGAATACGTGGTATTCGATCAGCAGGGCCTCGTCTCCATCCCCGGGCATCTCTCCTTCGAAGAAGGGGCCACCCTCCCCTGCGCCGCGTTAACCGCATGGCACGCGCTGTCCGTGACAGGGATAAGGCCCGGATCGACCGTCCTCACCCTCGGCACCGGCGGGGTCTCGATATTCTCCCTCCAGTTCGCGAGGCTTGCAGGGGCGAGGGTACTCTCGACCACGGGCAGTGAATCCAAGGAAGGCCGGCTGAAAGAAACAGGGGCAGCGGAGGTGATCAATTACCGGAAGGAGCCTGACTGGGACAGGCGGGCACTCGAACTGACAGACGGCAGGGGCGTTGACCTTGTGGTAGAAGTAGGAGGGGCGGGCACCCTCGGGAAGTCGCTCAATGCGGTCAGGATGTCCGGACATATAAGCCTGATCGGGGTCCTTACGGGATCGACCGGAGAGGTGAACCCCCTGCCTGCGGTGATGAAGAGCCTCTCGCTCCATGGGATATACGTCGGCTCGCGTGAGATGTTCGCGGAGATGAACCGCGCGATCGAACTGCACCATATGAGGCCGGTAATCGACAGCGTCTTCCCCTTCTCAGAGGCGAAGGCCGCCCTGCGCCATCTGCAGGGCGGCTCGCATTTCGGCAAGGTCGTCATCTCGTTCTGAGATCATCGGCGCCCATTGTATCCGGGCGGCAACGGGAGTAATTGCCTTCATCCCAGAGCCTGTTCCTCTCGGGCTGATAACCTTCGGTAACTTGAATACATACGAACGCCGATGGCATGTATGACTGAGAACTGATAGGTATTCCAACCCGCAACTCGTGCGAAATTCCGATCGTACTCGAGGCTATCTTCCGTTTATTCTTCCGCATTTTTTTCGTGCCGTGATACAATAGCGGCAGTTCAATTAAATGCTTAGTTTTGAAGGGGATAGCACGGTGGAGCAGTCGTTAAGAACCAGGAAAAGAAAATCGCATTGGCGTATATCTACTCCGGGGACAAGATGTAGCATAATTTCCCAAGAAGATCCCAAGAGCATAAATAGATCGAGGTAAGGACTCTATGGCAAAACAGAAAAAGAATGGAAATGGCGATACAGGTGCAAATCTCGGTTTTGAGCAGAAGCTCTGGCAGGCTGTTGACGCATTGCGGAACAATATGGACGCTCAGGTTGCAGAACAATTTGGTAAATTTATCAAGCCGAACTTTGCCCGCGCAAGCTCGGCATCACAGGAGGTTCGCGTTCTGGCCGCTCTGCGCGACATACTGCTGCCGAAACTCATATCCGGCGAGCTGGGGGTGAAGGACGCAGGATGCTTTATGGATTGCACCGTATGAACGCCAGAATCGACTCGATCAAGTGCTCCAACCGTCAATCTATTCTGGATCTGACGCACAACGAAGCATGCACCTTCCTGCTGAAGCCCGAAAGCTATTGCAGCATGGATTTACCACCATACATCGTATTTGATAAGTTGATTAACGGTATTCATGAAGTTCTCCATGGCAAGAAGCTTGCGGACTTAAGACAGTCTAATCCGAGGGACCATGATGATGTTAATTACACTATCTTGCACAGCAAGGACGGCAAATATTCATGGCGACCATTCCAACTAATCCATCCGGCATTGTATGTTTCCCTGGTGCATGCAATCACTGAGGTGAGCAACTGGCAGTTGATTCGTGATCGTTTCCGGCAGTTCGCACTCAATCCGAAGATACGCTGCCTGAGCTTGCCGGTAGTCTCGACTACTGATGAGAAAGATCAAGCCGAACAGATCTCGCATTGGTGGCAAGAGGTGGAACAGCACTCCATAGAACTGTCGCTCGATTACAACTACTTGATCGAAACGGATATTACCGATTGTTACGGTGCCATTTATACACACTCGATTGCTTGGGCGTTACATACAAAGGGTGAGGCAAAAAAGAAAGAAAACCGCACGGACCAGAATTTCATTGGAAATGTCATCGACGGGCATATTCAGGACATGCGCCACGGCCAGACCAACGGAATTCCCCAAGGCTCGACGCTGATGGATTTCATTGCTGAGATGGTGCTCGGCTTCGCCGATATAGAATTGTCAGAAAGACTTAAGGATGAAGGCATTGCAGATTACCAGATACTGCGCTACCGTGACGATTACCGCGTTTTTGTTAATAGCCCGCAGGTCGGTGAAGCAATCGTCAAGTCAATTACAGAAACGACCACCGGTTTGGGGTTAAAGCTCAGCCCGACTAAAACCAAGGCGAGCAACGATGTCGTCCGCGCCTCGATCAAGATCGACAAATTGGAGTGGGTAGCGCGAAAGCAGTCCGACAGGAGCCTGCAAAAGCATATGTTGATCATTCATGATCATGCGGTTAGCTTTCCCAATGCAGGCAGCCTTGTGATTGCATTGAACGACTATCACAAGCGCATCTCTAGGGTCAAGTCTCTCTCGGAGAATTCCAAGCCACTGATCGCCATTGTGGTCGATATCGCTTACCGCAATCCAAGAACCTATGCCATTTGCGCGGCAATCCTCAGCAAGCTGCTAAGCTTTATTGAAGACAGCGATGAGAGGCTATCCATTGCCGAGCGCATTCGGAAAAAATTCTCACAGATACCGAATACCGGCCACATGCAGATTTGGCTGCAGCGTGTGACATTTCCACTCGACAGGCATATTGACTATGTTGAACCCGTCTGCAAACTGGTAGCGGCCAGTACTGAACGACTGTGGAACAACGACTGGATTTCATCGCAAGCCCTAAAAACTGCCGTGGATGCGACCAAGATTATTGATACTAAGATTCGCGAGGAGATGGAGCCGATCATTCAGATTAAAGAAGTAGAGTTGTTTCTGCCGTTTGTTGACGAGGGTTATTAAAAATGAAGCCAACCTGCATTACATTGCTCTTCATGATCAGAGATTAATGATGAGCACACCAATTAACAGCCCGGGGGTGTTAGAGAAAACGACGTGGGTAAACGGCAGGTGCGACGCGTGTAAAACACTTCAACATGGACGTGGAGATGTTTGTGGACAACATGGACAGAATGGACGGTGCAGACAATGGCTGATCGGGAACCGCTGATTCCAAAGCATGGCGGATATCGCAAACTGAAGAGCTTCCAGATCGCCCAGTTGGTCTATGACATAACTGTACGATTTTGCGACCGCTACATCGAGAAGTGCAGTCGTACCCATGACCAAATGGTGCAGGCCGCGCGAAGCGGTGTGCAAAATATTGCTGAAGGCAGTCAGGCAAGCGGGACATCCAAGAAGACTGAGCTGAAGCTGACGAATGTAGCACGTGCGAGTCTTGAAGAATTGCGGTTGGATTATGAGGATTTTCTGCGACAGCGCGGACTGGCGTTATGGAAAAAAGACGACCCCCGTCGTGCAGAGCTTATTGCGCGTCGTCCGGCAACCGCTGATGATGTGGCTGTCTGGGTAAAAGAAACCCTTGGCCGAAGTGACATACGTGGATTGGGTGAAAAGAAAGATTCGTCCACTGTGTCTACTTCGTCCACAATGTCCAGATATTCTGAGCTTTCAGCAAACTCAGCGCTTGTACTGATTGCTGTTGCGTGCAACCTCCTTGACCGGCAGTTATCCGCGCAGGCCGCTGCCTTCGAGAGTGAAGGTGGTTTTACGGAGCGCCTCTATCAGCAGCGGCAGGCGGCACGAAGAAAGCCATGACCAAAATCACCGAGTCAGTCGTCGAAGACGCCACACTTGCCTGGATGGAAAGCCTTGGCTACACAGTCAAGCACGGCCAGTCAAGGTTCTTTGGGAGCCGACCCTGAAGACAATTGCTCGTGAACTGGTAGAAACGGCAAAGAAAAATGTCACCATTGATTGGACGGTGCGTGAGAACGTAAGAGCACAACTTAGGGTAATCGTGAAGCGGATACTCCGCAAGTATGGCTATCAACCGGACAAGCAGGAGAAAGCAACGCAGACAGTATTGGAACAAGCTGAGCTATTGAGCGGGGAGTGGGCAGCTTAACTTCTGAATTGTTGAAATTATCTTGGGAGCTCGACCGCGGATTGCTTACGCTCATCCCCGCCAAGGCTGTAAATATTCCGAAGTGCTCCTGCCTGAGGCGGGAAGTATGCACTTTGTCTATCGATTATCACCTGTTACCCGCAAGGTGATCAGGTATACGGCAAGAGTCTGCTTTCTGTGAGTACAGCGGGCCCGGCCGCCTCCATGCATTTACCGGCAATGTGATAGAATAAAACGCTCATGAAAAGGATCCTCATCGTAGACGATGACTCTTCGATCCGCATACTGCTCGAGACGCTGCTGAAGAAGAGCGGATATGAAGTCCACTCCGCGGCGGACGGAACGGCCGCAATATCGAAGGCGATCAACTTTCTTCCGGACGCCGTGCTTCTCGATGTCGAGATGCCGCGGACAGACGGTCTGTCAACCCTCAAGGAGATTCGTTCCTACGCCAGTATGAAGCATCTGCCGGTTATAATGCTGACGTCTCACAGCGATGAGGAGACTGTACTGCGCGCCATTCGCGGCGGGGCGAACGACTATATCCTTAAGCCGTTCGATTACGGGATACTCCTTGCAAAGCTGAACGGGTGGCTGACCATCACGCTCGAAGAAGAGTGGAAGGCACTCCCCCTTCTTCAGTCCGAGGCGCTCCACCGCATAAAGGTCAAGATGGCCGAGGCTATGGACGCTGGCCGTGAAGGCAGGGAGTTGCCCTACCAGGACCTGAAATACGCCAGCGATGCGATGGCGGGCTCCCTGGAAAAAAGCGGTTTTTCCGATATCCTTCTGTCGACGGAGGCATACCACAGCACACTTTTTCTGCATTCACTCCTGGTTTCGATCTTCGCCTACCTGTTTGCGATTTTCAGGGGGACCGAAAAAGAGGAGGCCCTGCTGATGGCCCTGGGCGGCCTGCTCCATGACATCGGATCGGTCAGAATCCCGAATGAGATCCTTTTCAAGCCTGAAGAGCTGAGTCCCGATGAACATGAGAAGGTCAAGATGCATGTGAGCCATGGACTCGAAATGCTCGGGAGAACAAATAATGTGGACAAGACGGTCCTGGAGATCTGCGGCTGCCATCATGAACACATCGACGGGACGGGTTATCCCCGCGGCCTGAAGGGGGAGCAGATCCCTTTCCATGGACGGCTGATAGCGATCGTTGAGGCCTATACCTCGCTCACGACAAAAACCGTCTACCGGGCCGCATATGACAGAAGAGAGGCCCTGAAGAAGCTGCGGGACTCCGAAGGACATTTCGACGGAGACCTCCTCGCAGAGTTCGAAAACGCCGTACTGCAGGGGTTCCGGAAAAAGAAGGCCTGAACGACCTTCCGGTCAGTGAAATTGAGCGATCACATCCGCCCTCCCCTGCCCCTCCGCGTGATACAATAATTGTCTTACATTATTTCACCCCATGAGGAGACGATGGAAAACAATCATATAGCCGTTATCGCAAAGGAATTGGGCATAAAGCCGCACCAGGTGGAGGCCACGG
>JAKAIE010000117.1 GCA_021814475.1 Nitrospirota bacterium
CACGACGATATCGGCGAACGGAGCAGAAGTCCTGATTTCCCGGATTACGCTGCCGATCGTATGCGCCTCGTTGAAGGCGGGCAGCACCACAAGATATTTCAATACGTTTGTCCCCCGGCGCGTTCATGCCACTATCACCCTGCCTGGAGCAGATATGCCATAAGTATACCCGATCCGGGGCGCGGCTGTATATTACCCGCCGGCGCGCTCTTTGGCCACGGTCACAAGAAAATCCTCGAACCTCCCGGCCACCTTTTCCCAGGAAAGGTCCCTGACCCAGACCTTCCCTTTCAGCCCCATCCGTTCCCTGTTCGTGTCCGACGCCATCACGGTCATCGCCTCTGCCAGGGAGCCGGAATCCCCGGTGGCAAAGCAGGTGCCTGCCTGACACGCCGCTGCATAGGAAAGTTCGGGGATGTCGCTGGTGATCACAGCCTTGCCTGCCGCCATAGCCTCGAGGACGCTGATGCCCTGGACCTCGTGCCTCGAAGGCAGAACGAAGAAGGACGCCTTCCGCAGGATTTCCGTCTTTGTCCTGCCGGTCACCCACCCGGTCAGGGTGACATGGTCCCTTGTCTGAGGCGGCATATCAGCCAGCATCCGCTTCAGCCGGTCCATGTCCCGGCCGTCGCCGGCGATTACGAGGTCCAGCGCTGCCGCAGTCCCCGGGCCCCGCCGGTAGGCCTGGTAGGCCTCAAGCAGGAGATCGAGTCCCTTCCCGAATATGTCTATCCTGCCGAGATAGAGAATGTATCCCCCATCCGTGCAGGCGCCCTCCATAAGCTCCGGGGGGACTCCGTTTGGGATTATCCTGGTCAGGGTCTCTCCGGATAAGGAGAACCTTCCGGAGGTATGTCCGTCGATAAAGATAAAATTCCGGTAGAGCGGGGGCCTGATCCTCTCAAACAGGCAGAGCGTCGCCGCATAGAGAGGGTTATATTTTTTAAAGTACAGCCGGCCTGTGTACCCCTGGACCTGAAGTATCACCGGGGTCCCGCGCAGACGGTGAAGAAAGGTCGGGGTGGCGGGAGAAAATTCCTCGATGACGATGTCATAGTCGCGCGCATGCAGCCGCGCATACCGGGCCGCATGAAATGCGTAGGAAAGCAGTGTCCTTGTCAGGCTCCTGCTTTCCGCCCCCGCGAAGACATGTCTGAGGCCGTCGATCATGCCGTCGCGCGCGCCCGGATATTTCTTGCAGAGGATGGTGATATCGTGCCGTGCCTTGAGGTGCTGGTAGATCTGGTATGCCCTCTCGCCGACTCCCCCCATGCCGTAGCTGTCGCCCCTGCTCTCGTAGAGGAGGTGAAGGATCTTCATGCCGCCTTCGAAGCCTTACCCATGGCCGCCTTCCTGCAGGACTCCAGGATCCCGGCCGCCGTCTTCTCCCATGAGAAGTCGCCTGCCCGTCTCAGGCCTTTTTCCCGCATCCCTGCCCTGAGAGACTTGTCCGAGGCCATCTTCAGGATCAACGAGCCGAGTTCGCCGGTGTCAGTCGGGTCGAAGAGGATCCCCGCATCCCCCACCACCTCCGGCAGGGAGGCCCGGCAGGAGGCGAGGACAGGGGTCCCGCATGCCATCGCCTCAAGGGGTGTCAGCCCGAAGCCTTCACTCAGAGACGGATGCACAAGCATATCCGCATATGCATAAAATTTCGGGAGGTCCCCGTGCGCAACATAATCCATATATCGGATCCTGTCACTCCGCGGCAATATCTCATCCCCGGGAGATCTCCGGCCGACGATCACGAGGCGATGGTCGAGCCTGTCGGCGATCCCGAGAAAGGCATTGGCCAGCAGTCCGACGTTCTTGTAAGGAAAGAGGGTTCCCACGTAGAGGATATATCTTTCTGGAAGCGAATATCTGGCAAGGAATGCCTCTTTCAGCGCAGGGTCCTGTGGCCGGAAGAGCGCAGCGTCATAGCCGTTCGGTGTCACATCAATCAGTTCCTCCCGCAGGTCGGTAGCGGCAAGGAGCTCTTTCCTGACGAAGCCGGAGACGACCGTCACCCGTGCGGCGACCCTGCTCAACCGGTTCAGGCAGTACCTGAAGTAATGCACGCTCAACCCGAACTGCGACGGGTAGGCGAGGGGCTGCAGGTCATGCACCGTCACCACCAGGGGCGAAAGAGGGAAGCGGGGAAACTCGAGGATCGGGCAGTACAGGACATCGATCCGGGAACGTCTGGCCTGCAGGGGGAGGACCGTATTGAGATAGACCGCCCTGAGGAGGTTGTTCTTCAGCTTTTTCGACCCGCGGGTCGATGCCGGGACCCTGAAGACCGGTCCTGCCGCGAGGCTGTCGCCCGGAAGGGAGGTGAAGGTCAGCACGTCCCTGTGAAGGCTGTAGAGGTTCCGGGCGACTTCCCGCGTGACAACACCGATACCGGTCGGTTCTTCATTTAGGTGCGTGGCGTTTATCCCGATCTTCAATCCTCAGGCCCTCTTCCCCGGATAGGGGTATGACGGATTGGACGTATCTTCCATATCACGAAATTCTAACACAGTGACGACAATGAGTGGCGCACGAACAAAATTTGGCATAATAATGATAAAATATACAGCAATAACTATAAGGATGGTCACTCCCTGACAATGCGGCGATTCCGGACCCCATATTCAGTCGGGTATGGAAAATGCATTTTCATGAGTGCTGGAGGGATGACGGACACTCGGCGAAATGCACCGAGGGAAGGAGTTCCGGTGAGGACGAAATATACATTTCCTTCAGGCCTGGTTCTTGTTGCGGTACTGACGTTCCTTTTTTCCTTTGTCCCGTTCCCGGATGCCGGCGCAGCGATGCTGACATCCGCCCCGGTCCCCCTGATCGCGCTGCCGTATGACGATCCGACCAGGATCGAGGCGCCCCCAATAATATCCGTTCAGGGCACTATTCAGACGCTGTCAGCCGTGATCACGGTCAACTATCTTCCCAGCGGGGCGACCGGACAGTTTGGCGACCCCTGTCTCGCCTGGCCTGCCGGCGCACAGGATGCCTTCAGCTATGCGGCTTCCATCTGGAGCACACAGATCAGTTCGTCGGTGCCGATAGTGATCGAGGCCTGCTGGACCAATATGGGGAGCCCCTACATACTCGGGCATGGCGGGGGCAATTATGCGCTGTTATCCCGTGCGCCGTACGGGTATTCATTCTATCCGGATGCCTTGGCCAATGCGCTGAGCGGCGCCGACGGCAACGGGGGATCACCCGAGATCGCAGTGGCATTCAACAGTGCCTTCAACTGGTATTTCGGCACAACGGGGAGCCCGCCTTCGGGGTACTACGATTTCGCGAGTGTGGTGCTTCACGAAATCGGCCATGGATTGGGCTTTGCGGGCAGCATGAATTTTGATAACGGGAACCCTTCGGACGGAACAGAGTGCGACGGCATAAATGGGGATGGCTGCTGGGGCTGGTCGGGATATCCGGCCCTGTTTGACCGTTTTGCGGATAACGGTTCGGGGCAGGGCCTCATCAATACCGCTTTTTTCCTGAATCCCTCGGCTGCCCTCGGCGCGCAGCTCACCAGCAACAACGTCTATTTTGACGGGCCGAACGCGGATGCCGCCAACACGGCGAACGGGAGCGGCCCGGTGAAACTGTATGCACCCGGCGCCTGGAGTGCCGGGTCCAGCTATGCGCATCTCGATTATGCGACTTTCAGCGGCACGGAGAATGCCCTCATGGTCTATGCGATCCCGTCACAAACAGTCAGGCACAGCCCCGGGCCGGTCACCCTCTGCCTGCTGAAGGACCTCGGCTGGACAGTGCCTGCGACCTGCGACACGATCGACTTGAGCAGCCACGCAAATTCATTCGGCTACGGAGGGGGAACGGGAACCGTCGGCACCCTCAACGGAGGATGCTGCGACTGGACGGCGGTCAGCAATGACTCATGGCTCCATGTCACCTCAGGGTCTTCGGGCAAGGGCATCGGCGTTGTCGGCTATTCCGTCGATCCTTATGCCGGGGCGGTACAGAGGACAGGGACTCTGACCATTGCCGGCATAACCTATACAGTCACTCAGGCGGGTCTCCCTCCTGTCGCCGGATTCAGCTTTACGCCTCTGGCAGCCGGCGGTGTTCCTCACAATGTATTTTTTTCCGACACTTCGACCGGGGCCGCCACATGGTTATGGGACTTTGGCGACGGGGGGACCAGCAACCTCCAGAACCCGGCTCATACCTATACCGCGGTGGGGACCGGTTCATACAGCGTCAGTCTGACCGTATCAAACCCGAGCGGCACGGATGTCGTCTCACATACGGTGTCCGTATCCTCCTGCGGCAGCCAGCCGGTCATGACGATGCCCGCGGGTGTCCCGAACAGCGGGCTGCAGGCCGCATATTCCGTGACCTCAAACAACGCTATCATTGAGATGCAGGCGGTGACCCTCACGGGGCCGTTTGACATGTCGCGCAGTGTGTCTGTCACGCTTGAAGGGGGATATGACTGTGAATATTCCGCCGACAGGATAGATACAGTCTTAAACGGACTGGTGACCATCGAAGGTGATGCCTCTTTGGTTATGGACGGCATCATTATTCAATGAACAGCAGGCAGGGGGGAAGATTATTAAGAAATATTATATGGACAAGATATTGCATCCCGTGATATAAACGAAGTATGAGTGCAGTCATGTTTCGGAGATGAAGAGGATGGAAAAATAACTGGTAAATTGTGATTTCTTTGAGTATAATTATCTTATAGTAAATTCTCTATTTAATATAAAAACGATATGTGTGTGAGCGGGATGCTGATCGGGACGGTTCTTGTAAGGCAAATCTTACAGGGGCAGGAATAAACCTACGGAAACAGCGGCATACGGCTTATTGGTTTTATCTTCTTATGCAGGTACCATATGAAGGTGCCTTCAGGATCGTATATAAGGATGATGAGGCATCGCCTCTTGATAAATGATAGAATATACCATATACAAAAGGAGGTATGTAAGGGCGGGGATGAATATGTCTGGTAGAATTGGGAATGTTTCCATAACGAATTTTCCGAATAAGGAAAGGAGAATGAAGATGAAAAGGTTATTAGTAAGTATGCTGTCAGTAGCAGCGGTGGTGGGGTTGATGGCAGCTCCCTCCTTCGGAGCGGATAAACTGCTGGTGAAGGATGCGGGCTCGAATACCGTGTTTGTGGTTCAGGATACGGGATATACTGGAATTGGAACTTCTGCACCAGCTGCAAAGCTGGGTGTTACGGATCAGGCAGTTACAGCAACGAGAGGAATTATTACATCGTTACATGCTGATTCCATAGCCAGTACTCTAAATATATACAGAAAGAGCAGAGGCACCGAGGCAGCGCCGACCATAGCACAAAGTGGTGATTATACTGGTGCTTTCCTTTTCCAAAATTCTGGTGGTGGTGCGGGTAATTATATAAACAATGCCTATATCGGTGCTAGAGTCAACGGTACTGTAACGCCAACTTCAATTCCAACCGAACTTTATTTTGCAACTTCGGCAATCAATGAAAATAATCCCTTCGCTCATGGAACAGTGAGGATGCTCATTGATGCTACTGGGAATGTTGGTATCGGGACCACAACTCCTGCTGCCTTACTTGATGTGGCAGGCACAATTCGGTATCAGTCATTAGTTCAGGCATCAAGCCGGACCTATAAAGACAACATTGAGCAGCTTACTGCAGCATCGGCCATGGAAACGCTTAAGGAGCTTTCGCCGGTTACATTTACGTACAAGAATGATCCTGCCACTACACATCTGGGTTTCATTGCCGAGGATGTTCCTGCTGCGGTTGCCACAGATGATCGCAAGGCAGTGAGAATGACGGAAGTTATTGCGGTTCTCACAAAAGTGGTCCAGGAGCAGAGCAAGACGATTGATGCATTGTCTGCCAAGGTTGATATGATGGAAAAGGCTAAAATAAGATAAGTTTTATTCCTCTGTAGCTTTAAAAATCCGCTGTCTGTTAATCTACAGATAGCGGATTTTTTTGTCCTAATATGCAAGAATAAGCTGGATAAGATAATCAAGAAGGGGTCTATGAAGAAGGCTTTTTTATTATTCTCTGGTTTTATTGAGTTTATCGCCATTCTATATAGACGAAGGTCCCTGATATTTGAGATGGCTAAACGCGACATATCGAGTCAATACGTGGGATCACTTCTCGGTTTATTTTGGACTTTTGTAAATCCACTGATCATGATCTTCATCCTCTGGTTTGTTTTTAGCTTTGGATTTAAGACAGTGCCGAAAGGCAACATTCCCTTTGTGGTCTGGCTGACCGCTGGTATCTGTATATGGAATACCTTTGTAGAGGCGGTTAATGGTGCGACATCCTCAATTATCAGCAACCCTCACCTTGTGAAGAAGATAGTCTTTCCTCTGAGTATACTCCCTGTAGTAAAGCTGGCAGGATCATTTATTACGCATGCAATTTTCCTCGTATTGTTGGTTCTTCTCACCATACTGAATGGTATGTCTTTCAGTCTGTATTGGCTCCAGGCACTCTATTATTATTTCGCAATGAGCGTGTTGGCACTGGGGCTTGGGTGGATAGCCTCTTCGGTCAATGTCTTTGCCAGGGATACGTCCCAGGTAGTTGGAGTAATCATGCAGATAGGCTTCTGGGGGACTCCAATATTTTGGGACTTGTCAATAATGCCAGAAAAATATCAGTTT
>JAKAIE010000118.1 GCA_021814475.1 Nitrospirota bacterium
CGAAGGTGGTTGATGGCAAGGTGGTGACTCTTTACGGTAATCCGCTTCATCCCAATAATCGTGGAAAGCTCTGCGCCAAGGGCAATGCGGGCATCGGCCTTCTGTACGACCCGGCCCGTCTTAAATATCCGATGATCAGCACAGGCAAAAGAGGCGAAGGCAAGTACAAGAAGGCCTCCTGGGACGAGGCCCTCAATTTCGTCGCCGAAAAAATGACCAAGATAAAGAGCCAGTACGGTCCGGAGGCCATGGCATACTTCGCTCACGGATCAGTGACGGGTCATTTCTTTCCGCTGATACGCGGCTTCGGCTCACCCAATTATGCCTTCCCGTCCTTTGCCCAGTGCCGTGGGGCAAGGATAGCCGCTTTTGAGCTTACCTACGGAGAGGACGTGGGCTCGCCGGAAAGGGTTGATCTTGCCAACAGTAAAGTAATAGCGTTGTTTGGCACGCACCTGGGCGAGAACATGCACAACTCCCAGGTCCAGGACTTCGCAGAAGGTGTGGGAAAGGGCGCCACGCTGATAGTGGTTGACCCGAGATTCTCGACGGCCGCGGGGAAGGCCAAATACTGGCTTCCGATAAAGCCCGGAGCTGATACGGCCCTGATGCTCGCCTGGATAAATATCCTGATAAAGGAAGGCCTGTATGACAGCGAATATGTCAGCCGTTATACCGTGGGCTTTGATAATCTGAAGAGCAGCGTTAAGGAGTACACGCCCGAATGGGCGGAAAAGGAGACGGAGATACCGGCCGATCTTATTGCAGAGACAGCGCGGGTGCTCGGCAGGAACCGTCCGAACGTCTGCGTCCACCCGGGAAGGCACTCAGCCTGGCACGGAAACGACGTGCAGAGGGAGAGATGCCAGGCGATCCTTGCAGCCATACTGGGAACGTGGGGCAGGCCGGGAGGCCTTTATCTGACATCAAAGGCACAACTTGCCGGTCTTCCCCGGAAAGACTTCCCCGAATCCAAGAAGCCTTCGCTGATTGAAAAATATCCTACTGCCCAGGCCGAGGGAGTCACAAACGTTGTGAGGGAAACCACCAGGACCGGCAAGCCATATCCCATCAAGGGCTGGCTGATAGCCGGGACGAATCTCACGAGAACTCTTCCGAATGAGAAGGAGACGATGGAGGCGATCAACAATCTCGACCTTCTCGTCGCTGTCGATGTGATGCCGTATGACACCGCGATGCTGGCGGACGTTGTCCTTCCGGAATGCAGTTATCTTGAACGGCATGACAATGTCGCGGTTCTGCGGGACCGGTCACTCAGCATAGCCATTCGGCAGCCGGTGGTGAAGCCGATGTATGAGTCAAAAGAGGGGTGGTGGATCGCGAAAGAGCTCGCCCGCAGGCTCGGCCTCGGCGATTATTATGATTTCAACACCTTTGAAGACAGGATTAAAGACTCGTGCAAGCTCTGGTCCGCCAGTTACAGCGATCTCAAGGCGAATGGGGTGATACACTTCCCGAATACGGACAACATGTACATCACGGAAACGAATCAGCCTGTGTTCAATACCCCCTCAAAGAAGATAGAACTGTTCAGCAGCGAACTCAAGGAGAAGGGCTTTGACCCGCTTCCCAAGTACGCGGCGATCGAGCAGCCGGGGGAGGGCTGGTTCAGGCTGATATACGGACGCAGCCCCGTGCACACATTTACCAGGACCACAAACAACGAGAGGTTGTGGGAACTCTTCAAGGAGAATGAGGTCTGGATCAACACAAAGGTTGCGGCAAAAATGGGGATCAGCCATGGGCAGTACGTGACGCTGGAAAACAGGGACGGCGTCAAGTCCAACAGGATAAAGGCAAAGGTCACGGAGAGGATCAGGCCTGACTGCTTTTACATGGTGCACGGTTTTGGAAGCGGAAGCAAGAGTCTGGAGAACGCATATAAACGGGGTGCGGATGATGAGGGCTTGATTTCAAAATACGCAGTCGATCCCATATGCGGTTCAACAGGCATGAGAATAAACTTCATCAGAGTAATTAAGGAGGCATAAGATGCCCAAATATGCCATGGTCATTGATCAAAGGCGCTGTGTAGGATGTATGGCGTGCGTCGTCGCATGCAAAACGGAAAATGGTGTGGCTCCCGAGCATTTCAGGACGCGGGTTGTCGAGACCGTGGAAGGGGACTTCCCCAAACTCAGGATGGAACTGAGGTCGGAACTCTGCAACCACTGTGATCATCCGCCGTGTGTAAACAACTGTCCCACCGGCGCATCGTACAAGAAGGATGACGGAACAGTTCAGATTAACCGGACGAAGTGCGTCGGCTGCAAGGCGTGTCTGGCGGCTTGCCCCTATGATGCGAGGTATATGGATCCTGACAAGGGGTACGCGGACAAATGCACTTTCTGCGAGCATAGGCTCAAGGAAGGCAAAGAGCCGGCGTGTGTAGGGACGTGCATCGGGAAATCCCGCATATTCGGGGATCTGAGTGATCCCAAAAGCGCTGTCAGCAAACTCTTGCGGGAGAATGACGCATCCGTCCGTATTAAGGAAGCAGGAACACTGCCCAGAGTTTACTATATCAGAAAACTGGGCAAGGCAGAATAGGAGGAAAGCTATGGAAATTGCCATAACCGGAACAAACGCAGTTACCTACCCGAATTTGCATATATGGGACTGGAGAATAGCGATATATCTTTTTTTAGGCGGCCTGAGCGCGGGTTTGATGGTAATGTCGTCAATATCAAATCTCAGAAAGGGCAAAGACGTCGCCATGGACAAGGCCTGCTGTGTGCGGGGCCCTCTCATTGCGCCGCTTATCCTGGCAGTCGGTATGTTTTTTATATGGCTGGACGTTGAGAGAAAATTCAACACCTTCTGGTTCTTCCTGACGTTTCAGCCACTGTCGCCGATGTCGTGGGGTTCATGGGGTGTCGGTATTATTATACCCCTCAGCTTCTGCTACGGGTTGTCTACTGTGCCCGAAGAGATGAGAGGCATGTTGAAATATGATATCCTGAAGCTGCTTTCAGCCAAACTTCATCCCTACATGAGAAGGCTGGCAATGATAAACTTCGGCCTCGGGATATTTCTCGGCATATACACGGGGGTCCTGCTCTCTGCCTTTGTCGCCAGGCCGCTCTGGAACTCGTCGATACTGCCGCTGCTCTTCCTGAATTCGGCACTGTCCACCGGGGCCGCTCTATTGATAATGATGGCAAAGAGGCCATCCGTGAAACTGTTCTTTACGAAGATTGATATCTGGCTGATCTTTGCGGAAATAGTCATCATATTTCTGTTTTTCTATGGGCATTACACGTCGACGGGTCCTCAGCGGTTATCCATCATGCCCTTCTTTTCCTTTACAAGCGAGTATTTTTTCTACGCCGCCTCTATAATACTCATATGGATACTCTTCCCTCTCGCCCTGGTTTTGAAGCTCATGGAGGTCAAAGAGGAGCATGGCGATACACTGACTTCGTCCCAGCTGTTCAAGATGAAACTGAGTGCGGTGATGGTGCTTTTGGGAGGTCTGATAATAAGGCTGGCATTCCTTTATGCAGGGCAGCTGAGCAGGCTCTCCTGAATTCGGTAATTTTTCGATACTCCGGGCACAGAAAAGATTTTGGGAAAATAGTTGGAACATAACTCCATAACACGCGAGGAATAGCCGCAAATCCAGGCGAGGATAACCCGATGCACGCAAGTGAACAGACAGCTTCTGAGTTTGAAAGGCTTCTTGAGGAATCAGTAAGGATACACGGTCACCTGTGTCCGGGCCAGGTCCTGGGAGTGAAAATGTCGATTCTGGGGCTGAGAAATATCGGGATTGGGGACCCCAGGGGAAAAGACAGGAAGAATATAATCGTCTTTGTGGAAATGGATCGCTGCGCAACTGATGCTGTCCAGTCGGTTACCGGGTGCAGCCTCGGACACAGGACAATGAAATTCATGGATTATGGGAAGATGGCGGCGACTTTTGTAAATCTCAAGACCGGTAAGGCGGTGCGGGTCATTGCCAGGGAGGAGTCGCGTCAGATTGCCAAGGAGTACTTCCCGGAGATTGCAAACAAATACCAGGCCCAGCTTGAGGCCTACAAGATCATGCCGGATGCAGAGCTTTTCGAGGTGATGCGCGTACGGGTGAAGATAAATCCCGAAGATATGCCGGGGAGGCCGCTGGGAAGGATCAGGTGCGATTCCTGCGGTGAATATGTTCAGGACATGCGTGAGGTGTACAGTGACGGGAAGGTCCTGTGCAGGCCCTGCGCGACTGCGGGATATTATGAGTCTTTTCAGCCGGATACTGTTGAAATGCGTTATGCAAGCCAGTCCTAACGCCGTGGACCGCAGGCGCCTGTGAGGATAAAGCCCGGGGACATGCCCGGAAGACCGCTCAGGAGGGTCTTTTTTTTTAAGCCGGCGCTATGCAGATATCCCATAACGGAGGAGGGGTAAAATGGAGATTAAATCAAAACTCTGGATCGAATCGGAAGGAAAGCCGGTCTTCGGCAGAGGCCGGAGATTTCTGCTTGAGGCCATAGACAGATACGGCTCCATCAACCAGGCGGCAAAAGAGATCAATATCTCTTACAGAAAGGCCTGGGGGTATATCAAGGCAATGGAAGAAAGACTCGGCTTCAAGCTCATTGAACGGCAGACCGGCGGGAAGAACGGCGGAGGCGCAACACTCACCCGGGAGGCCGTGACGTTCCTCGAAAAGTATGAGGCGCTCGAAATGGGCATAAGAGAGCTTGTCGACGAGAGATTCAGAATGATATTCAAGGATAACTGAGTATGCAGGAGGTTCTTTATGTGTGATTCGTCTCAGGAGAATCATAATCCCGGGACTAAGAGGCTGGCGGTTACCGAGGCCGTAGGCACTGTCCTTGCCCATGATATCACGGAAATCAGGCCGGGAGAATTCAAGGGAAGGGCGTTCAGGAAAGGCCACATAATCCGGGAAGAGGATGTCTCCCACCTCCAGCGGCTCGGCAAGGAAAATCTCTTTGTGCTGCATATCGCGAACGATGAGATGCATGAAGATGATGCTGCATACGCCCTTGCTCATGCCCTCATGGGGGAGGGCGTGAAGGTCAAGGGAGAGCCGAAGGAAGGGAAGATCAATATCATTGCGGAAACAGACGGGCTTCTGAAGATCAACCGGGATGCGCTCCTCGCCTTTAACATGCTCGGGGACATAATGTGCGCCACGCTTCATAATAATACCGTGGTGAAGAAGGGACAGACTGTTGCAGGCACGCGAGCCATCCCACTGATCGTCAAGAGGGACGTTGTGCAGGCGGCGGTCAGCATTGGCGTGAATGCCGGCAGCATCATCCGGGTCAGGCCGGTCAGGAAGCCGAAGGCAGGCGTGGTGATCACCGGCAATGAAGTATATCACGGCAGAATAAAGGACGCATTTGCCCCGGTTATTACCGAAAAGATAAGGGCGGTCGGTGGTGAGATCGCCGGAATATATTATGCGCCCGATGATGAAGCGTTTATCTGCGAACGGCTGCGGGAATTGGTAAAGGCCGGGGCCGATCTGCTGATCACGACAGGCGGCATGTCTGTTGATGCGGACGATGTGACGCGCTTTGCGATAAGGAAGCTCGGAGTGGAGCATATCACTTACGGTTCGGCAGTCCTTCCCGGGGCGATGTTTCTGGTTGCCTATCTCGGCGATATCCCGATCCTGGGTATCCCGGCCTGCGGCATGTACGCGAAGACGACCATCTTTGATCTGATACTGCCGAGGGTCCTCGCGGGTGAAACGGTGGGCAGAAGGGAGCTTGCGGAACTGGGGCATGGCGGCCTCTGCATGAAATGCGCCGAGTGCCGCTATCCGGTCTGTCCGTTCGGGAAGTAAACATCCCCGATACTCCCGCCCGCACGCGTTATGCGGAGTGGGCGCCGCGCGCGGTCAGTCCTTCAGATGCTCCTCGACGAACTGGGCGAGCACTTCATGGATCTTCACCGGAGGCGCGACGCCGAAGTAGTGGTCGATGACCACATGCGCGAGTTCGTGGGAGAGGACCCCCAGCCGGATGTCGTCCACCGACACGTACACGGTCTTGTCCCCCTTGGAGTAAAAGGCGATGAAATCAGCGTTTGACCCGTATTTCGCGCGGTAGGTCTTTCGGACGTCGGAGCTGGTCGCGAGCAGCGCAATCCTGAACTTCAGCTCCTTCGGCCGCATATCGAGGACGGTCTGGATCCTGTCGACAAGGACATCGACCTTGTTTCGTATCTCGTCGTCAGAGGTCAGACTCTTCCTGCCGAGGAGGAGATACGACAGGCTGCCGAGCGAGATGGCGTGGTTAAAGTCCCTCAGAAGGTTTTCGTTCTCATAGGTGATGGTCGTGTATTGAGTCCTGAGTTCGGCGCCGGCGGCCACGCGGGCGGGCAGTATGCAGCCGATGAGGACGACGACGGCCGCGGCCCGGCATTGACGCATGATGTCATTAGTAAACTGCATTCACCCACCTGTGGATTCAACGTCATTTACCCAAGTGGAGAACTAAACCGCTGCGCGGTGGTTAGGAAGTCCTAGCGTTTTCTCAGGGCAGAGATCTTTATCAAATTATCAAATGTAGCTTTGTTACCCCCTCCTTGTTGATCGATCGAAGTCTTTTTACAAT
>JAKAIE010000119.1 GCA_021814475.1 Nitrospirota bacterium
CGCGGTTGCCGAAGAGCCCGCTCGGTCGTACGAAGAGGATGAGGAGGAGAATCGATATCGAGATGACATCCTTGTAGGCGGTCGGCATCACCCAGATGCTGAACGACTCGAGGATGCCGAGGATCAGGCCGGCGGCGACCGCGGCCAGGCTGTTGCCGAGTCCGCCCAGGATCGCCACGGTGAACCCCTTGATCGCAAGAGGCGTGCCCCCGTCGTACTGGACATAGGTGATCGGCGAGACGACGCATCCGGCGAGCGCGCCGATGCCCGCGCTCAGCACGAACGACAGGGTCACCATGTTCTTTGCGTTGACGCCGCAGAGCCTCGCGGCGTCGCGGTTCGCCGAGCAGGCCCGCATCTGTCTCCCCGGAAGGGTATGGCTGAAAAAGAGATTGAGACAGACGACCATCACCGCCGATATGCCGATCACCCAGAGGACCTGGGGGGAGATATGCACGTCCCCGACAGACAGCGAGGAGACCGCGGTCCCGGTGAAATAGGGCAGGGCCTTCACCCCCGACCCCCAGATATGCAGGGAGAGCTCCCTGACTACGATCGAAATGCCGATCGTAATGATGATCATTCTCAGCACGGAAGGGGCGGTAAGCCATCTTATGAAGGCGATCTCGATCAGTGCCCCGACAAACATCGTAATGACGACGGCGGCGGCGATGGCCAGGGGCAGCGGCAGAAAGGCCTGCAGCGAGACCGCTGTCAGCCCGCCGAGCATGACGAATTCGCCCTGGGCGAAGTTGATGATGCCTGTCGTGTTGTAAATGATATTGAATCCTATGGCGACGATCGCGTAGATCGTACCATAGGTCACACCGGCAACCAGGTACTGAAAGAAAAGATCAATATTCATTATTCATGGTTTACAGACAAAATTCGGGAGCATCCGGGTGTCCCCGGATACTCCCGAAAAAAATGCCCGTCTCTGCCGTATGTTATTTTTTCTTCTTCGGCGCTTTCTGTACTGCAGTGGATAGTGGGACAAACTTGCCGTTTTTCACGGTCAGCATCTCGAAGGAGTTGATGCCGAGGCCGTTGTGGTCCTGAGGCGTAAAGTTGAAGACGCCGCCGGTCCCGACAAAACCCTTCATGTTCTCGATCGCGGTTCTCACCTTCTCCCTGTCCGTACCTGCCGTCTCGATAGCCTTCTTGAGGATCATGAGGGCATCATAGGCATGGCCGCCAAAGGTGCTGGCGTCTTCCTTATACTTTGCCTCATACTCCTTTTTGTACTGGACGAGCACCGCCTTCTGGGGGTTGCTCTTAGGCAGGGTGTCGGCCACGAGCAGTCTGCCAGCCGGGAAGATGACGCCCTCTGCCGCAGGACCTGCGGCCTTCACATATTCGATGTTGCCGAAGCCGTGGCTCTGGAAGATCGGAATCTTGAGCCCGATCTGTCTGGCGTTCTTGATGACGATCGCCTGTGCAGGCTCGATCGACCAGTTGATGAGGGCCTGGACATTGGCGGCCTTCATCTTTGTCACCTCTGCAGTCAGGTCACTGGCGGCCTTGTCATAGACCTCGTTGACGAGGATCGTGATGCCGTGCTCCGGGGCCAGCTTCTCGACCTGCTCCTTGCCGGCCTGGCCGAAACCGGTGTTGCTGCTGAGCACGCCGATCTTAGAAATACCCATTTTCTTCATCTCGTCGAATATCTTAACGACCGCGTAGCTGTCCTTCTGGGGGGTCTTGAAGACATACTTGGCGACCGGGTTCACTATCACCTCGGCAGCTGCGCAGGAAAGCAGGATCGTCTTGCCCTGCTCCGCAATGTTCTTGATCTTCATCGTCTCGCCGCTCGTGGAAGGACCGATAATCGCGAAGACCTTGTCTTCTTCAATCAGCTGCTTTGCGAAAGAGATCGCCTTCTCCGGGCTCGCGCCCGAGTCCTTGATGATCAGTTCGACTTTGTTGCCCTTGATGCCGCCCTTTTTGTTGATGTCGGCGACAAGCATTTCGAGCGTCTTTGCCTCCGGCGCGCCGAGGAAGGCGGCAGGCCCGGTGACCGCAAGGATGGCGCCCACCTTGATGGTGCCCGCCAGGACGGGAGAGACACCCATAAGTGTCATGGCTGCCAGAACTGCCAGTATTCTCACAAATTTCATTGCAAATCCTCCTTTAGAATAGTTCCCATGAATTCATGGTCTGCATCGTCAGATTGAATAGATCTCTTCGCCAGCCAGGATCTTCACCTCAGCCTGCTGAAGAACCTCTATCGCCTTTTCGAGCTCGTCGAACCGGAATATGATTATCGCATTGCCCCCGCTCTTCTGGACAAAGGCATACATATATTCCACATTGATCGAGGCGGCCTTCATCGTGTTGAGGATATGGGCGAGTCCTCCAGGCCTGTCCTCGACCTCGACCGCGATCACCTCGGTCCTGCCGACGGTGAAGCCGTTGTCCTTCAGGACCTGCTTCGCCTTCACCGTATCGTCGACGATAAGACGCAGTATCCCGAAGTCGGTCGTATCGGCCAGGGAAAGCGCCCTGACATTGATGCCGGCCGCGGCCAGGACCCCCGCCACATCGGCAAGCCTGCCGGATTTGTTCTCAAGAAAAATCGATATCTGTTCGACCTTCATAAGACCTCCAAGATTATAGACATATGCCCGCTGCTACAATTTCCTGTTGTCGATGACCCGCTGGGCCTTGCCCTCGGATCTCTGAATCGTCTTCGGTTCGACCAGTTTCACCTTGCAGGAGATCCCGAGCAGGTCCTTGATCTCCCGTTCGATCCTCTTGCCGAGTTTTTCGAGGATCTTCACCTCGTCAGAGAAGATATTCTCGGACACCTCGACCTGTACCTCGACCACATCGAGAGACCCCTCACGATTGACGATGATCTGGTAGTGCGGCTCGACACCCTCGACGCTCATCAGCACATGCTCGATCTGGGACGGAAAGACATTGACGCCCCTGATAATCAGCATGTCGTCCGTCCTGCCAGTGATCCTCTCCATCCGGTAGAAGGTCCTGCCGCAGGAACAGGGCTCCGCGATCAGCCTTGAGAGGTCCTTGGTCCTGTAACGGATCACGGGAAACGCCTCTTTGGTGAGGGTAGTGAAGACCAGTTCTCCCAGCTCTCCGACGGGCAGAGGCTCCATCGTCTTGGGGTCGACGATCTCCGGGATGAAATAATCCTCGAACACGTGCAGACCGTGCTGCTCCTCGATACATTCGCTCGCCACACCCGGCCCCATCACCTCGCTCAGACCGAATATGTCGATCGCCTTGATGTTCAGCCTCTTCTGGATCTCCTCGCGCATATTCTCCGACCAGGGCTCTGCGCCGAAGAGACCGACGCGGAGTTTCAGTGATGCAGGGTCTACCTTCATCTCCTTCATCACGTCGGCGATATTCAGGGCATAGGACGGCGTACACATCAGCACCGTCGAGCCGAAGTCCTGCATCAGCATGATCTGGCGCTTCGAATTGCCGCCGGATATCGGGATGACCGCGGCGCCCAGCCGCTCCGCGCCGTAATGGGCGCCGAGACCTCCGGTGAACAGACCATATCCGTAGGCGTTATGGACAACGTCGCCCTGATGCGCCCCGCCTGCAGACAGGGTCCTCGCCATCAGTTCGGCCCATGATTCGATATCGCGCTTTGTATACCCCACGACCGTCGGCTTGCCTGTGGTCCCGGAGGAGGCGTGGATCCTGACGACCCTCTCGAACGGCACAGCGAAAAGCCCGAACGGATAGTTGAGTCTCAGGTCTTCCTTTGTCGTAAACGGAAGCCTGCGGAGGTCCCTGAGAGTCTTTATGTCCGACGGCTTCACCCCGGACTCTTCCATCTTGTTCCTGTAATACGGAACCGCGGCATAGACCCGCTCGATCTGGTGCTGGAGCCTCTTGAGCTGCAGCGCCTCGAGCGCCTCGCGCGGAAGTGTCTCGAACTCCTCATTCCATATCATGGTGCATCACCTCCTGATAATCTCTCTGCCCTTGAGAAACGCCCCGGCATTGACCTTCCTTATCTTCTCGGGGATCCGCTCCGCGACGATATCCAGGAATATCCTCTCTTCGACCGGCAGGAGGGCCGACAGCGCGCCGACGAGGACCATATTGACCGCCCTCTTCTCCCCCACGGATGCCGCGATGCCGAAGGCGTCGATCGCATGGACCCTCAGGTCTCTCGACTCCAGCTGTGCGATTACGTCCTCGGGATAGGTCTCGACTCCGGTGGCAACAGGCGCGGGGAGGATTTTCTGGGTGTTCACCAGGACCGTGGAGCCTTTTTTCATATACGGGAGATACCGGAGCGCCTCGAGCAGCTCGAACGAGACCGCGATATCGGCGGTCCCAAACTCGATCAGCGGAGAGTAGACCTTTTCGCCGAACCTCACATGCGATACGACCGATCCTCCTCTCTGCGCCATACCGTGCACCTCGCTCTGTTTAACATCGAAACCCGCCCTGAGGAGGGCCGAAGAGAGCACCTCGCTTGCAAGGAGGATTCCCTGACCGCCTACACCGCAGAGGAGGACGTTACCTGCCTGCATCTTCAGCCTCTCCTTCAGGCACGATAACTCCGAATTTGCAGAGGGGCGCGCACTGTCCGCAGCCGTCGCAGAGCACGGCATTAATCCGGGAGTAGCCCTTCTGCTTTTCCTTATAGCCGAGGTTCTTCGCCTCATCAGGCGTCAGAGGGACCCATTCTATGGCAGGACAGCCTATCCTGAGGCAGGCCCTGCATCCGGTGCAGCGCTCAACCCGTGACGTATAGCGTTTGCGGTCCTTGCGCCTCTTCATCTCCGGGATAAGTACGCACGGGGCCTTGGCGATGACCACGGAAGGCTCAGGCCGGCTTATCTCTTCTTTCAGGACCTTCATGCATTCTTCGGAATTATGGGGATTGACCGTCCTGACATTGGCGACCCCGATCGCGCGGCAGAGGGCCTCGATGTCGACCGCCACAGTCGGGTCCCCGGTGATCGTCTTTCCCGAGGCGGGATGGGGCTGATGACCTGTCATGCCGGTGGTGCGGTTGTCGAGTATCACCACGGTCGCATTGCCGCAGTTGAAGACGATGTTGACCAGCCCGGTAATGCCCGAGTGAAAGAAGGTCGAATCCCCGATCACCGCAATGATCTTGCCGAGGGCGTCGGGGCCGAGGGCCTTCGACATCCCGTGGGCATTGCCGATGCCCGCGCCCATACAGACGCAGGTATCCATGGCAGAGAGCGGCTTGAGCGCCGCAAGGGTGTAACAGCCGATATCTCCCGTCACGAAGACACCGAGCTTCGATATGGCGTAGAAGATCCCGCGGTGAGGACAGCCGGGGCAGAGATTCGGAGGCCTCATCGGTATCTGGACCGGCTCAAAGAAGCCCGACTCCTTCACCCCTGTCACGGACTGTTTAATGATCATAGGATTGAGTTCACCCATAGCAGGGATGAGGTCCTTGCCGCGGCAGGATATCCCCATCGCCTTCACCTGGGTCTCTATAAAGGGGTCGAGCTCTTCGACGATGATCACCTCATCGACCTTCGCCGCAAAACTCCTGATCAGCTTTTCAGGCAGCGGATGCACCATCCCGAGCTTGAGCACTGACGCCCCGGGGAAGGCCTCCTTCACATACAATGACGCAACGCCTGAGGTGATGAAACCCCGTTTCGTATCTCCCCATGAGACGCAGGTCCCGGGAAACGTCTCGGAGTATTCCTTCAGCCGCTCCATGCGTTTGCCGAGTTCGACCCGCCTTCTGCGGGCGTTCGCCGGGAGCATGACGAACTTCTCGGGCATCTTTTCGATCCCCGGGGTGACCGGTGACGCCTCGGGTTCGGCCGCAGTCACAACGCCCTTCACGTGGGACATCCTGGTCTCGGTCCTCAGCAGCACCGGGGTGTCGAACTGCTCGCTTATCCTATAGGCGGTCCTCAGGAATTCCCTTGCCTCGGCGGCATCGGCGGGTTCGAGCATAGGCACCTTGGCGGCCAGCGCGTAGTTCCTGCTGTCCTGCTCGTTCTGGGAGCTGTGCATCTCCGGATCGTCCGCAACGATCACCACGAGCCCGCCGCGTACTCCGGTGTAGGCCGCGGTAAAGAGCGGATCGGCCGCCACGTTCAGCCCCACATGCTTCATCGTGGCCAGTGCCCTCACCCCGGCAAAGGAGGCCCCTAGGGCGACTTCGAGGGCCACCTTCTCATTCGTTGCCCATTCCGTATAGACGCCTTCGTAGTTGCGGAGGTTTTCGAGGATCTCGGTGGACGGGGTGCCCGGATATGCGGAGGCGACCTTCACCCCGGCTTCATACGCACCGCGGGCAAGGGCCTCGTTTCCTGACAGAAGTATCTTTTCTCCCGGTTTTTTCATCATCCGTATATCGTTCATGCAAGGGGACTTCGGATCACTATATCACGTCAATAAATAAGGAGTTTTAGATTATCATACCCCCCCGTTATTTTCAACAGTAGAACGGGCAGGAGTTCCCCCAAAATTTTCACGCGCTTGAAGTAAACAGAGTCCCTTGAGCTGAACAGGGTTGAGTCACCGTGACTATTCGGCCTGGATAGCGCATAAAGATGCTTGTCAGCCCGTCGGCGATG
>JAKAIE010000039.1 GCA_021814475.1 Nitrospirota bacterium
GTCTCGTCGGAGAAGACGTCTATCCGCTTGCCCTGCTCCTTTGCCACCCTCATAGGGGCGGTGGCTGTGCCGTATCCTCCGGTTGCCAGAGACCCTGCGTTGCAGTGGGTGAGGATCGTGTCTCCGTCTTTGATGAGCTGGGCGCCCCAGAAACCGATCGCCCTGTTTATTTCTATATCTTCGTAGAGGACCCTCTGTGCCTCGCTGATCAGCATTGACTTGAGGGCCTCTGTCGTTTCTTCTTTATGGAGTTCTAGGAACGCCCTGAACCGGTCGACGGCCCAGCGGATATTGACCGCAGTCGGCCTGGTTGCGAGCAGTTCGGCAAAGGCGGGTTCGAGACCCTTTACGAATTCATCGTACCGGGAGGCCCTGATCTCCTGCGCGGCGAGGGCGATACCCATCGAGGCGGCGATGCCGATGGCAGGCGCTCCCCGGATCCATAGCTTCCTGATACCCTCGGCGACTTTATGGTAATCGCAGCACTCCGTGTAGACGACCTCTATCGGAAGCCGCGACTGATCGAGCATCAGCACCCTGCCATCGACCCATTCGATTGTTTTGACCATATATTCTCCCGCGAGTTTTTTTGTGTATTTATTATACCCTTATACAAACATCGTTACCACAAACGTTCCTGTCATCGCGATCATGATACCGACCGTTGCCCAGGCGATCCAGTTGAACGTCTTTGAGTTCGTATAGGATTCCATTATCTCTTTCTTGTTGATCAGAAGAAGCATGAAAATCAATACAAACGGCAGCATCATGCCATTGATGACTTGTGAGATCCACATGATCGGGATGAGCGGCGCGTTCGGGAAAAGGACGATCAGTGCGCCGATAGCGATCAGGATGGTATAAAGCCACATAAACTGAGGGGCGTCCTCGAATGTCTTGTTCACCCCGGCCTCCCATCCCATGCCTTCGCATATATAGTATGCGGTGGCAAGAGGAAGTATGGATGCGGAAAAGAGCGAGGCATTGGCCAGTCCTATCGCAAACAGGACCGATGCGTATTTGCCCGCTATAGGAGCGAGAGATATGGCTGCATCCTGAGCGCTTTCTATCCTGATTCCCGACTTGAAGAGGGTTGCCCCGCAGGCGACGATGATGAACAGGGCGATGAGGTCGGTCATAAAACATCCGAAGATGACGTCGATTCGTGAGGCCCAGTAATCTTTCTTGCTGATTCCTTTTTCAACAACGGCAGACTGCAGATAAAACTGCATCCACGGCGCGATGGTCGTTCCTACCACCCCGATAAGAGTGACGATATAGACGGCGTTGAAATGGAACGAGGGTTTAATCATCTGGACTGCAACGTCTTCCCAGTCGGGCCTGGCCATGATGGCTGCGGGGATATACACGAGGTAGACAAGGCAGAAGGCCAGGAAAATCTTCTCAACGATGCGGTACGTGCCCTTTACGACGAGCAACCATACCATGACGGCCCCAACGGGGACGGATAGATACTTGTTTAAGCCGAACAGTTCATTGCTTGCCGCCCAGCCGGCAAACTCGGCCGCCGTATTGCCCAGGTCGGTGATAAACAGGAATATCATAAGCCAGAACGTTATTTTGACGCCATAGTTTTCGCGGATAAGCTCGGCAAGCCCCTTGCCGGAGACTGCTCCCATCCGCGCCGACATTTCCTGAACAACAATGAGCGCGACGGTGATCGGGATCAGGGACCAAAGCATGGAGTAGCCGAAATGGGCCCCGGCGATGGAATAGGTTGCGATACCTCCTGCGTCGTTGTCTACGTTGGCCGTAATAATGCCCGGGCCTATTATCGACAGCAGGAGCAGCAATCTTTTCCAGCGGGTCACCGTTTGCTCCTCTTTCTTCCCGTGGCTGTCGGGAGGAGGAGATCTATAATGTCGTCGACCGTGATGATGCCGTGCATGTAACCGTTTTCGTCCACTACCGGGAGGGCCAGGAGGTTGTACTTCGATATGATCTCTGCCGCGTCCATCTCGTCTTCGCCCGGGGAGACGGTTTTGAGGTTCGTCTCCATGATGTCCGCCAGAAGGCAGTCCTGTTCGGCCAGCAGCATTCTCTTGAGAGACGTCACCCCGATCAGTTTCTCCTCTTTGTCGAGGATGTAGATGTAATAGACGTTTTCGACATCGCGGGCATTGACCTTGAACCTCTCGGATGCCTGCTGAACGGTCATGAGAGGCTCGTAGGCGATATACTCGTTAGTCATCAGGCCGCCGGCAGTGTCGTCTTCATGCCCGAGCAGTTCCTGGATATCCTCGGCGTCCTCCTTTTCGATGCTTTCGAGGAGTTCCTTCGCCTTTTCGGTCGGCAGGTCGCTCAGGATGTCGGCAGCCTCGTCGGGCGGCATCTCCTCTATTATATCGGCGGCCTTTTCCGGGTCCATGGCGTTGATGATGTCCGCCTGCATCTCCGGTTTCAGCTCAGACAGGGCCTCGGCGGCGGTCTCTATATCCAGGTCCTTGAAGAGGTGAGCGCCTTCCTCGCGGGAGACCTGGCTGATGATATCGGCGATGTCCGCAGGATGGAGTTCGGCGAGTATCTGCCGCGGGACGGTGAGCGTGATGGCGTCGAGTTTAGGCCTCAGAGGCTGGATATAGTTCCAGCTGATCAGGTTGTAGGGCAGCCGGGTCTTGAAGAGATTCATAAACTCTTCGCTGCCGCGCTCGATCCCGAGCCTCCTGAGGATTCCGCGCATGCCGACGTCGACGGCTATCAGGACTGCGTTTTCATTGTATCCCTCGAGTTTGATGTCGTTCACCCGGACGACCTTTGCGCCGTTGGCATCAACGATCTGTTTGTCGAGGATGTCCCTGACCACAAGGAGGTCGTCTTTACTGAATTCGTACTCCACAAGGTTCTCCCTGTAGGTCATCGCCGCGATGATCTTTTTGTTGAAGATATTCAGGTCGGACCAGCGGAGGGCAGCATATCTCTTCTTCCTTCTTTCTATGATCAGCATCGAAACGACCGGAAGCGGGTCGCCCTTTATGATCGCAAGGTCTTTTACCCGGCCGAGTTCCTCACCCCGGGGATCGAGGACGGGTTTTTTGATTATCTCGCTCGTAAAGACTTCGCCGAAAAAAGGCATTGTGACTCCCTCAGGTTTTTTTGTCCGGATCAGCAGGAAAGACTACGCGGCTATAAGTATAGCCCTGCAGGCAGCCTTAGGGCAAGGTTTTTCTGCCGGTTCAGAGGTCGTGTCCGATAATGCCCTATCGGAGAGGGCGTTGTGGTAAAATAGCTCAGGCAGTTGAGCAGTTCACTGGAGATAACGCCATTACACGGAAGAATCCTCGACATAGCCCTTGTTGCCCCTCCCGGTCCGCGTGCGGCGCCAGGCCGGGCGGCCGATGCCCCGGCAACTCTGCCGCCGAGCGTCATATGCCCTATATAGCCGGTCCGGCTGACGACAAGATGCACGAAGAGTGTGGTGTCTTCGGCGTCTTCGGCCATACGGAAGCGGCCAACCTGACCTATCTCGGCCTTTATTCCCTTCAGCACCGGGGACAGGAAGGGGCCGGTATCTGCTCCTCAGACGGGAAACAGCTCTTTATAGAAAAGGCGATGGGGCTCGTGGCCGATATATTCAGCGAAAAACGCCTCAAGAAGCTTCCCGGTCATGCGGCGATCGGTCATAACCGTTACTCGACCGCCGGCAGCAGCATCCTGAAGAATGTCCAGCCCATCGTCGCGAACTTTTCTCTCGGCAGTCTTGCCCTTGCCCACAACGGCAACCTGGTGAATGCCGCCGAACTCCGCAAGACACTCGAAGAAGACGGCGCCATTTTCCAGTCGACCTCGGACAGCGAGGTGGTGGTGCATCTGATCGCGCATTCGAAGGGCGAGACTTTTCACGAGCGGGTGGTCCAGGCGCTCAGACAGGTGAGCGGCGCCTTCAGCCTCCTGATCCTCCGTGAGAACGAACTGGTCGCGGTCCGGGACCCCTATGGCGTGAGGCCCCTCAGCCTTGGCCAGGTCGACGGCGCCTATGTCGTCGCCTCCGAGACCTGCGCCTTCGACCTGATCGGCGCCAAATATATCAGGGATATAGAACCGGGCGAGATGGTGGTCATCAATAATGAGGGCCTGACCTCGTATAAGGCCCTGTATTCAGAGAAGCGGGCCTTCTGCATATTCGAGTTCATCTATTTTTCGAGGCCGGACAGCTACATTTTCGGCCACCAGAACGTCAACAGCATACGCAAGGAACTGGGCAGGCAGCTCGCAAGGGAGTCTATGGTCGAGGCGGATGTTGTTATCGCGGTCCCTGACTCGGGCGTCCCGTCGGCCCTCGGTTTTTCCGAGGAGAGCGGCATCGGGTTCGACTTCGGCCTGATACGGAACCATTATATAGGCAGGACGTTCATCGAGCCGAAACAGAGCATCCGTCACTTCGGCGTGAAGATCAAGCTCAACCCGGTGAGGGAACTCCTTGAAGGGAAACGGGTTGTCGTTATCGACGATTCGATAGTGCGCGGCACGACGAGCAAAAAGATCGTCAAGATGATCAGGGAAAACGGAGGGGCAAAAGAGGTTCATCTCCGGATCAGTTCTCCTCCCACGATCATGCCCTGCTACTACGGCATCGATACCCCGACGCGGCAGGAACTGATCGCCTCCAGCCACGACGTTGAGGAGACCAGGAAATACGTCACCGCGGATACCCTTTCATATCTGAGCATGGAAGGTCTGTTGCAGAGCGTCCTCGGCGCGGGCGATTACTGCACCGCCTGCTTTTCGAATGTCTATCCCATCAGCTTCCCGGGCGAGCATATGGAGCAGCTCGAGTTCCTCTTCCGGTAGCGCCGCGGCATGACCGGCGAGATCGTTGTCCTCATCACCGCCCCCGGAGAGGACGAGGCTGCCCGGATCGCCACGGAACTGGTTGAGGCAGGACTCGCCGGATGCGTCAATATCCTGAAGAATGTCCGTTCGATCTACCGGTGGCAGGGCAAGGTTGAAGACGACTCCGAGGTGCTGATGGTCGCGAAGACCCGGAGAGAGCTGTTCGCTCCGCTTGCAAAGCGGATCAGGGCGCTCCACAGCTACAGTGTCCCCGAGATCATAGCCCTGCCGGTACTCGACGGATCGCCCGAATATCTCGGATGGCTCCGGGAAGTGACGTCGGGCGTATAATTACTGATTTTTTTCTAGGGAGGTTGTGATGAAATCTTCAGTCCTGGTTGCCTTCATTCTCATGCTGTCCCTGTTGTTGGCGTCCGTTGCCTTTGGCCAGCCGCAGAAAGAGATCCTGATCGGCCTGATCCCGGAGATGAACGTTTTCAAACAGCAGGAGAGGTTCCTGCCGCTGACCCAGTACCTGTCGAAAAAGACCGGGGTCAAGATCAATATCACTATCCTCAGCAGATACGGCAACATCATAGAGCGATTCACCTCACAAAAAATGGACGGAGCATTTTTCGGTTCGTTCACCGGCGCCCTGGCAATAGAGAAACTCGGCGTCGAGCCGCTCGCGCGGCCGGTAAACCTTGACGGCGGATCGACCTATCACGGCTACCTCTTCGTCCGCAAGGACAGCGGCATTACGGGTGTGCCCCAGATGAGGGGCAAGAAGATGGCCTTTGTCGAAAAGGCGACGACCGCCGGTTTCATCTTCCCTGTGGCCTATCTCAAGCAGCACGGGGTCAATGACTACAGGTCTTTCTTTAAGGAATTCTACTTCAGCGGCAGCCACGATGCCTCGATCTACGCGGTCCTGGAGAAAAAGGCCGATATAGGGGCGGCAAAGCATAGCATATACGACAGGGTCAGGAAGGCCGATCCCCGCATCGAGAAGGAGTTGGTGATCCTGGCGGAATCGGCCAAGGTGCCTTCAAACGGCCTCTGCGTGCGGAGGGGTCTCGATAAGACACTAAAGGAGAATCTACGGGATGCCCTGTTGAATATCGACAAAGATCCCGAGGGGAAAGAGGTCCTTGCGAAGTTCGGGGCGCTGAAGTTCATCGAGACGACGAAGGCCGATTATGCGGTCGTCTCCCGGCTGGCCCATGACGCCGGGATAAACATGCGGACCTACAAATACCGCAACGAGTAAACCGGGTCAGGCCTGAAGCGCCTTCCTGATCACGTCATTTATCTCGTGGTGCATGATCGGTTTGACCAGGTAGTCGAACGCCCCTGACCGTATCGCCTCGACCGCGGTCTCTATAGAGGCGAAGGCGGTGATGATGATCACCTTCGCCTGAGGGTTCTTCTCCCTGCATCTTTTCAGCAGCTGTATGCCGTCGATTCCCGGCAGGATAATGTCGGTGATGATCAGGTCGTAGGTATTTTCTTCGAGAAGCCTCAGGGCCTCCTCTGAACTGCCTACGCCATCCACCGCGTATCCCTCGTTGGTCAAGACCCTCTTCAGGGACTCCCGAAGCGTATTCTCATCTTCGACTATCAGTAGCCGTTCCGCCATATATTTTCCTGAGTTTTACTTTAATATTAGCGCAAAAGGCGCTGTCCCGCCAGTTGCGGACAGAGGCGTTTCGCATGACAGCGCATTAAAAGGTCCCCTCTAGGGAGGGGTGCAGGGGTGGGTTGCCTTCGGAGCATACTTGCATGATCTTCTCCGCCTTCCTAAAGAAACATTACCCTGTTGATTTGTCAGGAGGATGTTGTTCCCCTTCGAGAATTTAGGCTCAGGCCGCTGCCCGGAGGGTTAAGTCCCGATGACTGTCCGAAGTCCGGAATCATATTTATATAGTTCCCTGCCGGGCAAGTTTCAGCGGGATACCGAGGACAGCGGAAAGAGCCGTTAAGAATTCTCGTCAGGGGCGGCCTTCTTTGGCTCCACCTTGATTGGCCGTCAAGAAAGGTGGACGGGGTTTCGGGGCGGAGCCCCGCGCAGAAAGAAATACCTGCTTCAGGATTCACCTCTTGGGTTCGGATACCCCACCGAAGGACGCAGAAGTAGGTCCACCTAGGGAGGGGTGCAGGGGTGGGTGCCTTCGGAGAGGTTCATGGCAAGGTCTGGGGTAGCCCAACGGCATCTGCTCTATCTCGATGGATGTTTACCCCTCTTTGGCAAGAGGGGGTAGGGGAGATTTTTCGGGCATTCAAGAGAATCTTCAAGGACAATGGTGGATGGTTCCAGGCGAGCATTCCGTGAAATTTTATAATATCGCAATTTGGCAGTTGGACTACTGCCGGATCGGAAGCCCGCAATGTATTTCTTGCATCGCCCCGTTTCAGAATGTGGCTCAGATAAAATTTCACTCCATGCACACCTGGAACATCAATGTCAGGGCTCATCATCCGGAACACACTGCCAATTTCAACTTCTTCCTGAAGCAAACAGTTAGTCGTTGTTGCGGCAAAAGTACAGTTACTCATGTAAATCTTCATCACGCGGCAGCATTTTGCTTATAGACAGGAAGCATTCAAGGCAATATAACTGCCATTATATGAACCGACGCAAGAGAACATTGCTCCACTGATTGGACCGTCAAGCTTGCTGGCTCCTATCTTGAGCGTGTAATGAGAGTCGTTGAGAAGAATGCTGTTCGTACTGCCTATAAAGCTGCAACGGTCAATTAGGATGGTATAATTCCCCGACGATGCCGAGGTACTCATACCGCAATTGTTGCTGCTTGCCCCTGATGCGGTTGCCGTCACATTTGTCATCGTTGGGGCAGCAGAGGAAGTGTTCACGATTCCACAATTAACACTGCTATCCCCCGAGGCGGTTGCTATTACATTTGTCATTGCCGGAGAAGAAGAAGCGAGAGAGTTTACGATGCCGTAATTTGTGCTTCCCGGCACGCCCGAAGCATTAGCCGTTACATTTGTCATTGTTGGAGATGAGGAGTAAGTGTTCACGATACCGTAATTTAGGCCAGTTCCCCCTGAAGCAGAAACGGTGACATTTGTCATCGTCGGAGATGAGGACGAGTCGTTAAGTATACCGTCGTTTGTAGAGCCACCGGAAGCTACTGCATTAACATGTATCATTATTGGCGAAGAAGAAGTATTGTAGACGGCGTTGGCAGAGGAGGGTCCACCCCATCCCGTGGCGGTTACTGTCACATCTTTCATTGTAGGTGAGGAGGAAGAGTTATAGATGCCATAGTTGCGCATTCCGCCCGAAGCGATGATTGTCAAGTGGCTTAGCGATGGCGAGCTGGACAGATTCAGGATACCTATCGTATTAGTACCGGCACTGGTGTTTTCCACCGTAAGTGACCGAAGTTCAGCATCGTTTACTCCTAGTACCGTTGCAATTGTTGGAGGTAAAGCGTCTGAAATTGGAGCAGACGTTATTTTTGTCGCCTTCTCCCCTGAGCCCTCGACTGAAACATATTGTTTCATCTGAAGGCCGAATGCACCCAGATCATAGGTTCCGGGGCCTAGTTTTATAAGATAGGGCTGAGTTTCTGAAGCGGTTGTTATCCCCGCAAGGGTATTCAACAGCGCAGTGCCGTTTGCCGTGGCAGTGTCGCCAAGCTTGGGGCTTACTACGACTATTGTCCCAAGGTCTGTATAGTCTCCCCCTATGATGATATTGGCAGCTTTTGCCGGTGATATTAGGAGAAGCAGGAAGATACTTGCCGCAAACCGCCTGAAGATATAGGATAACCCGTGTTTCATATTGTCTCCTCTATATGAAGATGATTGCAATGCCCCGGGAACATTATAAGCCATACAGGTTTAAAAGTGTACGGCTATTTTGGCCCTCGAGCATGGCCCAAGAATGTGGGTTTGAGTCGTAAATCCGTAAGGGTTGTGCTCGGAAAGACCTATCTGTTTGTCGGTGTAATTGTTCAAACCCACGCCTTCTCCCGAAAATCATTCCCCCTCTCCTGATTCGCTGGTATAATGGGAAACAGGTTTCCGAATCTGCATCAGTGTCCTGAAAAGGAGGTTTTCCATGGAGCGCAGGGATTTTTTGAAATACACCGCAGCAGCCGCTGCGGGAGTGACTTTCTTCAATTCTATCAACCTGGTCTACGACGAGGCGATTGCCGCAGCCGGTCCTGACCTTGCGGTCGCCCACGGTGCTTCTCCTGCTGCGATCACAAATGCTGCCATCGATGCCCTCGGAGGTATAAGGAAGTTCATATCCCGGGGAGACATCGTTGTGATCAAGCCCAATATAGGCTGGGACCGGGTTCCGGAACAGGCGGGAAATACGAACCCAGAGGTGGTAGCCACGATCGTGAGGCTCTGCCTTGAGGCGGGGGCGAAGAAGGTGAAGGTCTTCGACCGCGGGGTGAACGACCCGAGGCGCTGTTATGTCCAGAGCGGCATCCTCGATGCTGTCCGTCCGCTCGGTGCGGAGATGGACTATATGGACGAACGGAAGTTCAGGGAAATGAAGCTGAAGGGCATTGCCCTGAAGTCCTGGCCCCTGTATACCGAGGTCTTCGAGGCGGACAAGGTGATCAATGTGCCGATCGCCAAGCATCACGGCCTCGCGAAGCTGACCATGTCAATGAAGAACTGGATGGGGATCATGGGCGGCAGCAGAAACAGGATACACCAGAAGATAAACGAGAGCCTCGTGGACATTTCGATGACCGTAAAACCGACCCTCACCGTCCTCGATGCGGTCCGCATACTGACAGGCAATGGTCCGCAGGGCGGAGACCTGAAGGACGTGAAAAGGCTCGATACGGTTATTGCCGGCATCGACCAGGTGGCGATAGATTCATATGGGGCTACTCTCTTCGGCATGAAGGGCCAGGACCTCGGCTATGTGAAACTCGCCTCTCAGGCGGGGTTCGGCCGGATGGACCTTTCAAGGCTCCAGATCAGGAAGATAAGCGTCTAGGAGATGCGGAACAGCCGCCGGGCAGTCCAGTTTCTTTTTCTCCTGCTCTTTCTCTTCCTCTTCATCCAGACAGAATCGAAGGGCCTCGATGAACTCGGATACCCGGTCAAGATCTTCCTCGATTTCGACCCCCTGATATTTTTTGCCACACTCCTCTCCGCCCATACCGTCGAAAAGGCGTTTCTCTTTTCGATTGCCCTGATCGCAGCGACCATAGTCCTCGGCCGCGTCTTCTGCGGCTGGATATGCCCGCTCGGGACTCTCAACAACATGGTCGGCTCGATACGGAGGGATGCGAAGAGACAGGGGGGCGAGGGCATGCACCGGGTGAAATACCTTCTTCTGATTTTTATCCTCGCCTCCTCTCTCTTTTCCCTGCAGCTCGTCGGCATCTTCGACCCTCTCTCCCTTCTGATAAGGTCCCTCTCGGTCGGCATCTATCCTGCCTTCAACAGCGCAATCAGGGACGTATTCGATGCAGCGTATGACCTCAGGATAAAAGGCCTGAGCGCGGTTACGGAACCCGTCTATTCGGTCCTGAAAAAGTCGGTCCTCTCTTTTCAGCAGCCGCACTTCAGGCAGTCTTTTTTTATAGGCTCACTCTTCCTCGTCATCCTCGGCCTGAACCTCTACGAAAAAAGGTTCTGGTGCAGGTACCTCTGCCCCCTCGGAGGTCTTCTCGGCCTCTTGTCCCGTTTTTCTTTCCTGAAGAGGTCGGTGAGCGAGGGCTGTACCTCCTGCGGGGCATGCGCCACGGTCTGTCAGGGAAACGTCCTCCCCGACCGGAAGGAGGAGTGGAGGAATACGGAATGCCTCGCCTGCTGGAACTGTGATGACATCTGCCCCCATAATGCGGTCCGCTTCGGATTTTCATCCGGATTCGGGGGTAAGACTGCTTCGCAGTCCATGGACCTCGGAAGACGTCGCGTTCTAGTGGCCGCAGCCTCAGGTGTTGCCACCGTGCCGATGCTGAAATCCGGGGTCCTCTCCAAAAAGGGTTTTTCGAACCCGCTGCTCATCCGTCCTCCCGGCGCTCTTGCAGAGAATGAATTCCTCTCCCGGTGCGTGAAGTGCGGTGAGTGCATGAAGGTCTGCATCACCAATGGCCTCCATCCTACTTTTCTTGAGGCCGGCATCGAAGGCATCTGGTCCCCGACACTCGTGCCGAGACTCGGGTACTGCGAATACCGCTGCACCCTCTGCGGCCAGGTCTGTCCGACAGGCGCGATAAAGAAGTTGACGCAGCCGGAAAAGGCGAAGGTGAAGATCGGGCTCGCGATGATCGACAAGGGCAGGTGCCTTCCTTACGCCCATGCGACCCCTTGCATCGTCTGCGAAGAGGTCTGCCCGACCCCGAAAAAGGCGATCTGGCTCGAAGAGGTGGCCGTCATGGACAGGCAGGGCGGAACCATCCACCTGAAGCAGCCGAGGATCGATGCCTCTCTCTGCATCGGCTGCGGGATCTGCGAGGCGAAGTGCCCTGTCGGGAATCGGGCAGCAATCTATGTGACGAATATCGGTGAGACAAGGTCCGAAGATAACCAGTTGATGATATGATGATCCGATAATGGAGGGATGATGAAAAAAATGTCGATACTTTTGGCCGCCTGCCTGCTGTGTATCTCCTGGTCCTCTGCTGCCTTTCCTGCTGAACCTCCTCACGTCGAGGTTTTTTCGCCCCAGGGGGAGGTGAAGCAGGTCCGTCAGGTTGCCGTCAGGTTCTCTGCTCAGATGGTCTCGTTCGGCGATCCCAGGGCTTCTGATCCTTTTGATGCGGACTGTCCTGAAAAGGGAAGAGGCAGATGGGCCGATGTCAAAAACTGGGTCTATGACTTCGACCGCGATCTCCCTGCCGGAGTTGCCTGCCGGTTTACGATGAAGAAAGGGCTGACTACTCTTGCCGGTGCCGGGGTGACGGGGCAGCAGACCTTCTCCTTTACGACCGGAGACCCGGCGGTGATACAATCCTTTCCCCCGGAGGGCTCCGAGGCGATCAATGAGGACCAGGTATTTATCCTAGTGCTGGATGCCGTGCCGGATGAGGCCTCGGTCCTTTCGAACGTATCCTGCGGGATAGGCGGGATAAGCGAGAGGGTCGGCGTCCGGCTCGTGGCGGGCGATGAGGCGAAAGGCATCCTCAGCCAGTACCAGTGGCTGAAACAGAAACCGAAGGTGCTCCTGCAGTGCAGGCAGAAATTTCCGAGCAGGGCCCCGATCACCCTTGTCTGGGGCAAGGGTGTTGCCACCAACGGAGGGGCAGCGACGACACAGGACCAGAACCTCAACTTCAAGGTGAGAGGTCCGTTCACCGCCGAATTCAGATGCGACCGTGAAAACGCACGTTCCCACTGCATCCCCGTGCTGCCCCTGAGGCTGAACTTCTCGTCAGAGGTCTCCTGGGACCGGGCTAAAAAGATAGTTCTGAGGGGAGGGAGCAAGATTTACAGGCCAGAGAAGCCGGGGGAGAGCGACGGAGGGGAGGAGGGTGAAGAGGCGCAGGGTTCCGAAGAGCCGGGGTATGTCTACTCCATAAGCTTCAAGGGGCCTTTCCCTGAGAAGAGCTCCTTTGTGATCGAACTGCCTAAGGAGTTCAGCGACGATGCAGGCAGACCTCTTGCAAACAGTGCGAGCTTTCCTCTCACCGTCAGGACGGGCGCCTATCCGCCGCTTGCCAAGTTCAGTTCCAGGTTCGGCATCATCGAACTCAAGTCAGACCCTACCCTCCCTGTGACGATCAGGAATATCGAGTCGCCCGTGAAGAGCCGCATGTTGAAGGTCGAAAAGCCGGCAGAGGGCGTTGTCGACAAGACAAAACAGGGGATCATGGAGAAGGCCGCAGGGCTCGGGGAGACGGCAGGGAAACTGCTGCCCGATTCGATGAAGGGAAAGAGTCAGGAGTTCGTCGACGGGCTGAAGGGCAGGCTTCACAAGGTGCGTATGGGCGGCGATGAGCAGGTGATCGAATGGCTGAGAAAGGTTGCCTCCGCACGACGGGAGAAGGGACTGCTCGCCGGAGTGAGCAATGTCGCGGAGTTTTCCGTCCCGAAGCCTGGTGGAGCCGCGGCCTTCGAGGTGGTCGGCATGCCCTTGAAGGAGTCGGGTCTTTATGTTGTGGAACTCGAAAGCTTGATCCTCGGCAAGGCCCTCCTGGACAGTCAGAAGCCGATGTACGTGCCGACAGCGGCCCTTGTTACGAACCTCTCGGCCCACTTCAAGTGGGGCAGGGAATCGTCTCTCGTCTGGGTCACGACTCTCGAAAAAGGAGAACCGGTGAAGGATGCCGCGATCAGCGTGAGAGACTGCAAGGGGAAGCTGATCTGGGAGGGCAGGACCGACTCCGGGGGTATCGCGAAGATCTCAAAACAGCTCCCCTCGGAGCAGGACCTGCGACAGTGTCAGACCCCTATCAACTATGAGGAGGCCTCCGAGGCGCTCAAGGGTATCAACCGGGGCCTCTTCGTTTTTGCGAGGGCTGGTGGCGACATGACCTTTGTTCATTCGGGCTGGTCCGAGGGGATCGAACCCTGGAGATTCAATATGCCCTCAGCAGGAGAAGAGACACCGTTCGTGGCCCATACCGTGCTCGACCGGAGCCTCGTCAGGGCCGGGGATACGCTCCATATGAAGCATATCATGAGACGGCATGGATCATCCGGCTTCCTCAGTCCGAAGAGGTCTGATCTTCCGGACACGGTCGTGATAAGGCATTCCGGGAGTGAGCAGGAATACGAGTTCAGGCTGAAGTGGGACGGCAGGGGGGCTGCAGAGACGACATGGAAGATACCGAAGGAGGCGGGGCTGGGGAGGTACACCATCACCCTCCAGAAGAAGAAATCCACTCGGGAAAGAGGCAAAAAGCCCGGTCAGGAGGAAGAGAGCCCCAGGACATGGGAGTCCGGTTCTTTCCGGGTCGAGGAGTTCAGGGTGCCTCTCATGAAGGCGCTCATCCAGCCCCTGAATACCCCGCTGATCAACACCCCGAAGGCGGAGATGGACCTTCTCGTCTCGTATCTCTCCGGGGGCGGGGCGAAGGGTGCAGAGGTAAAACTCAGGAGTCAGGTCCAGCCGAAGTTCGTGAGCTTCAGCGATTATGACAACTTCGTCTTCTCAAACGGAGAGGTGAAGGAAGAGAAGGTGAGATATTCGAGGTCCGACGAGCAGGAAGATGCCCAGCCGGACCAGAGGAAGAAGGTGCTCTCCCGCGACCTTACCCTCGACAGCAGGGGAGGCCTGAGGACCGTGATCGACAACCTGCCTGCTGTGACTCAGCCGCAGGATATCCTTGCGGAGCTCGAGTTCCGCGATCCCAACGGCGAGATCCAGACAGTGTCGCAGCGCATCCCACTCTGGCCCGCGTCACTTGTGATAGGGATAAAACCTGATTCCTGGACATCGTCGAAAGACGATTTCAGATTTCAGGTCGCTGTCCTCGACCTCTCCGGCAAACCTCTTCCAGGAAAAGACGTGAAGGTCGACCTCTTCCAGCGCAGGTCCTTCTCTCACAGGAAGAGGCTCGTCGGAGGCTTCTATGCGTATGAGAACACCTCCGAGACAAAGAAGATCGGGGGTATCTGCGAAGGCAGGACCGATGCAAGGGGCCTGCTCTTCTGCGCCGCGAAGTCTCCGGTCTCCGGGAACGCCATACTCCAGGCATATGCTGCCGATGCAGCAGGAAACAGGTCAGTGGCCCACCGGGACGTCTGGATCGTAGGCAAGGGGGAGTGGTGGTTCGATGTCGAAAACCACGACAGGATAGATCTCATCCCCGAAAAGAAGAAATACGAACCCGGGGAGACAGCCAAGTTCCAGGTGCGCATGCCCTTCCGTGAGGCGACAGCCCTTGTCACGGTCGAACGTGAGGGGATCATCGAAACGTACGTCAGAAAGATTTCGGGCAGGCACCCGGTCCTCTCCGTTCCGGTCAAAGGCAATTATGCGCCTAATGTATTCGTCTCTGCCCTGCTAGTGCGCGGCCGCGTCTCGGGCGTGCAGCCGACCGCAATGGTAGACCTCGGGAAGCCCGCATACAAGCTGGGGCTGGCCGAGATCTCTGTCGGGTGGAAGGCCTTTGAGCTGAAGGTTGGAGTCACGCCCGAAAGAGAGTTGTACAAGGTGAGGGAGAAGGCGCGGGTGAAGGTCTCTGTCAGGAGGGCAGACGGCAAGATGCCTCCGAAGGGGAGCGAGGTGGCTATCGCCGCTGTTGACGAAGGTCTGCTTGAACTGATGCCGAACCAGAGCTGGAAGCTCCTCGACGCGATGATGGGCCGGAGGGGGTATGAGGTCCAGACCTCGACCGCGCAGATGCAGGTCGTAGGAAAGAGGCATTACGGGCTGAAGGCCCAGCCCCACGGCGGCGGGGGCGGACGGCAGTCGACAAGGGAACTCTTCGATACGCTCCTCCTCTGGAAAGGGACGGTGAGGCTGAACGAAAAGGGCGAGGCGGATGTCGAGATCCCTCTGAATGATTCCCTGACCAGCTTCAGGATCGTGGCGATCGCGACCGGGGGGCAGGACCTCTTCGGTACCGGACATGCCAGCATCCGCACCTCCCAGGACCTGATGGTCCTTTCGGGGGTTCCGCAGGTCGTGAGGGAAGGAGACAGTTTCAGGGCCGGCTTCACTGTCAGGAACGCCTCATCGAGGAAGATGGATATCGAGATGAAGGCAGCGGTGCTTGATCCCTCAAGGAGAGAACTCGATACGGTCACCCGCTCCCTGGCTGCTGGGGAATCTCAGGATATAGGATGGGACATCACGGTCCCGACAGGCGTCTCCTCACTCGCATACGAGGTGACAGCCTCTGAAAAAGGAGGGGAAGGACGCGACACGATCAGGGTGAAACAGAAGGTGGTGGAGGCGATACCTGTAAGGACCTTCCAGGCGACCCTCATGCAGATCGATCGCCCGTTTGAGCTGGAGGTCGAAAGACCAGTCGATGCAATTCCGGGCAAGGGCGGACTGCATATCACTCTGAGGCCGAAGATCGCGGAAAGCCTCGGGGGCGTGACGACGTACATGAGGCAATATCCGTTCACCTGCATGGAGCAGAAGGTCTCCCGGGCGGTGAGCCTCAGGGACGAATCGCTCTGGAAACAGATCGTTGCCGAGCTGCCGTCGTATATGGATTCGGACGGCCTCGTGAAGTTTTTTCCCTTGATGACCTATGGCAGCGATGCCCTCACCTCCTATATCCTCTCGATCGCGGACGAGGCCGGATGGACTATCCCCGATCCTGTCAGGACGAACATGGAGAACGGGCTGAAAGGCTTTATCGAGGGCAAGGTGGTCAGGTATTCGTCCCTTGCCACGGCGGACCTCTCGATCAGAAAACTGGCTGCGGTCGAGGCACTCTCCCGCACGGGGATAGCGGAGGCCGGGATGCTAGCCTCGATCTCGATAGAGCCGAACCTCTGGCCTACTTCTGCAGTGTTGGACTGGACGAATATACTCCGCCGCATGAAAGACTTACCCGACCGCGACCGCAGGGCGAAGGAGGCCAGCCAGATCCTGAGGTCGCGGATGAACTTCCAGGGCACGACCCTCGGTTTTTCTACTGAAAGGTCTGACGGGCTCTGGTGGCTGATGCTGTCTGTTGACGTGAATGCAGTGAAGTCGATCCTCGCCCTGCTCGATTCAGGGGAATGGCAGGCCGACATCCCGCGGATCGTCCGCGGCGCCCTCGGCAGGCAGCATCGGGGTGCATGGGACCTGACGACAGCCAATGCATGGGGTGTGCTCGCCTTCGAAAAGTTCTCGAAGAAGTTCGAGGCGACTCCCGTATCCGGCGTCACAACAGCAATGCTCGACAGCAGGACAGAGAGCGTCGACTGGTCGAAGAAAGAGAAGGTGTCCGGGCTTGACTTTGCCTGGCCTGACAAGAAGGAAAGGCTTGCTGTAGATCACCACGGTTCGGGCAGACCCTGGCTGATGATACAGGGCCTTGCTGCGATCCCGCTGAAGGAGCCGTTATCAACAGGTTACAGGATAAAGAAGACGGTTGTCCCGGTCGAGCAGGCGAACGCCGGACGATGGACACGGGGGGATGTGGTGAGGGTGAGGCTCGAGCTCGAATCCCAGGCCGACATGACCTGGGTCGTAGTGAGTGATCCTGTCCCTGCCGGGGCGATGATTCTCGGCACCGGCCTCGGGAGGGACTCTCAGATCATGACGTCAGGGGAAAAGCGCGAGGGCTGGGTATGGCCTGCCTTCGAGGAGAGGTCCTTCGAGGCTTTCAGGGCGTACTATGAATATGTGCCGAAGGGGACGTGGACTGTCGAATATACCTTCCGCCTGAACAACAGCGGGACCTTCAATCTTCCCCCGACAAGGGTCGAGGCGATGTATGCGCCAGAGATGTTCGGCGAGATCCCGAATAAAGAGGTTGAGGTGGGGCAGTGAGGAGCCATAACCCCTCCTGGCCTCCCCTTACCCTAAGGGGAGGAATAAGGCGACGATCATCACGTCTTATCATGAAGGCTGTTGCCCCCTCTTGGGGTAAGAGGGGGGTGGGGGAGTTATGCCGCTTGATTGCTGCTATTCTTGTATCTGTTCTGGTCTCATCCTCCTCGGTCTTCGCCCTCCCTTCTTTCCAGGAGGTGAAGGCTGGTTATAAGAGGTCCGACTCTCTGCTCCTCGACAGGCATGGCCAGGTGATCCATGAACTCAGGACAGACCCAGGAGCCAGGAGGCTCGAATGGGCGGAGCTGGATCAGATCTCCCCTGCCTTGATAAAAGCGGTGATCCATTCGGAGGACCAGAGGTTCTATTCCCATTCAGGAGTGGACTGGCGCGCCACTGCTGCTGCCGCGATCAAGGGTCTCTTCGGGGGTTCCCGGGGTGGGGCGAGCACGATCACGATGCAGCTGGCCTCGATGCTCGACAGGGACCTCCAGCCGAAGGGACATCCGGGGGACCATACTAAGAGATCTGGGCGGACGATTTCGCAGAAATGGAAACAGATGTCGGCTGCGACGGAGATCGAGAAGACATGGAATAAAGGCGAGGTGCTCGATGCCTACCTGAATCTCGTCTTCTTCAGGGGAGAGCTACAGGGCATTTCCGCTGCCAGCAGGGGGCTCTTTGACAAGGAGCCTCATGGCCTCGACGAGACAGAGTCCCTTCTCCTCGCTGCGCTCATACGCTCTCCTAATGCTGACAAGTCCGCAGTCTCGAAGCGGGCATGCCTCCTCGCGCAATCGATGAAAGCGTCTGTCGGGTGCGAAGGGATAGAGGAGCTTGCAGGGAAGGTCCTCTCCGGAGGATATGAGGTGAGGCAGCAGGCTGCACTCGCCCCTCACGTCGCCCGCAAGCTGCTCGGGAACGGAGTGGAGGCGGTTTCGACGACCCTGGATCGCGACCTCCAGGCTTTCTCGTCCGAGGTCCTTCAACGTCATATCGGCGCGGTACGGTCACGGAACGTTACAGACGGCGCGGTCCTGATTGCAGACAACAGGACGGGCGAGATCCTCGCCTATGTCGGCAGTTCCGGTGCAGGCTCTCCCTCCAGGTTCGTCGACGGGGTCGTCGCAAAGAGACAGGCCGGCTCCACCCTCAAGCCTTTCCTTTACGGGCTTGCCTTCGAAGAAAAGATCCTCACGCCCGCATCCATGCTGAGCGACAGCCCCCTGGATATCCCTACCGGGGGAGGCATCTATAAGCCGGGCGATTATGAGTCCGATTACAAGGGTATGGTCTCCGCACGCACCGCCCTCGCCTCTTCCCTGAATATCCCTGCGGTCAGGGTGATAGGTCTTGCAGGCGTCGACAGCTTTGTCCGGAGGCTCGGAGAGCTCGGGTTCAGGGACCTCGAACCAGAGGATTTTTACGGCCCTTCGGCAGCCCTCGGATCAGTGGATGTCAGCCTCTTCGATCTTGTGAATGCCTACAGGACGCTCGCAAACGGGGGCCTTCGTTCTGACCTCAGACTGACACCCGGAGATTCGGGAAAGAAGCCTCAGAGGGTCTTCCCTGAGCCTGTTGCCTATCTCGTCTCCGATATCCTCTCCGACAGACAGGCCAGATCCGTCACCTTCGGCCTCGAAAACGCGCTTGCGACGAGGTTCTGGTCAGCGGTCAAGACAGGCACGAGCAAGGACATGAGGGACAACTGGTGCGTCGGGTATTCGGACCGCTATACCGTCGGCGTCTGGGTAGGCAATTTTTCTGGAGAGCCGATGTGGCATGTGAGCGGAGTGACGGGTGCCGCCCCTGTATGGACCGAGATCATGGATTACCTGAACAGGGATGGAGGCTCAAGACCTCCCGAGATGCCCTCAGGGGTGATTGCCAGGGGCATAGAGTTCCAGGACGGCATCGAACCCCCGCGGGCCGAGTTATTCCTGGAAGGTACGGACCCTGTTTTTCCATCTCTACGGATTGCATCGGAAAGGCCCGGCATCCTGTATCCGGCTGAAGGCACTGTCATCTCGGTCGACCCTGATATCCCGGCTGAGAACCAGCGCGTCTTCTTCGAGGCGAGCGGAAGCAGCAGAGTATATCGATGGAGGCTGAATGACGAGGTCGTCGGAAGGGCCGAAGAGTCTGTCGCGTGGAGGCCCAGGGTCGGGAGGTATATGCTTGCCCTTGTCGATAATAAAGACAGGGTGGTAGCAAGTGTCAGGTTCGAGGTGAGGGGAATGGAGAGAATTCAGTGAACACCGGACTGACCCGGATCTGCTGCTCATGGTAAACTAGCTAAGGAGGTAAGCTATGGGAACTGTAAACGACGATCTCGTGGCAAAAGTAAGCGCATTGCCCGATACCGACAAAATGCGGCTCGTAGAATCTATTTTAATGCAGCTCGATAAGCCTGACCCTGAAATCGATCGGATATGGGCTGACGAGGCCCGGAAGCGTTGGGATGCATATAAAAAGGGCACGCTGGAAACTGTGTCGTATGGTACGGTGATGGAAAGATATCGCTCCTGATGAAAATCACGAGTGCCCAAGCCACCCCCGAGGTAGTAGCTGAGGTGCGGGAGTTTCTTAAGAATCCGGTCACCTTCTTTGCCCAGTGCCAGGCTGCAGATGCCTTTGAAAATCTTGTCCCGTATGGCCATTTTCTTACACCAAACGGTTTTGTCGTAAAAACACAGCCCGCCTCATTGGATTATTACAACGCGGCCCGACCTCTGATGCAGATCGATGGCGTCTTTGGTACAGTGGGAGGCAGTGAACCTGCATTTGGTCTTCTGGGCAGTATATTTTCGGCGTCAGCAACTTTATTTTAGCCGGGCTAGAGACCATTCTATAGCATCTTTATTCGCTTGATGCCCTGTGGTTCTTGCATCTGGTGGGTTAATTCCGGCATGACTCTTATTAAAACGTATCCATACCATAGAGATATGATCCCGGCAATGACGAATACCGGTTTTACACTTCCAATATGGTGTGCGAGGCTACCGTAGACCAGGCTGCCTAAAGGGAGCATTCCGATAAAAGACATCGTATATAGAGCCATCACACGCCCGCGCAGATGTTCCGGCACCATAGACTGCAAGAGAATATTGCAGGAAGTCACAATCAGGATAAACGTTCCACCCGAAATAAACAGCAGCGGCAGCGCCATTGTCAGCAGACGATTGTAAGCAAAGGCAGTCGAGACGATACCTCCTACTAAACAGGCCAGTATGATGCGGTTTCCGATACCGAACAATGATTTTCTGCTGGCAAGAAACAGCGCGGCCGACAGCGCTCCGCCGCCTGAGGCGCCCAGAAGTATTCCGAGAAGATCAGGTCCTCCATTGAAGATATCTTTGGCGTAAACCGGCATGAAAGTCATAAATGGAGAGACGCAAATGCTGGTGATTGCGACTGTAGTCACCAGCCACCGTGCGGGTGCGAATTGACGCACGTATTCCAGCGCTTCCCTCAACGAACCGGATACCCGGTTCTTCGCAGGTTTATTGGGGTGTATAGTGAATAACGTGTAAATTGCGGCAATATAGGAAACTGCATTGATGGCGAAGCAAGCCGGCTCATTGAAAATCGCCAGCGTAAAGCCTGCCACGGCCGGTCCCAGCAGGCGGGCCGCATTGAATGTCAGCGAATTGAGTGCAATCGCATTGGATAATACGCGTCGATCATGGATGATTTCGGTGACAAAAGCCTGCCTGGTTGGCATTTCCATCGCGCCAGCGACACCCAACACGACGGAGGACGTGACCAATATCCAAGAGTTGAACCTTTGGTGCCAGGCAATAACAGACAGGATTATTGCGACCGCCATTTCAACGACCTGCGTCCAAAGCAGAATATTGCGCTTGCTAAAACGATCAGCCAGTATTCCACCCAGTGGCATGGTGACAAGCATGGGGATCTGCCCCGAAAACGCAACCAGGCCGAGCATGAAGGCAGACCCTGTGACACGGTAAGCTATCCAGGACAGCGTCACCTGCTGCACCCACGTACCGATCAACGAGATCACTTGGCCGAAGAAGTAATACCGGAAATCCCGTCCGGCAAGAGATCGGAAAGTGCTCTTCAAAACTGTTTACCGTTAAATCCCACAGGGAACATAGAATGAAGAAGTCGCCCCAGACTCGAATGTGAAACTCGTCCTGACGTGGTGAGAGCAATGAGATGATAAAAAATCGCTTTTCCAACTCGAACTAAAAACAGACCGGGACTTAGGCTTAACGAGTTTGTGGACACCTGCTTTTTCAATATGTGAGTAGATTACCACTAAAAAAAGGGGAGGATCAACATCCCTCATCCTAAACCTAAAACAGCTTCGGCTGTTCCCCTTTTCCCTCTATCATCTTCAATAATTCATCATACGATATCGTCTTTATGCCGAGTTTCCTCGCTTTGTCGAGCTTTGAGCCGGCCTCGTCCCCGACGACGAGGTAGTCGGTGCTGGCCGAGACGGCCGAGGAGGCGTGTCCTCCGTTTATCCCGATCAGGGTCTCGACCTCCTTGCGGGGCTTCGGCATTGCGCCGGTGATGACAAAGGTCAGTCCTTCGAGAGGTCCCGGTGCCGCGGCCTCTGTTTTAAAGTCCGGGTTCGTGATCCTGATCCCGATCTTCGGTCCTGTCATCGACTTCAGAAGATCAATATCCTTCCTGTCGTTGAAGAAGGCGGAGACCGAGGTTGCGATCTTCTCCCCCATCTGTTTGATCGCCATGATCTCTTCTGGTTTCACTTCGTAGAGATCTTCGAGACTTCTGAAATTCCTCGCCAGGACCTTCGAGGCGTACTCGCCAACATGGAGTATGCCGAGGGCGAAGAGGAATCTGGAGAGTTCGGCATGCCTGCTCTTTTCGATCGCATCGATCAGGTTCTGCGCCGATTTCTCCGCGAACCTCGGGAGTTTCAGCAGGTCTTCCTTCGTGAGTCGGTAGATATCCTCGAAGTGCCTGATTAGGCCGTGCTCGTAGAGGAGTTCGACGTTCTTTTCCCCGAGCCCCTCTATGTCCATGCCTCCCCGGGAGGCGAAGTGGCCTATCTTTTCCCTCACCTGTGCGGGGCAGTGCAGGGAGACGCAGCGGACCGCGACCTCTCCCTCTTCACGGACGACTCTTGCGCCGCAGGCAGGGCAGGTCTCCGGGATCGGGAATGATTGTTCCTTCCCGGTCCTCTTCTCCTTCACAACAGACAGGACATGGGGAATCACATCTCCTGCCCGTTCCACGACAACGGTGTCGCCGATCTTTATATCCTTCCTTTCGATCTCGTCCCAGTTGTGGAGTGTTGACCGCGACACCGTGACTCCACCTATCCGCACAGGCTCGAAGATCGCAAAAGGGGTGACCACGCCGGTCCTGCCGACAGACCCCTGGATATCCCTGATGACCGTTGTCGCCTGATGGGCCTTGAACTTGTAGGCGATCGCCCAGCGGGGTTCCCTTGTCTTCGTGCCGAGCTTCTGCTGCAGTCCGAAGTCGTTCACCTTGATCACCGCACCGTCCGCCTCGAAAGGAAAGGATTCCCGTCCGGTCTCGATTGAAGCCACCTCTTCCAGTACCTTGTCGATGCCCTTTACGACCGCGAATCGGGCAGGGACCGGGAATCTTGCCGACTTGAGCCATTGGATCAGCTCCTCATGACTTTTCAATGAAAGGCCCCTGACCGCACCGATCCCGTAACAGGAGAGGAGGAGTTTCCGGGAGGCTGTAACCGAAGGGTCGAGCTGGCGCACCGAGCCTGCGGCAGCGTTCCTCGGGTTGGCGAATTGTGGTTCGCCGTCCTGCTCCCGCTGCCTGTTCAGCCTGTCGAAGTCGGAGACGTACATATAGACCTCTCCGCGTATATCGATCTCAGAAGGTATCCTGTTGTCGCTTTCTATCTTCAGCGGTACGGCCCTGATTGTCTTTATGTTCCGGGTGACATCCTCCCCTTCGTACCCGTCGCCCCTCGTCGAAGCCCGCGCCAGTGCGCCGTTCCTGTAAGACAGCTCCATCGCCAGTCCGTCATATTTCGGTTCGACTGTATATTCGATCTCTTCCTCAGTGCCGAGCATTTTCCTGGTCCGTTTGTCGAACTCCCGAAGTTCTTCTGCGCTGAAGGCGTTGTCGAGGGAAAGCATGGGTTCGGAGTGCCTCACCTTTTCGAACCTGTCGAGGGCTGGCGCACCGACTCTCTGGGTCGGCGAGTCGGGCAGGACGTGCCCATACTTCTTCTCGAGGTCCCGGAGCTTCCGGAATTCCCTGTCGTACTGCGCATCGGAGATGACCGGTGAGTCGAGCACGTAATAGCGGTAGGAGTGCTCGTTGAGCTCCTTCACCAGTCTCTCGATCTCTTTCCTGATTTCCTGGGGAACTGCCGTTGACATCATGACAGGGTTTATTGTGTATGGTGACGCGGTCTTTGTCAATCGGTCGTTACGCCGGAGGGAAGGCGCAGACTAGGGCTGAAAAAGTTCAATACATATCGGACCGGGATAGAGTTATAATAAAAAAGGATCGTGTGGAAACCGGTCCGTTATGACATGATAGAAAGAATCGAGTCACCTCGCGACCTGAAGTCACTGTCTGCCGGCGAGATGAAGGCCCTGGCCGATGAACTTCGCCAGGTCATCATCGAACGGGTCTCGATCAACGGCGGGCACCTCTCCTCTAACCTCGGCGTGGTCGAACTGACGATTGCCCTCCACCATGTTTTCAATTCCCCCCATGACAAGATCATATGGGATGTCGGCCACCAGTCCTATCCCCACAAGCTCCTGACAGGACGGTACAGGGAATTCGGAACGCTGAGAAAACACGGAGGGCTCTCGGGCTTTCCGAAGATCGGGGAGAGTCCCCACGACATATTCGGGACCGGCCACAGCTCCACATCGATATCCGCTGCCCTCGGCATCGCCGCGGCAAGGGACTTGAAAAAAGCGGGTGGCCGGCAGGATGAAACCGGCAAGGTGATTGCGGTGATCGGGGACGGCGCGCTGACGTCGGGACTCGCGATGGAGGGTCTGAATCATGCAGGCCATCTCGCAAAGGACCTGATCGTGATCCTCAATGACAACGAGATGTCGATATCCCCCAACGTAGGCGCCATGTCGAACTACCTCAACAGGGTGCTTACCGGCACATTCTACAAGAAGTTCAAGAAAGAGACGAAGGCTATACTCGAAGGAATCCCGAAGATCGGGGGGCGGGTGACGAGGATTGCGGAAAAGGCCGAGGGAAGCCTGAAGGGTTTCTTCCTGCCCGGCGGGTTGTTCGAGGATCTGGGTTTTAATTATATCGGACCGATCGACGGCCATGATATCGAAAGGCTGATAGAGACCCTTGCCGGTCTGCAGGAGGCGAGCGAGCCGACATTGATACATATCGTGACGCAGAAGGGCAGGGGGTATAAATTTTCCGAAGAAGACCCCTGCATCTATCACGGCACCGGCCCGTTCGACAGTGATCTCGGCCTTGTGGTCACGAACTGTGCAGCGCAGTCCGTAGCCCCTTCGTACAGCGATGTTTTCGGCGAAGCCCTTGTGGGGTTGGCCGCAGCCGACGACCGGATCGTGGCGATCACCGCGGCGATGAAGGAGGGGACCGGACTCAACGCGTTTTCGCGGCGTTTCACCGAGAGGTTCTTCGATGTCGGCATTGCGGAGCCCCATGCGGTCACTTTTGCCGCAGGGCTTGCCACGCAGGGGCTTCGGCCGGTCGTTGCCGTGTATTCGACCTTTCTGCAGCGGGCATACGACGAGATCGTACACGATGTCTGCCTGCAGAATCTGCCGGTTCTTTTCGCGGTCGACCGGGGAGGGGTCGTCGGCGAGGACGGGCCCACGCATCAGGGGCTCTTCGACCTCTCGTTTCTCCGGACTGTTCCGAACCTTGTGATCATGGCCCCCAAGGACGGGAATGAACTGAAGTCCATGCTCGCCTTCGGTCTCCGGCTCAACGCCCCTGTTGCGATACGGTATCCGAGGGGCAGGTCGGTCCTGAGTTCGGAATGTCCGGCTGAATGTCTGACTTTGGGAAAGGCCGAGGTCCTGAGGGAAGGGGATGAGTTAACGATAGTCGCTGTCGGTCAATCCGTCAGCCCTGCGTTGACCGCTGCCGTTATGCTCCATGAGCATGGCATCAGTGCGGGGGTTGTGAATGCCCGTTTCGTGAAGCCGCTCGACAGGGAGTTGATACTGGAGCTGGCAGAGAGGACCGGGAAGATACTCACGGTAGAGGAGAATGTTCTTGCAGGCGGTTTCGGCTCGGCAGTCCTCGAATGTATTGCCAGGGCCGGGCTGACCGGGGTATCGGTGAAGACGCTAGGGATAGACGACCTTTTTGTCGAGCACGGGGCACAGAAGGTCCTTCGCAGGAAATACGGTCTCGATGCAGAAGGGATCTTCCATGCCGCCGTTGCGTTGACCGAGGCCAGGCCTGTTCACGGATAACCCGTGGACTTTACCCATACTGGAAATAGTATAATAATGGGTTTCGCAAGGAGGTGACATTATGTTCGAAGGATTGATGCAGCCGATGCATATGCTTGTGATCCTGGCGATCGCCCTGGTCGCGTTTGGCCCCGGAAAGCTTCCTGAGTTGGGTCATGGTCTTGGAAAGGCTATTCGGGAGTTCAAAAAGGCGGTTTCAGAGGCAGACAAACCGCTGGTCGAAGGAGAGTCCGCTTCAAAAAAGGTTGAATAGCGCCGTCGGTTTTCGCTGCAGCCCGTACATATGATTCTTATCCATCCCCCTGTCGCCAAGCCGGGCGAGCCCCCGGCGGGGATCGCGAGGCTTTCCGGCGCGTTGGGTGACCATGCGGTCCTTCACACTGTTCTTGACGCGAATATAGAGGGACTGCTGTATTTGCTGAAATCCCCGTGTCCGCATGTTCCGGATGATGCCTGGACAAGGAGGTCCTTTCGAAATGGCCTCCGGAATATCGAAGCCTTAAAGGATGCCGCAACCTATCGCCATCGGGACAGGTACCGCAAGGTGGTGACAGAGCTGGGTAGGGTCCTCGAAATAGTCTCGAAAGGCAGTGGCGCGACCGTCGGGCTTGCAAATTATCAGCATGAAACACTCTCTCCCCTGAGAAGTACCGACCTCCTTTCTGCAGCGGACCGGCCTGAGTCGAACGCCTTTTATCCATACTTCAGGGAAAGGCTCAGTGGGCTTGTCCGGCAGGAGATGCCGCGGACGATCGGTTTTTCACTCAACTTCCTTAGCCAGGCGGTCTGCACCTTTGCCATGGCGGGCTTTCTGCGGCGGGAGTTTCCGGACATCCGGATTGTGCTGGGAGGCGGGCTGGTCACGACGTGGCTGAGCAATCCCCTTTGGCGGGATCCTTTTTCCGGACTTATCGATCATTATGTCTCCGGTCCCGGAGAGGAGAAACTCCTGAAGTTCCTCGGAGAGTCACGGGGGCGAAACACCTATATTCCCGACTACTCCTTGATGCCTTTGGAGGAGTATCTTTCCCCCGGGTTTGTACTTCCGTACAGCGCTTCCTCCGGATGCTTCTGGAGGAGGTGCGCCTTCTGCCCCGAAAAGGCAGAGGGAAATCCGTATGTCCCGATTTCCGCAGACAACGTGGTTTCGGACCTGACAACCCTGTCGGAAAGGACGAACCCTTCACTTATCCACCTGCTGGACAACGCAGTCGGCGTGAATGTGATGCAGGCGCTCGCTGAAAGAGGCCCCGGCGTCCCATGGTACGGATTCGCGCGCGTCGGCCGTCAACTGACGGACCCGGATTTTTGCGCCATGCTGAAACGCTCCGGCTGTGTCATGCTCAAACTAGGTATTGAATCAGGAGACCAGGGTGTGCTCGACCGCATGGAAAAGGGGGTCACGATCGACATGGCATCCCGGTGTCTGATCTCCCTCAGGGAGGCAGGGATAGCGACATACGTCTATCTTATCTTTGGGACGCCTGCCGAGGACCTTCGTTCTGCGCGCAGGACTCTCGACTTTGTGGCAGCCCACGGCGGACAGATTGATTTTCTGAACCTCGCCCTCTTCAATATGCCGGTCGGCTCATCGACGGCAACCTCGCTCGAGACGAGAAAATTTTCAGAGGGTGATCTCTCTCTCTACACCGATTTTGTTCATCCAGCTGGGTGGGACCGTCGGCATGCGCGGACGTTTCTGGATACAGAGTTTAAAAGGCATCCTGTTATTGCGGAAATCCTGAGAAATGATCCGGTTGTGTTTACGTCGAACCACGCACCTTTTCTGGTGATGAATTCCCGGTAAAAAGCCTCGTTTGGCCGCTGCAGACGCGTGGATCCGGCCTTGTGCTGTTGTTATTAGGATACAGTGCCATTGCAAGAACGACACATTTTTCTTGACAAAAACGGCATGATTAAGCAAAATTAACCCATATGAAAAAAGGCTACTTTTTTCTCTTGTCAACGATGTTTCTCTGTGTATTCACGTTCTCGGCCGGATATGCCTCTGCTGTTCCTGCGTCCGAGAGCCCGGTGACTGTGCCCGCTCCGGTCCCTGCTGCCGAAGACAGTTCTACCTTTGTCGCTGCCCTCACGGTTGCACAGCCTTCCGCTGCGGATGAGGTGGCGGCGCCTGACACCCAGCTTATTCCCGTGTCAGATACGAACGAAGTGGCGACGAGGGCGGTCGAGAAGAACGTCGGTCTCTTCAGTAAGAGGATTAAGGACCGTTTTGCGTTATACCTGAGCAGGTCGGGCCAGTACCTGGACCTGATGAAGAACATCCTCAGAGAGAAGAATGTGCCTGAGGATATCGTCTTTCTTTCTCTTATCGAAAGCGGCTTTAATCCGAATGCGTATTCGATCGCCCGGGCCGCTGGCCCATGGCAGTTTATCTCTTCGACCGCAAAACGTTACGGGCTCGAAATCAACTGGTGGAAGGACGAAAGAAGGGACCCTGTCAAATCCACGGTTGCCGCAGCCGACTATCTCAAGGACCTCTATGGCATGTTCGGCTCCTGGAGTCTTGCGATGGCAGCCTATAACGCGGGTGAAGGCAAGATCCAGAAGGCGATCAAACGCACCAAGTCCGATGATTACTGGGACCTTCTCGGGACAAGGCATATCAGGAACGAGACAAAGGAATACGTGCCGAGGTTTATTGCCGCCAGCATGATCGCCGCGAACCCCCAGGAATTCGGGTTCAATGATATCGAATACCGAGCGCCGATGAGCTATGATGAGGTGACCCTGGAGAGCCCGATCGATCTGGCGGTGGCTGCCGACTGTGCGGAGACGGACCTCGATACGATCAAGAAACTCAACCCCGAACTCAGGCGATGGTGTACACCGCCCGACATAGAGACGTATGTACTGAGAATCCCCAAGGGGAAAAAGGATGTTTTTCTGGAGAAACTGAAAACAGTGCCGGAGGACGAACGGTTCACCATTTCCCGCTACACGGTCAGAAAAAACGATACCTTCAGGAAGATCGCAAAAAAAACCGGGGT
>JAKAIE010000040.1 GCA_021814475.1 Nitrospirota bacterium
GTATTCTTGTTCCAATATTTTCTTTCGCAAAGCCTGCTCCTTTCTTCTTGGTGATATTGGGTTACCAATTATAAAGGTTCAGGCTTTTTTTTCGTGTTAAATCTTTCCGCAACAGAAACTAGCTAAACAGATTGGAGCTTTTATGAAGAATGCTATTCTGAAACGTCTGAAAAGAACCGATCATCTGCCGATGCTCTTTATAGGCTCGGGCATGTCAATTCGATATCTCGGCCTCGACAACTGGAAAGGGCTGCTGCGGCGTTTTGCAGGAATGGCAGCAGACAACGACTATGCTTATGAAATGTACGAGCAGCAGGCACTGGGTCTGGATTGCAAGGAGGGGCTACTGCCGAAAGTGGCGGAGTTGATCGAGCGAGACTTCAATCTGCGCTGGTTCAAAGATGATCAATTCAAGGATAGCCGGACAGAGTTTGCGGCAGAGATCAGCCGTTCAGTATCGCCGTTTAAAATTGAAATCGCCCGCTACATGCGTGACAAGAGCCGTGAGCGTAAAATCGAGTATGCGGCTGAAATCGAGTTATTCCGGAAGCTTGAAATGCGCAGCATCGGCGGAGTGCTGACCACCAATTACGACACTTTTATCGAAGACCTCTTTCCCAGCTACACCAAATACATCGGGCAGGAACAACTGCTCTTTTCCACACTGCAGGGCATCTCTGAAATCTACAAGATCCATGGCTGCTGCACAAAGCCGGAGTCACTTGTTATAAACGAAGCCGATTATGCCGATTTCTCGGAGAAAAACGCCTATCTGGCGGCAAAAATCCTGACCATTTTCCTTGAGCATCCCATCGTGTTCATCGGCTATTCCATCACTGACACCAATATTGAAAACATTCTCAAATCGCTTGTCAGATGCCTTTCCGCTGAAAACCTCGATAGGATCAAGGAACGCTTGATGTTTGTCGTGCGGGCAAAAGAGGGCGAAATCGAAGAAGTTACTTCATATAGCAAATCATTTGAAGGCGGCAAATCCATCGAGATGACACGCATCCGCCTGAAAAGCTACGAGTCACTGTATCAGGCGCTCCTGGAAAATCAAGCCAAATATAATGCGCCAATGCTGCGGCGGCTGAAGCAGGACATTTACGAGCTTGTATTGACGAATAAGCCGACTGGCAAGATCAGGACTATCAATCTGGAAGATGAAAAGTTGGAAGATGTGGAGGTCGTGATTGGTGTCGGGGTACTCGCCGATTTTGGCCAAAAGGGGTATTCGGGGATTACGGCGGAAGAGCTATACTCCGATGTCGTGCTCGACAACCAGGATTTCGATGCCGAAAGCATAATCTGGATGGCCCTGCCGACACTGTTATCGCGCAATAGCAACAGCTTGCCGATATTCAAATATCTCGCCCAGTATTCAGGAGAGTTGCCGGAGCGTGTCCAAGCAGTGCAGGACAAGAAATGTTTCGATGATTTACTTTCCAATACAATCAAGAAAAACAGGAGAAAGCATCCCTTCAGACAAGATTCGATCGCATCCTTATGCGCTAAGCAACCTGACGGGAAATGCCTGCAAGTGTTGCCCCATCTCATGGAAGAAAATATCAAGGTTGACGAACTGCATGCTTTGCTCGTCCGCATACTGACAGACAATCCTTCAGCCGTTTCAACAGGCGAGCAAGCGTACAAAACTGATTTGAAGCGAGCCATTCGAATTTACGATTGGCTGAAGTATCACCAAAAACAAAAGAGCCCCAGCTGCAGCGAACAGTAACTGTTCACCTTGCGGGGACCCTTTTCACTGCTACTGGCACTCATGCCGGTTAGCAAACAGTAACTGTTCACACCGGCACGGCACCAAATCAGCTAACAAAGCAATGCTTAATAATCACATGAATCAGGGCAAAAGTCAAGCTGTCTTCGTAAGCTTCAGAAAATCTACCAGCCCATCGTCAGCGAATGGGCGATTTACGAGAATTCAGGGCCTTCTCCCCTGCTTCTCGAAGAAGGAGGTAATCCATGAGCACCAAAACCGCTGATTCAGGCGAAAAGGACAAAAAGCGTGATCCCGACTTCATCAAGGCGGAAATCGCCATGCAGCGCGCTGCTCTGAAGGCCCGTGAAAAGGCTAAGCGCACCGGTGCCGGAGTCGTTGTTGTGAAAGATGGCGGCATCGTAGAGGAGCGGCCCGAGAGTGATATGTGATGCACGAAGACAACTTCAGGAGGATTCCGGACAAGCCGGAATGACGCCCGCACAAAAAACTGAAGAACCGCCCCTTCAGAGCCTCTCCAGCGTCCTGAGCAGGGCCTCGGCCTTCTTGTTGCATTCGTTATATTCCCGCTCGGGGTCTGAATCGGCTACTATCCCGGCGCCCGCCTGTATATAGGCCCTTCCGTCCTTTATCAGAAAGGTCCTGATGATGATATTCAGGTCCATGCAGCCATTGAAGCCGATATAACCGAGGGAACCGGTGTAAGGGCCCCTCCTGAAGGGCTCCAGCTCGTCGATAATCTCCATGCACCTGACCTTCGGGACGCCGGTTATAGTCCCCCCGGGATATACCGCAGCTATGACATCGAAGCAGTCCTTCCCCTCCGCCAGCCTGCCCTCCACGTTCGAAACTATATGGATGACGTGAGAATAATCCTCTGTAACCATGAGTTCATCAACGTGAACCGAGCCGAAGTCGGCAACCCTGCCGATGTCGTTGCGCTCGAGGTCTATCAGCATGATATGTTCTGCCCTCTCCTTTTCGTTCAGGAGGAGCTCGGCCCTCATCTCTGCGTCTTCGTCAACGTCCCTGCCGCGGGGTCTCGTGCCGGCTATCGGCCTAGTATCAATGATGCGGCCGGACACCCTCACCAGCCTCTCGGGTGACGAACTCACGATCTGGTACCCACCGAAATCGAAAAAAGAAGCGAACGGAGAAGGGTTTATCTCCCTGAGGACCTTGTAGACCTCCCATGCATCGATGCCGCCCACGTCAGCAGATACCCTCAGGGACAGGTTAGCCTGAAATATGTCGCCTGCTGCTATGTACTCTTTAGCCCGTTTGACCATCTCGACATAATCATCTCTGGAAATGTCCTGCCTGACCTGAATGCCCGTCCCCTTCCCTCTCCTGGCGCAGGATTCCGTACGGTCTATTGCCTCTGAGATCTTTCTGGATATGTCCTCTGCAACGGCATCGGCCTCCCGGGTCATACCGCCGATATCAGACTCTAGCTCTGTGAACCCCAGCACGGTCTCCCTTGCCCCGGGACATACGACGACCCACGCCTTCCTGAGAATATGATCAAAGGCTATCAGGCGATCGATCATGAAGAAATGGGCATCCGGCACCTGAAGGTCATCAGACGCCTTTTGGGGGATTTCCTCGAGATAGCGGACAAAGTCGTAGCTGAAGATCCCCGCTGCACCCCCGAGGAACGGTGGCAAACCCTCCATTGTTTGTTGCCGGTAACAATTGACAAGCTCCCTCAGCCTTTCGAGCGGCCTTCGGTAAGAGACTGTCATGCGGTCCCCGACGACTATCTCAACCCCGCCGTCCTTGGCCAAAAATTCCAGATAGGGATCGAAGCCGATAAATGAGTAGCGCGCGATCCTCCCCGGACCCTTTACGCTCTCCAATAGAAAGCTGCGGTCCATGCGCACGACCTCGAAGACACTGCAGGGGGCCGCGTAGGGAATTTCTCTGACAAGCGGTGGAAACAGCGCTGTCATTGACGTGAGAAAGAGATGTCACGCACCACTGTCAATATACCAGAAAAGGGACGATAAGCCCCATGAACCGATCAGACACCTGACATCTCCTGGTTGATCCTCTCCACTGCCCTGACAGGATCAGGATGCCTCAGGATGGCGCGCCCCATCACAAGATAGTCAGCCCCCGCGCCGAGCGCCTTCTTCGGAGTCATTATACGGGCCTGATCATCCGAATCCGCCCATGACGGCCTTATCCCCGGAGTTACGATCAGGAACCTGTCGCCGCAGTGGCCTTTTATCATAGCAGCCTCATGCCCCGAGGCGACCACCCCGTCGAGACCTGCCTTCAATGCCATCCCCGCGAGGTGCCTGACGTGGGTATACAGACTGTGCTGAAGACCGAGTTCTCCCTTCAGCACCTCCTGGGTCATGCTCGTAAGTACCGTCACGGCAATGATTTTTGGTCTGGGGATGTTCTCTTTCAGGCATACGGTCACAACATCGTCCCTGCATCTCCTCATCATGTCAATGCCGCCCGAGGCATGTACATTAAACATGAAGACACCCTTCCTCGCTGCCGCCACCCCGGCCCGGGCCACGGTCGTCGGTATATCGTGGAACTTCAGATCGAGAAAGACCCTCTTCCCCCGACGATGGATCTCATCGAGTATCGACGGCCCGGCCACTGTAAATAGCTCAAGTCCTACTTTAAATATATCAACACAACTATCTAATATATCAAGGATATCTATAGCCTCTTCTGTCTCAGCAACGTCGAGTGCAACGATCAGCCTTTCCCTGTCTGCCATTTCTTACTTCCCGTCAACCTTCGAAAGCACGATGCCCTTCTGGGCCTGGTACTTTCCCTTTTTGTCAGCATACGACGTCCCGCAGGGCTCTTTGGACTCGAGGAAAACCACCTGCCCTATCCCTTCGTTTGCGTACAGACGGACCGGAACAGGGGCGGTATTAGATACGGATATGGTGATGAAACCCTCCCATTCCGGTTCGAGGGGAGTCACGTTGACGATCACTCCGCTCCTGGCATAGGTGGATTTTCCGAAACAGATCGCCAGGGTCTCACGCGGTATCCTGAAATATTCCAGGGAACGGCAGATCACATAGGAATTGGCAGGAATTTCACAGACATCACCCTGAAATTTCTCCATATGGAGCGCCTCGAAATTCTTGGGGTCTATGATCATGCCTGCCGAGGGCCTCAGAATCCTGAATTCATCGGCTATCCTCATATCATAGCCATAGGAACTCACTCCTGAGGATATGACACCCTTGCGTACCTGGTCCTGGTTGAATGGCTCGATCATTCCCTTTTCGGCCATCGTCCTGATCCATAAGTCATTTTTTACCACGGGGTAATGTCCTGCCTCTCCGAGATTATTTCATGCTGAAGAACTATAGTATACCCTATCGCCGGATCTATTTTTTCCGGCTGCGCGCGCTGCTTCTGATTTCTCCTATCACCTGTTCGGCCAGGGACCGGATATCGCTGTCATCCTTCTGCAGGCCGAACCTTCTGCGCCTGTACCTGTCCAGATACTGCCTCAGTGAGGATGAGTACGGCGCACCAGCGGTCAGGGACACGATGTCATCCGATGTGGTGGATGAGGTGATGGGAAACCCCTTCCGGAAAAGCGCCCTCCTGATCCTGAGATATGATGCAGTAGCAGGCCCGTGCCGCCTCCTGTATTTTTTGCGCAACACGAAGATCAGGACCGCCAGAATCAGGGTCACCCCGAGCGCCGAGTACAGGATATGGCGCAGGGCAAAAGTCCCCGGGGCTTCCTTTGCCCGCCCCGCAGTATGGCCGGAACCGAAGAGCCTGCCTAGCATTTCCACGAGGGCCTGCTGGTCCATTGAACTGTAACCGACTATGTAACGCGCCCAGTACATTTCCACTGAATCAAGCATGAGCATAACGGACTGAGGCCGCCTGGCGGACACCGAGGGCGTCGGATCAAACCTTTTCCATCTTCCCCCGATAAGAGCCTCCACCCACGAGTGGGCGTCGCTCCTCCTGACGATCAGATATCCCCCGTACGCGTTCCGATCTCCCCCGATGAACCCTGTAACGACTCTGGCTGGTATGCCGATACTCCGGAGCATGAGAACCATCGCTGTCGCATAATGTTCGCAAAATCCTTTCTTCGACCTGAAAAGGAAGTCCTCAATAGGACTGACACCGGCAGGAGGGCTCGAAACGCTCAATGAATATGCATAGTTTTTCATGAGATACGCCTCTACCGCGCGGGCCTTCCGGATGCTATCCCTTTCGTTGCGTGTTATCTCACGCGCCAGTTCAGCGATCTTCCGATTTTCCGCAGGCAACTGGAGGTACCGGGGATCAGAAATCCCAGGCAGGTCGTCTGACAAAACGCTGTATGCCGCATACCGTATCCTCCGCGAAGACTTACCGGGTATGAAAAAATTGCCGGCTGAATCCTGCATCACCGAGTACAGATCCGTTCTGATGCCCTTAATCTGAGAAAGACCGAAGATCACCTCCGAATCGAGAGGCTCGAGGTAGATCTGCTGGGCGACCGACCGGTTCGTGTCGTACGGTTCAGAGATGAACTGGTCGCCGTTCTTCCGCAAACGGATCCTTTGTCTGGGCAGATCGTTCTGCCACGTGAGGCCGTCAAAGCGGTCGAGAGTATAGCCACGCCAGTAGAACGGCCCACTGAGGTCTCCAGACATCTCCACCCTCATGACCACCGCGGGGTCCAGCTTGACATTGCCGAAAGATACGAAGTCCATCCGCTCTGAAAATCCGGTGGTATGCATGCCTCTCGAATAGCTTTTCCCTATGAACCTGTGGGTGGTCCTGGGGATGACGACGAACAGAAAGGTCGTAAGGAGCAGGGTGAAAACTGTGACCACATATACCGGCCCTTTCACCGAGGCAGTTTCCGCCCTTCCTTCCTTCATAAAATGAGACAGAACCATTGCCGCGACAAGTACCACCAGAAAGACCACGAAGACAACACCGAAGGCCAGGGAGTTCGTCAATTCCGAGGCAATAACGAGTTGGAGGAGCGAGACAAAGTATACCTGAAGATTGTCCCAGGGCTCCTTGAGGTCAAAGCTCTTGAGCGCCTGAAAGGCTATCGTGAGATGAGCCACTGCCAGAAACGCATCCCCGCTGATCGCAACAGCATCGAACAGGAAAATGACGAGCTCGACGATCGACAACAGCCCGATCACGATGACCGGCGCGTGACTTTCCCCCCTGAGGAACCTATAATACCCCGGAATCAGCGCCAATCCACTGATCGACATGACGGGACGTATCTCCCCTGTGATCGCGAGGCTCGCACACCCGATCAGTGCCAGCGCAGCGGTAAGCAGCCTATACAGTGTCGACATAGACCACCTCCCCTCCGGCGTAAGACACCCCACTTTGGTTGCCTTCGTGCGATTTCAGCACAGAGATAATGAAGCCGCGATCATCCGGAACCGTGACGCCCTGCCCGGTCCCGTCTTCCGCAATGACCGCTAGCATGTCGAGTATCCGCTGAAGGTGCTCCTGTCCATGTCCGAATGGAACCATTGAGCCTCCTGAGACAACCCTGACAAGGTCCCCCCGCCCCGTGAAGAAGCGGGCGAGAGAAGCAGTGAGGGAGACCGCCTTTTCAAAATCTCCGGATAAATCAGGTGCGGTGTTGTCGAGGACGATCGTCACCATGCTGCCATCCTGTTCTGCGTACTCCCTTGTCATCAGAACGGACCTCTTGGCCGTGGCCTTCCAGTGGATCCTTTTGGGGTCGTCGCCGTCGCGGTAATCCCTGAGCTGAAAGATATCGCTGCCGTTGCCGGCCGGCCTCGCTCTTCCCTCTCCTGTCCGAAAATATGCGGCATAGTGTGCGGGATCGATATCATAGTACGAAGGATAGACCAGGAAGTTTTTCGCAAGGCGTACCGTTTTGCATGAATAGAAGAGGATAAACGGGAAACTGCTTCCCGCGGTGAAGATCAGCTCCGGGTGCACCCCCCTTTTTTCGAAGAGCACGTCCGCGGTCGCCTCTGCGCTTCCTTTCGCCGGAATCCGGTGAAAGGAAAGCTCCTTCCGCAATACACCGGACAATACCCGGACCGAATATCGCGGGACCAGCCTGTCGCCATTGGTAACGATAATGCGGGCGCGCGTCATCACCCCCGCGATAATCATCCGGTCTATCGCCACATCGATGTGTAGGCCTGAAAGATTGATTCTGGCAAACAGAAACGACAGCAGCAGAAAGGAAAGCATCAGGGAGAGGATCAGATAGATGAGATTATTTCCTGTGTTCACTGCAGCGACCGCGATCAACGCAGTCCCAAGCAGAAACCTCTTTCCTTCCCTGGTCGACCTCAACGCCGCCTCCCGCGATGCCTACAGAGGTACAGGCAGGCTCTCTGCGATCTCCTCAATTAGGGCCTCGGATTCGGCAATGGATTTTCGTGCCCGCGGGATGATCCTGTGGCCGAGGACCAGCGGAGCCAGCGCCTTGACGTCATCAGGCAGGACGAAATCTCTCCCGTCGCTGTATGCGTATGCCCTGGCAGCCCTGAGGAAGAACTGGGCGCCCCTGGTGCTCGCCCCGAGGCGTATCTCCGGATGATTTCTGGTGCCCGCCACGATCTGCATAAGATAATCCACGACACTGTCTTCCGCAAATACCGTCCCGGCCTCATCCTGCATTCTGACAATCTCCTGTCGCGACACGACCGGCTGCAGATCCTCGAGTATCTCGAAGCTCGACTGACGCAGAATCGCCCGTCTCTCAAATTCCGCCAACGGGTAGCCTATCGTGATATGCAGCATAAAACGGTCCAGTTGGCTTTCAGGAAGCGGGAACGTCCCATGATATTCGACAGGGTTCTGTGTCGCGATAACCATGAAGGGTTCAGGCAGAACAAGCGTGGTTCTCTCGGTCGTGATCCGGTGCTCGCTCATCGCCTCGAGAAGGGCCGATTGGGTCTTCGGGTTGGTCCTGTTGATCTCGTCCGCAAGGACAATATTTGAAAAGACCGGCCCCTGCCGGAACTCGAACTCCTTAGTCTCCTGGTTGAAGATCGTCACGCCCAGGATATCGGTAGGCAGAAGGTCGCTCGTAAACTGAATCCTCCTGAAGGAGCAGTCCATCGATCTGGCCAGGGCCGATGCCAGGGTTGTCTTTCCGACTCCCGGGATGTCCTCGATCAGGAGATGCCCCCTCCCCAGGAGGGCAACGATCGCCATCCGTATCACGCCGCCTTTGCCCTGCAGAACCGTTTCCATCTGGCTTTGCAATTGCCTCAGTGACTGATTTATCATAATAGCCATTACTCTATTATACACCGGACCGGAGGTAGCACGCGTGAAAAAGCCTGTGAAAAAGCCTGTGAACGGGCCCGTAAGCAAGGCGTGGGGCGGGAGGTTCAGAGAGCATACGTCCGCATCCGTCGAGTCGTTCACCGAGTCGATCTCATTCGACAAAAGGTTATGGCGGCATGACATCAGGGGGAGCATCGCCCATGCGCGGATGCTGGCCAGGCAGCGTATCATCACCCCGAAGGAAGCCGCGACGATCATCAGGGGCTTGAACGAGATATCCGCGGAAATCGCCGGGGGATCGTTCACCTTCCGCAGAGACCTCGAAGATATTCATATGAACATAGAGGCGAACCTCACCTCCAGGGTCGGCGAGGCCGGCAAGAAGGTGCATACAGCCAGATCCCGGAACGACCAGGTCGCAGTCGACCTGAGACTGTACCTGACGGACGAGATCCGGACGATCTCCGGACTGATCGGCACGCTCGAAGAGGCAATGCTGCTGATCGCGGAAAGACATATCTCCGACATCATGCCCGGCTACACGCATCTGCAGAGGGCACAACCCGTGCTGCTGTCCCACCACCTGATGGCGTATGTGGCGATGTTCGACAGGGACCGCGGCCGTTTCAGCGACTGCCTCAGGAGGATGGACGTGATGCCTCTCGGCGCATGCGCCCTCGCCGGCACTTCCCTGCCGACCGACCGGGACTCTGTCGCCAGGGAACTCGGGTTTGGCTCCATGGCGATGAACAGCATCGACGCCGTTTCCGACCGGGACTTTGCCTTAGAGTTCCTTGCCGCCTCGGCCATACTGATAATGCACCTTTCACGTTTGGCAGAGGAACTGGTCCTCTGGTCCACCGAGGAGTTCAGATTCATTGAAATCTCCGACAGGTTCACGACCGGTTCGAGCATCATGCCCCAGAAGAAGAATCCGGATGTGGCGGAACTGATCCGCGGGAAGACCGGAAGGATCTACGGAAACCTCATCTCACTCCTGACCCTCATGAAGGGCCTGCCGCTGGCCTATAACCGCGACATGCAGGAGGACAAGCTCCCGGTCTTCGACACTGTAGACACCGTGACCGCCTGCCTCGCCATCCTTGGCGAGATGCTGCCCGAGATAACCTTCAACACCGAACGGATGAAGAAAACCGCGGGAAAGGGCTATTCGACTGCCACTGACCTTGCGGAATATCTGGTCAGAAAAGGCGTGCCGTTCCGTGAGGCTCATGAGATTACGGGCAGGATCGTCCGCCATTGCATCGACAGGAATGTCGGGCTCGAACAGTTGGATCTCCCTGAGCTGAGGTCTTTTTCGCCAGTGATTGCCCGGGACATCTTCGGCGCCCTCGATCCGTCCGAATCCGTGAAGGCGCGCAATTCCTTCGGGGGTACCTCTCCGGCTGAAGTGAAGCGTCAGATACGGCATTACCGCAGGGCGTTGAAAAGGAAATGACTGCCCCTGCGCCTTCCCGCCTTCTTGTCCTCTTTACTATCGGCATCGTCCTGCTGTTCGCCGGGTGCGGCAAGAAGGGCGCGCCTTCTCTGAAATCGTATGAGAAGCCTGCGGCTCCCGCCGAGCTGAGCGTCTTCGATCGCGAAAGCAACATATATCTCCGCTGGTCTTATCCGAAGGACAAGGAATTCACCGTGGCGCGCATACTGATACTCCGCTCCTCAGGGGAAGGTTTTGTCGGGATCGGCGCGACCAAAAGCAGTGAGCGGACCTTCGTCGACGACGCAGTCGCGGCTGGCAGGAAATACCGATACAAGGTCATTGCTCAGAACCAGAGGGGCGTTTTCAGCAACGATTCGAATGTCGCTGTTATTGATGCCGGCGCCGTTCCCTTTCCCCCGCATGGTGTCTCCTTCAGGGTAAATGATTCCTCCGTGCAGCTGCGGTGGCAGGAAGCAGGAAAGGGGCTTCTCTATAATGTCTATAAAACCACAACACCGGGACCATACGGTCTCACTCCCGTGAACGCGGAGCCGTTGTCCTCCCCGTTGTTCATTGACACTTTCGATCGCAGCAGGTCTGTCCGGTATACCGTCAGGGCACTGACGGACAAGGCCACAAGAAACGAGGGCCCTGCTTCGGAAGAGATCATTGTTGATCCCGATTTATTCGTCCCTGGTCCGGTCCGGGGTTTACGGATCTTCTCATCTGAAAACCGTATGTACCTTTCATGGGATGAGCCTTCAGAAACATGGGTCTCGGGGTTCAGGGTCTACCGCAGGACACGAGACGGTGACTATCGGCTCATCGGCCAACCGCAGACTCCCGCATTCATCGACCACGACGCATCTCCGGATGAGCGCGACTATCGCGTCCACGCCGTAGGGCCGCGGCTTGAGGGACCCGGTGTCGAAATTACGGGTCTCCGTCTTAACAGGAATCCCTGATCAGCGAAAGGCCATGATGAAGAGGATATTGCCCATCAACGGCCCATCCCGCAAGAGCGAGAAGATTCGTATTCGCGAACTTGAGGCCGCGGTCTCTTCACTGAGGGCGGAACTGGAAGAAGCACGGCAGGCGCTGGCACACGAGAGACAGCTGAAGACCGGGGTCACCGAGGAGCTGGGCGAATACAGGAATTACCTTGACAGGATGATCTCGGAGAGAACGCAGCAAATCCAGAGGGTAAACCGCGACCTTAGGGCCGAGATCATGCGCCGGATCCAGATGGAAAAGGAACTGGTCGAGAGCCAGCGCTTCGTCAGCAGGATTACGGACGCAACCCCGAATCTGCTCTATATATACGATGTAATCACGAACCGCAGTATTTACATAAACCCCAGGGTGGGGAGCATCCTCGGGTATCCGCCCGACCAGGTCCGCCGGATGGGGAATTTCTTTTTCCAGGCTGTGCTCCACCCCGACGACGCGCGTGTCTTTGACAGGATGAAGGAGCGTTTCGCGTTCGCCAGTTACAAGGATATACTGGAATCCGAATACCGCATGAAAAATGTCTCGGGCGAGTGGCGCTGGTTTCTGAGCAGGGACGTCCTGTTCAGGGAAACTTCGGGAGGCCAGCCCCACCTAATCCTCGGCATAGCCCAGGATATCACGGAGAGGAAGAAGGCGGAAGAGGAACTGAGCCGGTCACAGGAACAGCTCCGGGTGCTGCTTGCGCATCTGCGCTCGGTCAGGGAAGAGGAGAGAACCAGGATTTCAAGGGAGATCCACGATGAACTGGGGCAATCCCTCACCGCCCTGAAGATAGATCTTGCGTGGCTTGCAAAGAGACTGACAAAAGACCAGAGGCCCCTTTTTGAGAAGGCGAGGGAAATGTCGCACCTGATCGACCTGAACATCCAGACCGTCAAGAGGATCGCGGCAGAACTGCGTCCCGGCCTTCTGGACGATCTCGGGCTCACCGCGGCCCTGGAATGGCAGGCCGAGGAATTCCAACAGCGACACGGGATAAGATGCGAGATCAGGATCAAGCCCGAGGATATCGTCCTGGAACGGGAGATATCAACCGCAATCTTCAGGATCTTCCAGGAGACTCTCACGAACGTCGTCCGCCACGCGGGCGCCACGAAAGTTGCGGTCTCTCTTGTGAGAATGACTCGCGGACTGGTCTTCACCGTGAAAGACAACGGCCGCGGCATCTCGAAGAAGCAGATCACAAGCCCAACTTCTATAGGGCTAATCGGCATGAGGGAGCGGGTGACCTTTCTGGGCGGCACAGTGGCAATTACCGCGGCAGGGGGCAAGGGGACCACCGTCAGGGTTGTCATCCCCATGGCGACATGACCGTCACCGGGGGAACCTTTATAATGTTGCCCGTAATGGTATACTGAGAAATGATACGCATTCTTATCGCCGATGACCATACTATCGTCCGTGAAGGTCTCAAGCAGATCCTCGCCGAAACCTCCGACATGATGGTTGCCGATGAGGCGACAAATGGGCTCGAGGCGCTGGACAAAGTTGCCCGGCAGGACTTCAATGTGGTTCTGCTCGACATATCAATGCCAGGCAGAAACGGGCTTGACGTCTTGAGACAACTGAAGGCGGAACATCCCGGAGTACCGGTGCTCATCCTGAGCATGTACTCAGAGGAGCAATATGCCATGCGGGCACTCAGGGCCGGGGCGGCCGGCTACCTCACGAAGGACAGCGCTGCAGAGGAACTCATCCTGGCGATCAGAAAGATCTCCTCGGGCAGAAAATATCTCGGCCCCTCGCTTGCTGAAAAACTCGCGGTCTATCTTGAACATGGCGAGGACACGCCGCTGCATGAAACCCTTTCTGACCGGGAATTCCAGGTGATGTGCCTGATCGCCTCCGGTAAGGCGGTCAAGGAAATCGGGAATGAACTGAACCTGAGCGTCAAGACGATCAGCACCTACAGGACACGCATCCTGGAGAAAATGAGGATGAAGACCAACGCCGCCCTCACCCACTACGTCATCCAGAACAGACTTATCGAATAGGGAATGCATAATGTATCTCGAACATTTCGGACTTAGGGAAACTCCTTTTTCGATAGTTCCTGACCCCCGCTATCTCTACATGAGCAAAGGACACCGCGAAGCACTGGCTCACCTGCTTTACGGGATTAAAAACGACGCCGGCTTCGTAATGCTCACAGGCGAAGTGGGGACAGGGAAGACGACAATCTGCCGCATCCTCCTTGAACAAATGCCCCAGGATATAGAGACCGCCTTTATCCTTAACCCCAGGTTGAGCGTCGAAGAGCTTCTTGCCTCGGTCTGCGACGAGTTTCGTATCGATTACCCAAAAGGGAACACCAGCATCAAGGCCTTTGTCGACAGGATCAACGAATACCTGCTGTCAGTATACAGGTCAGGCAAGAGGGCTGTGCTGATCATAGAGGAGGCCCAGAACCTGAGCCCCGAGGTACTCGAACAGCTCAGGCTGCTCACGAACCTCGAAACCGGCCGGCGGAAGCTGCTTCAGATCATGCTCCTGGGCCAGCCCGAACTGCGCGATATGATCGGCCGTCCTGAATTGCGGCAGCTTGCGCAGAGGATCACCGCGCTATATCATCTCGGACCGTTGTCCGCTAACGAGATAACTGCATACGTCGCTCATCGTATCGCAGTTGCGGGCCGTAAAGACAGGCTTTTCCCTGTCTCGCTGATGCCGAAACTCTTTCGGTTGAGCAGCGGCATACCCAGGGTGATAAATGTGATTTGCGACAGGGCGCTTCTGGGCGCATTTGTTCAGGGCAAGGACGTCGTCGACAGAAACACCCTGATAAGTGCTGCGGCCGAAGTGTCCGTGGAACAGGGCGGAAGGCCAAGAGGGCAGATATTCAAATGGGGCGCGGCGGGCATTATTCTTGCAGCCTGCGCAGCCTGGCTTTCCTGGGTATCCTATAACTCCAAAGCTGCTTCAGTCACTGAAGTAACGGCCGGAAGCGCAACTCTGGAAAAAAGCAGCCCCGTCGACCCGCGATGGAGACCCGCCGATTTTTTCCCGCTCCTGTCAATGCCGGCTCCGCGCAGCTCCGCTCCGGTGAACGATAGTGAATCTGGCCTCACGGGAGTACGGTCTTCTGTCAGTCCCGAGGACCGGGATCGTCGCGGGGGCGGAGTATCCGCCCAGTTAAGTGGGCAACAGGATCAGGCCGCCTCAGGAGAAAGCGTATCCGGGATAAAGGCAGTCAGCGCCGGAGGCGAAAGACAGAACTCTGCTGCAGAAAAATCAAAAAATGACGGGAGTGAAACAGAAAATGTCGTACATCCTTGAGGCCCTTAAAAAGCTCGAAGAAAATCGCCCGGAAAGTGAACTGCCAGGCCTTCTGCACGACCCTGATCACAATGCAGCACGTCCGCGCATGCGGCGCTTTCTACCGCATCTGCTCGTTGCAGCCCTGCTGATCAACGCCGGGATTATTTTGTGGTGGCTGCATCCGTGGGACCAGACAAAGCCGACTGTCATCGTCGCAGGCACGCCTAGTCCACAAACTTCTTTCACGCCTTCCGTGAAAGGTCCTCTGCGCGCAGAAGATGACATCGCGAGACGGAAGAAAGACGACAAGCAGGGTATTGTTTCAGAGAGAAAGGAAAACACGCGGAACCCAATGCCTGCCCCTTCAGAAGCGGTAATAAGGCCCGCCGACATGGTCCGGGAAGATCGCAAAGTATACAGCCTGGCCGACCTCCCCCCTTCGGTCCGGCAGGACCTTCCTGATATTGTCATTTCCGGCCACTCTTATTCCTCTGACCCCTCAGCGAGGCTCGTCCTGATAAACGGCAAAACAATGCGTGAGGGACAGGTCATTACAGGCGGCCTCATACTTCAACAGATTACCTCAGACGGTGTCATCCTGAGTTATAAGGGATACCGCGTGCGCAGGGGAGTATTCTAGTAAAAAGCCTTTCTGCCGGCGCGGACAGGCAGCAGCCTTTCCCTTACAGAACGATCTCTGTCCCTATTCCCTCTTTAGTGAAAATCTCAAGAAGCAGGCAATGGGGAACCCTGCCGTCGATAATATGCGTCTTGCTTACGCCGCTTTCAAGGACGTTGATGCAGGACTGCACCTTCGGAAGCATTCCCCCACTGATCGTGCCGTCCTTGACCAGCCTGGGGATCTGACTTTTCTTCAGGGTCGAAAGGATAGTCCCTTTCTTGTCTAGAAGCCCCGGGACGTCCGTCAGGAGGATCAGCTTTTCCGCCTTCAGGGCAGCGGCGATAGCCGCGGCAACAAAATCGGCGTTGATATTCAGAGTCTCGCCGGACGGGCCAACGCCTATCGGAGCGATCACGGGGATGAACCCTTCCCTGTCGAGCCCCTCGATAATGCCGGGAGAGATCGAGGTCACCTCGCCGACGAGCCCCAGATCGATGATCTCGCTCACGCCCGTTTCGGGGGTCACCTTCCTGATCGCCTTTTTCCGGGCATTGATGAGATTTCCGTCTTTGCCGCTCAGCCCCACGGCCTTGCCCCCGTTCCGGCTGATCAGAGAGACGATCTCCTTGTTGATAAGACCTCCCAGGACCATCTCCACGATGTCCATGGTCTCCTGGTCGGTAACACGCTGGCCCTGGATAAATTCAGGTTTTTTGCCCATCTTCTCCATCGTCGCGGAGATTCTGGGGCCGCCCCCGTGCACAATCACCGTCCTGATGCCGATATAGTTCAGCATCACGACATCTTTGGCAAAAGAATCCTTCAGGTCGTTTCTGGTCTGGGCTGCGCCTCCGTATTTGATCACGAACGTCTTGCCCGCAAAATTCGTAATATAGGGTAGTGCGTCGATTAGCACTTCGGCCTTCCTGATGATCTCCTTCATGATCCGAGCCTCTCGAAGCAGGGAAGGCAGATCGTCATTCCATCCATGATCCTGGCCCTCGGCTCCATCATCTGCTCCTTGCAGAGTTCGCAGGTCAGGCTTTTGTAAATGTGGGCCTCGGGGGGGAGCATGATATTGACCTTCCGGACCCTCATCAGTTCTTTATCGGCAGACTCCAGGATATACCTGAGCTTTGCCGCCCTGCGGTCATGCACGTGTTTCAGGACGGTCTTCGTCCGATCACCCTTAATATACCTGCCCCACATCTTCTTGTCTTCCGCCGACTCAGGCAGTTTCCTGAGGTTCACCGCAATCCGGATGCTCTCCCCAGAAGACCGCTTCATAAAGGTATAGACTTGCTTGCCATAATCCCTGTAGATGAGATTGCCCTTGCCAAAAGTGCAGCCAGTCAGCACCTGCACCGCATCGACCGCGCAGGAACTGTTTTCGACAATCGCTACCACTTCCTCATCCTCGGCAGATTTCCCCCCGAATTCCTTCAACACCCGCAGCGAAACCCTGTACCCTATCGCAAGACCGGGACACGAATGACCATGAAATGTAACCGCATCATCATATGTTTTCATAGAAAATATTACACCAATTTTGGCACTGGTTACAAATCTGCTGTTGTTCCTATCGCCCCCCCGGAAGATCCCTCAGGCCGGCATCCTGTCCCGGGCCGTGTTTATTTTATTGGCACTGCATTTATTTGATAGAAAGTAAACGTTGCATCCCGGCCCATTTTGTGATAAAAAGCCAGAAATACAGAGATATCCTGGAGGGTATAGTGGGAAAGATATTCGGTTGTAAAATACTGTCTTCTGCGGCGGTAGCAGCCCTCCTGTTGGTAATGCCTCTCGTCCTATGGGCACTTGATCAGCCCCACGACACAACCTCCGGACATAATATTTCATGCGACAACTGTCACCTGACTGCAGGGTCCGTGGCGCCGCGATGGCTTGCTCCCTCCGGAGGCGTCGACGACACCCTCAGCAACAGAAAATGCATGCAGTGCCACGACGGCGTCGCCGCAGTCGCTGTTGCCACACATTCGTCGTCGACGACGCAGAGCGCAAAATGGGATGCGGAGGGCGGATTCACTGCAGAGTGCGTTCATTGCCATAACCCGCATTACCAGAGGCAGTCGAGGGTCTACGGGACGGCGGCCTATCTGCTTCCTGCAACCCCGGCGGTGACTGTCGTGTCGTTAGGCAGTTACAACGAGGCCGGAAATACGACTACGCTGACCCTCAGCGGCTCAGGTCTCCCGGCAGAATACAAGGGGTATTATCTTGTGCCGAATACCGCATACAGGATGTTCTCATATAAAATCATGAGCGCCACGCTCGGACAGACGGCTATCGATATCGCAGGAAAAGTAAATGCCGCCTATGCCTCCCCCGGCAAAACAGCACAGATAGTCTATTCGAAGAATGTAAACGATATCATCAGTTATACCAATCCCGGCGGGACCGCAGTCGGTGGCAGTGTCCGGATGTTCAGACCCGGAGGTACACATGGACCGGCCGATGCCGGCAATATGGCCACGAGCCTCTGCGCTGTATGCCATTCCCTGACAGCGCACTACAACGCTGCCGGCAGCGGCGATGCGACGCATAATGCCGGCGCGACATGCACGACATGCCATCCTCATGCGCTGGGATTCAGGCCGGCCTGTAATGGATGTCACGAATACCCTCCCCCGACAAACGCGCATAAAATCCATGTCACGACACTGAAATATGCATGCAAGGAATGTCATTTCGGAAACAGCCATAATCCGTCCAATATCGCCTCGAATCCTTCCCGGTTTCTCCTCGATTATGACCGCAGTCTTGTTGATATAGGGTTTGATCCAAACGGGTTCAATTCCGACACAAATAACGGGACGGTCCTCGGTCTGCCTGTTTTTACGCGCAACGGGTCTTCTGCACTTTCGACGTGCGCGAACCTGACCTGCCACAACCCGGACAACAAGTTCACGGGCAAGGGCGTTGCTTCCAGCACAAACAACATTCCTGCCTGGGGCAGCGTCATCACCACCTGCACGGCCTGCCATACTACAACTGGAGCGGCTGACGGCGGCCGCAACAGTCACGGACGCCACGCGAATTCGACCTATAGCTGGAGTGTGGACTGTACAGGATGCCATGCGGAGGTCAATGTGGTGGATCCTGAAACAAAAGGAACCGATCCCCGTCACGCGAACAAGGTGCTCAATATAGACCAGGATGGAAATTATCCGGTGCATGTGAACGCCAGCCTTCCTTACCGGACAGGGATAACGGCGACATACACCGACGGCCTGCCCGGCACCACAACCGGCAGCACCTGCAAAGATGTATATTGCCACGGCGGATTTCAGACCAACACTGGAAACAACTATACGTTCACCTGGGGCGTCACCGATGTGGATGGCGGGGGTAATTGCTACTACTGTCATAAGTTCGGCTCCAACTTCTCGGGCACAACGAACAAGTCACACATCGCCCATCTGGACGGAGCCGGCACGTCCTACAAAAACGGACCGCAACTGGATCAATACAGCTGCGGTACCTGCCATGCCTCGGGCGGCGGCGGTCCTCTGCACGCGGATGGACGGGTAAGCCTGACAGGCGCAGATGACGGCACACTGGCCAACACTACGGCATGCGACAGATGCCACGGCACTGCAGCAGGTATTGCCGAGGCAAAGACAAATTGGCCGCTCAATGTCTCGACGAGCCGTCACAGGATCTCGGACTGCAGTTATTGCCACAACAGCGCTACACCTGGCAACAGCAAAGTGGACGGCACAGGCGTTAATGCCCCTGCAAAGGACTCCTACTACATTACGGGACACGGAAAGTCAGGCACCTTTAACGCCACGAACAATGCCGGACCGGGTTATGCCTGCACAATCTGTCATGATCAGGACAGCAAACACATTGATCACGTGCCCGGAACCGGGCTGAGGTTCAGGTCCGTACCGGACGACGGGCTTGACTATACTTCGGCATCAACCGAAGTATGTCTCGACTGCCACAAGCCGGGACAGGCGCTTGGCGGCGCACTTGGCAAGGACGCCCTCAGCGAGGCATCTGTGCATTCCGGTGCGATCTCCGATTCCTACAACACGGCTTCAGCCTCTGCCTTTCCCGCTTATGGCGATAAGGGGAATTATCGCGTCAGCCCGGGGTATCAATGCGCCGACTGCCATGATAGCCATGGCACCGGCAAACTGGCGATGGTCAGGCCGACTCTCAACGGAAGGGTCGGAGGCGCCGGCAACCCGGTGGCTGTCGCGGGCTTTGAGTCGACCGATACGGATTTCAGGGATCTGGCGCCGGATGCAGTGCCAGGTTCAGGTGTATGCGGCACCTGTCATTCCCAGTCGGGTGCTTCGCATCCGGATACCGCACACCCGAATAACCACCATCAGGGGGAGTCAGGTAAATCATGCATGAACTGCCACAGCCACAAGTACAGTTTCGGCATCTCGGGCCCCCTTACCCGGATCATCGATCCAACGGGAGATGCAAGCGATAAGAATGTGGATTTCGGAAGCGTCGTTGCCACCACACAGAAAGATCTGACCCTCACGGTCAGAAACGCCGGCCGGGCTGATCTGGTCCTTGGTGTTATTTCATCCGGCAACCCCCTGACAACGCCTTTTTCGATCGTCAACGATACCTGTTCCGGCCGGACCCTGGCGCCGGCGGCTGCATGTACCTTCGCGGTGAGGTTTGCCCCTGCGGGCACGGGAGTGTTTACCGACAGCTTCGATCTGTCCGGCAATGACCCCTCCAGCCCTGCGACCATAAATCTCAGCGGCATTGCTACTGCCGTCGGGCCTGATATTACCGTGACCGATTCAGTAGTCCCGGTTGAGGATCTTTCGCTACCGTTCGGTGAACAACTGGTCTCCTCAGCAACAGATCAGACGGTAACGATCACCAATAACGGTGTGACAGACCTGACCCTCGGCACCATCGCGTCAGCAGATCCCCTTGCAGCTCCTTTTTCGATCATCAATAATACCTGTACTCCCGGATTGAAGCTGATACCAGGCGCAGCCTGCACCTTTAATGTGCATTTTGCCCCTGTTGCCAAAGGAACCTTCAGCGACCATTTCGATATTCCGAGCGATGACCCGGATGAAAATCCTGTAATCGTCAATGTAAGCGGTACTGCTCTGCTCCCTGTCTATGCATATGTCATGAGTCAGGGGAACGCCTTAAACAGTTACGTCGGTGCCGTCACAAAGATACGCACCTTTGATAACCAGGTTGTACAGACCCTGCCCACGACCACCAACCACAAACATACCTATGTGGCGGTCACCCCGGACGGGTCAAAAATATATACCAACTATTCCGGCAGCGACATTCTGAGGATCTACAATCCAAGTCTGGTTGCGCAGAGTGTCACATTGAGCGCGACAACAAGTTCCATGCATGAGGCCACCTCTCAAGGCGGCGCTTATGTCTATTCCATTATTTCTTCCGATTCGGATGTCTATGCCAATTACGTTGCTGTCATAGACACTGCTAACAACACCGTGATTTCCCAGACGCCTTTGGACAGAGTCTATTACCTGTACATATCGGGCCTTGCCGTATCCCCTGACGGGGCATATATCTATGTCCCGATAAACATAACGGGCGGCGCACATTATGTCTCGGTTCTGCGGACACTGGACATGTCAGTGGCCGCGACTCTTACTCTTGACTCTCCTTATGGGATAGCCTTCTCTCCGGACAGTTCAAAGGCGTATATCGTCAATAACACGGGAGGCACCGTTTCGGTCATCCGCACCTCGGATTTCACCGTGACGGGTACGATCGGTGTCGGCCCCGGGCCCAAAGGCATCGTTGCCTCTCCGGATGGAGCGAAGCTGTACGTTGTCAATGAATCGGACAATACGATCAGCGTCATCGAGACCGCCTCGGGTACTGTTTCGATGACGATAGAAGTCATGCCCTCAAGCGGAAATCTTGGAAGCATCTCCATAACCCCTGACGGCAAGCGCCTCTATATCACTGTCCCTGCAGCAGACCAGGTCATGGTTGTCCGTACGGACTATAATGTTCCGGACGGAGCGGTAGCTGTTGCCCGCTCACCTTACAGTTATGGTAATTGTATCCAGTCCAATGATCCGAATCTGGACCAGCCCGATATCTCCCTGACCGACACCTCGGCCCCTGCCGGAGATCATGGTGTAAATTTTGGGAATGTGACAGTGGCACAGGTGTCAACGGTTCAGACAATTACAGTCACAAATACCGGCACCGCGAACCTGGTGCTCGGCAGTATAGCTGTTCAGGACCCCGTAAGCGCACCCTTTTCGATCACATCCAATACCTGCAGCAGCCAAACGCTCGTCCCTGCCGCTGCCTGCACGATAGGGGTCAGATATTCCCCGACTGCAGCAGGCGCGGTATATGATACCTTCGACATCCCCAGCAACGACCCCAATGAACAAGTCGTCAGGGTCACACTGAAAGGCACCGGCACCGACCCCGACATCGCAGTTACAGATGCGGTTGCTCCGGCAGATGACTCCCTGCTGCCATTCGGAAACCAGGTGGTAAATACCACGGCGAGCAGAATCCTCACCGTCAGGAATAACGGGGTGGGGAATCTGGTCTTCGGAAACATTACCGCTGCTGCGCCTTTTTCCGTCGACCTTGCGACGAGCACCTGCGACAACTACGGGGCAACAGGGATGGCGACCGGCAGCACCTGTACTATTTATGTCCAGTTCACACCGACCGCCCAGACCGTATACACAGGTTCAGTCTCTATCTCCTCCAATGATCCGGGCAAGAGTCCGTTTACCGTTACGGTCACCGGCACGGGCACCGCTCCAGCTCCTGACATAACCCTGACAGACCAGAATTCCTCAAGCGCGCCCCCGGTGACAGCCCTGGATTTTGGGTATCTGGACTACCATGGTGGTTTTTTGTCGAAAACACTGTATATCCGCAATGACGGCTCGGCAATTCTGAATATCGGCACCATCTCCCTGCCGGCCGGACCGTTTACTGTTGAAAACACTACCTGCGGCACACTGAATCCGGCAGATATCTGTTATATCACTCTCAAATGCGCCCCTTCTGCCGGCGTCGCTTACGAGGCATACCTCAGCATAGCCAGCAATGACCCCGATGAAAATCCCGCAACCCTCACATTGACCGGCCATGGCTTTGAAACGTACCTGGCCTATGTCACCAACAGCTTTTATAAGGATCCGGATTCGGTCTGCCGGTTTCCGGTCTGCACAAACGCCAACACCGTCTCCGCGATTTACCTCGGCGCCAATGCGGTGACAGGCGGCCTGAGCGGTGCAAACTTCGGTAATGCAGCGGTCTGGGATGGCGTGCTCAACAGCAATTCGAGCCCGTTCGGGGTTGCTGCAACCGATTCCAGGATCTACATCACTGCATCGGGATATGGCCAGGTATGGCATATCCCGGCAAAGAACACCTGGACCTTTTCCTCAGCCGGCAAAATAAATGTGGGCAGGGGGCCAGCGGGGATAGTCGCATCGCCGGACGGCAAGCGCCTTTATGTGACAAACGCGGTTGACAACACCGTCAGCGTCATCGACAGGGCCGCCCATACGGTTACTGCCACAATAACCGTTGATTCGTCTCCTCGCGGCGTTGACGTCACCCCGGACAATGGGTATGTGTACGTGGCGAACACCGGCAGCAACACGGTCTCTGTAATCCGCACCGCTGACAACGCCGTCGTGAAGACAGTGCCAGTGGGAACCGCCCCGTTCGGCGTTGCGGTCTCTCCTGACGGCCTTACTGTCTTGGTCACCAATTACAGCTCAAATACGGTTTCCGTGATCGAGACTGCGACAAACACCGTGACACGGACAATTGCTGCGGGGACAACTCCCTATGGTATCGCATTCACCCCGGACGGAAATTTCGCCTATGTGGCCAATACCACCACCGCCACTGTGACGGTTATTGAAACAGCGGGGGGCACTGTTGCCGCGACAATCAACGTCGCCGGGGCGATTGCGTCATATCCGGCCGGGATTGCCGCAACCCCTGACGGCAGATACATCTATGTAGTCAACAGTGCCGGGACCTCAAGCTCGACATCTCTCCCAGGATGGATAACCGCAATCAGGACATCCGACAATACGGTGGCAGGGACCGTGAGCACCGACAAGGGAGCAGCCGGATTCGGCAAATTCATAATCTCATATCATACCCCGAATATCCAGGTCAGCTCCCAGAACATTTCTTTCGGGCATGCAGTTCCCGGAAACAGTGCAGCACAAACAATAACGATCACAAACACCGGACCGGCAAATACAAATCTTCTCATCGGCACTATAGGAACCGTTAACCCGTTGGCGGCTCCATTCACTCTGGCAAACGATACCTGTTCCACCCGGACCCTCGCTTCCGGCGCCTTCTGTACCTTTGACGTCCGCTTCTCCCCGGCGGCACCAGGGTCCTTTACGGACAGCTTCGCAATACCCAACAACGATCCCGAGTCCAACCCTGTCACTGTAACTCTTGGCGGGACAGGAAACAACCCGCCGAACACACCCGTGAACGCCTCACCTGATGCCGGGGCTACGGGGGTAGCGCTCAGCCCGACACTGATCGCCTCTGCCTTTTCTGACGTCGATGCCGGGGATATACACCTGGCCAGCCAGTGGAGGGTCAGTACCGCATCGGGCGCGTCCTTTGACGCCTCTGTGGTATACGACAGCGGGGTCACTGGCGCGGGCAATAGTCACACAGTGTCAGCAACCGCCAATTTTGGCACCACGTATTACTGGAAGGTGCGCTATCAGGACAGCCAGGGCGATTGGTCTGCTTATTCAGGCGAGACGGCCTTTACCACGCTTACCAATGCCACCCCGGGCAAGCCATTAAACATCAGTCCGGCACCGGGTGCCGTGGATATTGTCCGGAAGCCCGCCCTGACCGCCTCGGCCTTTTTTGACGGTGATGCGGGAGATACTCATAAGGCAAGTCAGTGGCGCATAAGCAGGGCAACAGGGGCTTCCTTCGATGCCAATGTCATATACGACAGCGGAACGGTTGCCGGATCTGCAAGCCATGTGGTTACCGCAAACCTGCCGGTAAATACATTCTGTTACTGGAAGGTGCGTTATCAGGACAGCAAAGGAGTCTGGTCCGCTTATTCGGATGAGACCTCCTTTACGACCACGAAGCTGATCAGTCAATGGCATCTCGACGAGGGAACAGGGACAACCACTGCGGATTCCAGCGGCGGCAACAATGGCGGGATCACCGGCACAGGTTACTGGTCGGCCGGATATACCGGCAACGGACTTTCCTGCAGCGGGGACGACAAACTCTCATGGACATACGCAGAGGGCAGGCCTTCAAACAATTTTACCCTTGAGGCGATGGTCCATGTAACAGCCGTCCATGAAATCGACACTGAAAGTGCTGCAATCATCGGGGGAATCAGCGGGCAAAAGTATCTCTTCGGCGCCAACTACTATAACTCACCTGATGCCGGCATGGGAGTTTCTGTCGGGACAAACGGCATCTCGGTTTATGAACACAGCGGCAGCTATATGCCCGCCCTGGCGGTTTACGATGCGACCCTGACGCCTCTGTCCGGCTGGAACCATATTGTCGTCACCTATACCGACAAGCAGCCGCGGATCTACCTTAACGGCACCCTGGTAAGGACCGGGCTTGTCTCGTCGAGAACAAATGTGTACATATCGACTTCCCTCTGCGTGGATGACTCTTCTTATGGCGCATTTTCCGGATCTGCGGACGAGGTGAGAATTTACGGATCGGCCCTGTCCGGAGCGGAAGTCCTCGCCCGTTGTCAGGCAATCGGGCGCTGTCTCTGAGGGCCGGCGCCCCTGGTCCGCAACCCATTTGACAGTCCTATTTGACAGACTCGGGGGTGTTATTATAACCTATGAATACCGCTTCCCCGAATTACTATGAAAGAAAAGATTCTTAAAGAATTCTCCGACAGCGCCTCCGTTAAGGAGAAGTTTGTCCAGAGCCATATCGATACGATCGTAGAGGTTTCAAAGGTGATCGCCGCCACATTCAACGACGGCGGAAAGGTGATCATTTTTGGCAACGGCGGCTCCGCAACGGACGCGTCACATATCGCAGGGGAATTCGTGAACAGGTTCAAGAAGGAACGGCCCGGACTGCCTGCTATTGCGCTGAATACCGACATGGCCGTGATCACGTCCATCGCAAACGACTATGATTTTTCTGAGATCTTCGCGCGACAACTCAAGGCACTCGCCATGGAGGGCGACCTCGTCGTTGCGATCACGACGAGCGGAGCGTCACCGAACGTGCTCAAGGCACTCGAGGCGGCCAGGAAGAAGAAACTTAAGACAGTGCTGCTGACCGGAGTAAGGGGTGAAAAACTGGCAGGAAAGGTCACACATTCCTTTGTCGTGCCTTCGGACAACACCCCGAGGGTTCAGGAGACCCATATCACACTCGGGCATGTCCTCTGCCTGATGGTCGAAGAAATCCTCTTTGAGCAGCCAAGGAAGAAATAACGGCTGTTTCACCATTCTCGGCATCGATCCGGGGAGCATCGTCTGCGGGTATGGCGTCATCACGAGCAACGGCAGGACTGCCCGCTACGAGGCGTCGGGGAGGATCGCCCCTCCTGCGTCCAGACCGCTCCACTACCGGCTGAGATCCATCTATGACTCTCTGACTGAAATCATCGGCACCTATAGGCCGACGGATATCGTGGTAGAAAAAATCTTTTTCGCCAAGAGCGCCAAGGCCGCACTCCATCTCGGCCACGCCCGCGGCGTCGCTCTCCTTGCTGCAGCCTCTACAGAGATATCCCTTCACGAATGCAGCGCCCTTCAGGTAAAGAAGGCGATTGTCGGATACGGCCGCGCGGAAAAGAGCCAGGTGCAGGAGATGGTGAAGATGATCCTCTGCATCAAAGGGAACCTTTCTCCGGACAGCGCCGATGCCCTCGCCCTTGCCCTCTGTTATATGAATACCTTACAATTTACCCAGGCAGTGGAATCAGGAAAATATAGATGATAGGTTCTCTCAGAGGCAAAATAGTATCCCGCAGACCCGATGCCGTACTGATCGATGTCAATGGAGTAGGATACGCGGTGACCGTCACGATACCGACGCTCTCGAACCTTCCGGCTGACGGACGAGAGGTATTTCTCCATATACATACCCATGTCAGGGAAGACGCCCTGCAACTCTTCGGCTTCGAGTCCGAAGACGAGAAACGGACGTTTCTCGTGCTGCTCGGGATATCCGGCATAGGACCGAAGGTGGCGTTGAACATCCTCTCCGGTATCTCTTACAATGAGTTTCTCCGCGCCATCGAAAGCGAGGATATTGCCATGCTCTGCAGGATCCCCGGACTCGGGAAGAAGACCGCCGGCAGACTCATCCTCGAACTGAGGGAAAAACTCCCCAAATCAGAGGGCAGTCATGACAGACTTTTTGAGGATACATTATCGGCACTGGTGAACCTCGGCTACAAGAGAAATGTCGCGCTGGAATATCTCGAAAAAACCCACAAGAAGGGGTTCAATGATATCGAAAGCCTCCTGAAGGAGACTTTGAAGCTTCTTACCGGCAATGCGTAAGGACGATTCCGTCACAAGAAGCGATATAGATCAGGACAGGCTGATCAGCCCCGACGTATCCGTCGACGACATATCCCTGGACGTAAACCTGCGGCCCTCCACGCTCGACGAATTTGTTGGTCAGGACGATATAAAGGATAATCTCAAGATCTTCATCAAGGCGGCACGCCAGCGCGGCGAAACGCTTGACCACACCCTCTTCTGCGGTCCTCCGGGACTCGGGAAGACGACTCTGTCCCATATCATCGCCTCTGAACTCAAGGTGAACATCAGGACGACATCCGGTCCTGTGCTCGAAAGACCCGGCGACCTTGCGGCGATACTGACCAACCTTGCCGACAAGGATATCCTGTTTATCGACGAGATTCACCGTCTTCCCCGGATCGTCGAAGAGGTGCTCTATCCGGCCATGGAGGATTTCCAGCTGGATATCATCATCGGACAGGGGCCGAATGCACGCACGATGAAGATCACGCTGCCGAAGTTCACGCTGATCGGGGCGACGACCCGAACAGGATTGCTTACCTCGCCCCTGAGAGACCGGTTCGGGATTATCGACAGACTCAGTTATTACGGACCCGAGGAATTGACAAAGATCATCGTCCGTTCGGCCCAGATCATGAAGATCGGCATCGACGGCAGTGCCGCTATCGAGATCGCACGGCGCTCCCGCGGGACCCCCCGGATAGCAAACCGTCTTCTCAAGAGGGTGAGGGATTTCGCCCAGGTGCTCGGGGACGGGTCGATCGATCTCCGGATTGCGAAGACTGCCCTTACCTCTTTACATGTCGATGAGCGTGGGCTTGACGATATGGACAGGCAGCTCCTCGTGACGATTATGGACAAGTTCTCGGGAGGTCCTGTCGGTATAGAGACGATCGCCGCCTCTCTGCGTGAAGACAGGGAGACGATCGAGGATGTCTACGAACCTTTTCTGATGCAGGAGGGCTTTCTCGACCGTACACCGCGCGGTCGTGTCGCAACACGGTCGGCATACAGTCACCTCGGCAGGTCCGCACCTTCCCGGGACCTTTTTTAGCCGGACCTGCCCATGAAGGTCCTCATGCATATCTGCTGCGCCAACTGCAGCATCTACCCTCTCCAGAAACTTCTGCTCGACGGGATGGATATCCTGGGACTCTGGTTCAATCCCAATATCCAACCTTATACTGAATATGCGAACAGGCGCGATGCCCTGAAACAGCTGCAGGACATATGGCATCTCGACATCGAGTACATCGATGAATACCCGCTCGACGCTTTTTTGAAGGCTGTGGCAGGCACTGGAGCAGGAAGGTGTGAAATCTGCTATACCATGAGGCTGGACAGGACTGCCGAGACCGCCCGGGCGATGAATATCCCTGCCTTCACCACCTCGCTGCTTGCAAGTCCGTACCAGAAATTTGATATGATAAACACTATAGGCAGAAGCGCCGGGGAAAGACACGGTGTCTGCTTCCTGGAGCAGGACATGCGAAAGGGCTGGCATCTGTCGCGGGGACTGTCGAAGGAGTTCGGGCTCTACCGGCAAAAATATTGTGGATGTATTTATTCTGAGATGGAACGCTTCAAAAAGAGCGATCGCAAACCATAATTGATACGAACTGAGTGCAGGGATGCTAACAAACAACACTGAATATCTGGGCAGGGTTCTCCTGGTCGCGGGACTTGTCCTGTCTCTGATCGGGGGGCTTCTCTTGTTTTCGGGTAGGCTCCCCTGGCTCGGAAGGCTGCCGGGGGATTTCCTAG